>DASPGT010000018.1:0-36704 GCA_035620475.1 Gaiellaceae bacterium | reverse complement strand
CGCCCGATCACCGGCGCCGAGGCGACGCTGGCCGACGGCTCTCACGTGACGCTCCTCGTCGAGACGCCGGCCGGCTACGCGAACCTCTGCCGCCTCCTCACCGCCGCGCACGCGCACGAGCGCCTGAACCCGCGGCTCGATCCGGCCCTCGTGGCCGAGCTGAGCGAGGGCCTCGTCTGCCTCTCCGGCTGCGCGCGGCACGGTCTCGCCGTCCGCGACCCGAACGGGGCCGCCCGGCTCGCCGACGCCTTCGGCCGCGACCGTTTCTACGTCGAGCTCCAGCGCCCGTACGAGCGGGGCGACGCGCGCCGGAACGCCGCCCTCCGCCACCTCGCCGAGGACCTCGGCGTCCGCACGGTCGCCACCGGCAACGTCCACGCCCACCACCCGCGCCGGACCCGGCTCCAGGACGTCCTCGTCGCCGTCAAGAACCGCACCTCCCTCGAGGGCTGCGAGGCCGAGCGCCGGGGAAACCGCGAGAGCGTGCTGCTGGCGCCGCAGGACGCCGCCGCCCGCTTTCCCGACGACCCCCGCGCCGTCCGCGCCACCCTCGAGCTGGCCGAGCGGCTCACCTTCGACCTCACGCACGAGCTCGGCTACCGCTACCCGGACTTCTCCGACGGCCCGACGCCGGCCGACGTCCAGCTCGCCGAGGTCTGCCGCCGCGCCTTCGCGGAGCGCTACCGTCACGCGCCGCACGGCCTCCGCGCCCGCGCGGACGAGCGCCTGCGCGAGGAGCTGGCCCTGATCGCCGAGCTCGGGCTCTCCGGCTTCTTCCTCCTCCACTGGGAGGTGCTCGAGCTGGCGCGCGACGTCGCAGCGGAGGTGCGCGGCCCCGGCTCGCCCCGCCATCTGCTGCCACCGGGGCGCGGCCGGGGGAGCTCGGTCGGCTCGATCGTCTGCTACCTCACCGGGCTCTCGCACGTCGACCCCGTCGACGCGGGCCTCGCGCTCGGGCGCTTCCTCAACCGGGAGCTCCGGTCGGTGCCCGACATCGATCTCGACTTCCCGCGCGACATCCGCGAAAAGCTGATCGTCGCGGTCACCGAGCGCTACGGCCGCGAGCACTCCGCGCTGGTCGCGAGCTTCGCCACCTATCGCGCCCGCGGCGCCATCCGCGACGTCGGCAAGGCGCTCGGGCTCCCGCAGGCCGAGCTGGAGCGGCTCGCGCGCGTCTCCGAGGGCTGGAACGCCCGCAAGGTGGGGGAGGACATGGAGCACGTGCCCGGGACGGACGCCCGGCTCGCCTCGCCGCGCTGGCGCGCGTTCCGGGAGCTCTGCGGCGAGATCGCCGGCCTGCCGCGCCACCTGTCGCAGCACCCGGGCGGCATGGTCATCTCCTCGCGGCCGCTCGTCGAGCTCGTCCCCGTCGAGCCGGCGGCGATGGAGGGCCGCCAGAACTGCCAGTGGGACAAGGACTCCTGCGCCGACGCGGGGTTCCTGAAGATCGACCTGCTCGGGCTGGGGATGCTCTCCGCCGTGGAGGAGTGCGTCGAGCAGATCGCGCTCCTTCGCAACCAGCCGATCGACCTCTCCCGCATCCCGCTCGACGACCCCGGTGTCTACCGGGAGATCCAGGACGCGGACACCGTCGGGCTCTTCCAGATCGAGAGCCGCGCGCAGATGCAGAGCCTCCTGCGCACGCGCCCCGAGAACCTCGACGACCTCACGATCCAGGTGGCGCTCGTCCGCCCGGGGCCGATCCAGGGGAAGGCGGTGCACCCGTACATCGAGCGGCGCCAGCGCAAGCGCGAGGACCCCGACTACGTCCCGCCCTACGACCACCCGTCCCTGGCCGAGCCGCTGCGCGACACGCTCGGGGCGATCATCTTCCAGGAACAGGTGCTGGACGTCGCCGTCGCGCTCGCCGGCTTCACCGTGGGCGAGGCCGAGGGCCTGCGCCGGGCGATGAGCCGCAAGCGGAGCCTGGACGCGATGGAGGCCTACCGGCGCCGCTTCCTCGAGGGGGCACAGGCGAACGGCGCCGACCTCGAGACCGCCGAGCTCGTCTTCACGAAGCTCGCCGGCTTCGCCTCCTTCGGCTTCCCCAAGTCGCACGCGGCCGCCTTCGCGCTCCTCGCCTACCAGTCGGCCTGGCTCCGCCACCACTACCCGGAGGAGTTCCTCTGCGCGCTCCTGAACGCGCAGCCGATGGGCTTCTACCCGCCCGCGAGCCTCGTGCGGGACGCGCAGCGCCGCGGCGTCGAGGTGCTGCCGCCCGACCTGAACCGGAGCGAGGCGAGGTGCCGGCTCCAGGGCGGCGCCGTCCGCGTCGGGCTCGGGTACGTGAAGGGCCTGGGGGAGACGCCCGCGGTCGCGCTCGTGGAGGAGCGCGAGGCCGGCGGCCCGTACGGGAGCGTCGCCGACCTCGCGCGCCGCGCCCCGCTCGACCGGCCGGCGCTGGAGGCGCTCGTGGCGAGCGGAGCCTGCGACTCGCTGGGCTGGCCGCGCCGGCAGCTCCTCTGGCGCCTCGGCCTCGCTCCTCGCTCGGCGAGCGCCGGCGACGGCGGCGAGAGCCGGCAGCTCGCGCTTCCCCTGGAGCCGACGAGCGAGATCCCCGAGCTGGCCGAGCAGACGCCCTGGGAGCGGATGCTCGCCGACTACCGCCTCACGAGCCTCTCCGTCGGCCTCCACCCGCTCGAGCTCCTGCGGCCGCACCTGCCGGGGGAGGTGCTGTCGAGCGCCGACCTCGCGGAGGCGCCGCACGGCTCCCGGGTCGCCGTTGCCGGCCTGGCGGTCGCGCGGCAGCGGCCGGCGACGGCGAGCGGCGTCGTCTTCATGCTGATCGAGGACGAGCACGGCCAGGTGAACCTGATCGTCCCGCCGCCCGTCTACGAGCGCTACCGGGCGCTCGTGCGCGGCGAGCCGCTGCTCCTCGCCCGCGGCCGCTACGAGCGGGTCGACCGGAACCGCAACGTGCTCGTCTCCGAGCTTGTCTCGCTCTCGCCGCTCGCGCGCCGGGTCGCCGGGGACGCCGAGGTGCGTAGCGCCATGCCGGCCGCGCACCACTTCGGCGGGCGCTGAGATCTCCTCGGTCGTCAAGGATCGGGTTGCCCGGGCCGATGGATCCGGTGGTGAGGACCGTCGAGACGTCCCCTGCGTGGACCGCCCGCCTGCCCGTCCTGTACGGCGGGCTCGGTCTCGCGCTCCTGGCGGTCTTCCTCGCCGTTCCCTCCGAGCTCGGGCGGGCCGTCTTCTACGACGCCCTGGCAGCATCGGGGGTGCTGGCCGTCTTCGCCGGTGTCCTCGTCCACCGGCCCGCGCGGCCGGCGCCGTGGCTCCTGCTCGGGGCCGGCTTCGGGGCGTTCGTCGCCGGCGAGATCACCTGGCACGTGTACGGCTTCGTGCTCGAGCAGGATCCGTTCCCGTCGCTCGCCGACCTCTTCTACCTGCTCGGCTATCCGCTCGTCGCCGCCGGCCTGCTCCTCCTGGCCCGCCACCGCGGCGCGGGCCGAGACCAGGAGCGGGCGGGGGCGCTCGACGCCGCGATCGTGACGGTGGCGGCGTTCGTCGTCTCGTGGGTCTTCCTCGTCGACCCGTACGCCGCCGACGCGAGCCTCTCGCACGTCGACCGGGCGCTCTCCGCCGCCTACCCGCTCATGGACGTGCTCCTCCTCACCCTGCTCGTCCGTCTGCTCTTCGTTCCCGGACGGCGGACGCCGGCCGTCCTCCTGCTGGCGGGCGCCCTCGCCCTGAACATCGTCGCCGACGTCGCCTTCCTCGCGCTCGAGCTGCACGGCGGGAGCCCCGGGAAGTGGCTGGACGCGGTCTGGCTCCTCGGCTACCTCTGCGTCGGCACGGCCGCGCTCGACCCCTCGATGGCCGCCCCTCCCGCCCCCGGCCGCCGCCGGGAGGGCCTGACCCTCTGGCGCCTCGGCGCGCTGGCGCTCGCGGTCGTAACCGCGCCCACGGTGCTCGCGGTCGAGGTGATCTCCGGGGAGATCGACGGGATCGTCGTCATCGTCGTCGGCGCCGCCCTCCTCTCCGGTCTCGTGCTCCTCCGGCTCGTCGGGCTCGTGCGTGAGCTGGAGCATGCCGGCGAGGAGCGGCAGCGCCTGTACGAGCGGGAGCGCGCGGCGCTGGCCGAGGCCGAGGCGGCCAGGCGGCTGCTGATCGAGCAGAACGACCGGCTGCGCGAGCTCGACCGCCTGAAGGACGAGTTCGTCGCGCTCGTGTCGCACGAGCTGCGGACCCCGCTGACGTCGATCACCGGCTACCTCGAGCTGGTGCTGGCCGACCCGGCGCTGGACGCCGAGCACCGGCGCTTCCTGGAGGTCGTCGAGCGGAACTCCGGCCGGCTCCTGCGTCTCGTCAGCGACCTCCTCCTCGTCGCGCAGATCGAGTCGGGGAAGCTGACCCTCCGCGCCGGCGAGGTCGACTTGGCCGCTGTGGCGGCCGAGTCCGTGGAGGCGCTCCGCCCCGCGGCCGACGCGCGCGGCGTCGAGCTTCGCCTGGAGGCGGCTCCGGTCCCGCCGCTGCGCGGCGATCGCGCGCGGCTCGCGCAGCTCCTCGACAATCTCGTCTCCAACGCCGTCAAGTTCACGGAGCCCGGCGGCCACGTCCTCGTGGCGCTCGCACAGAACGGGGAGGGCGTGAGGGTGGCGGTCTCCGACGACGGCATCGGTATCGCTCCCGAGGACCAGCGCCGGCTCTTCGACCGCTTCTTCCGCGCCGAGGGCGCGCAGGAGCGCGCGATCGGGGGAACGGGCCTCGGGCTGACGATCGCCAGGGCCATCGCCGAGGCGCACGGCGGCGAGCTCGGGCTCACGAGCGCCGTGGGGGAGGGGACGACCTTCGAGGTGAGCCTGCCTCTCCAGAGCGCAGGCGCGGACGCCGGCTCGGCCGACCGGGAGGCCCAGGGCGTCATCTAGATTGGGGCCCGTGCCCCGGTCGCTCTGGCTCCAGGAGGCGCTCGCCGCCGAGGAGGGCGTCGCCGTCGAGACGCTCGCCGCGACGCTGCGGGCCGACGTCTGCGTCGTCGGCGGCGGCTACACGGGCCTCTGGACGGCCCTGCGCGTGAAGGAGCTCGAGCCGGGCGCCTCGGTCGTCCTCCTCGAGGCGGACATCTGCGGCGGGGGGCCGTCCGGGCGAAACGGCGGCTTCGCGCTCTCCTGGTGGCCGAAGGTCGAGACGCTGGTCAAGCGGGTCGGCGAGGAGGAGGCCTTCAGGCTCGTCCGCGCCTCGGCCGAGGCCGTCGACGAGCTCGGCGCCTTCTGCGAGCGGGAGGGCATCGACGCCCACTACCGGCGCGGCGGCTGGCTCTGGACGGCCACGTCGCGCGCGCAGGTCGGCGCCTGGGAGGGCGCCGTCGCGGCGGCCGCCCGCGCCGGCGAGCAGCCGTTCGAGCTCCTCTCCGCGGAGGAGGTGCAGCGGCGGACGGGGTCCCCGGTCCACCTCGGCGCCGCGTTCGAAGCCGGGGCGGCGACCGTCCAGCCCGCGCTCCTGGCGCGGGGCCTCCGCCGGGTGGCCGCGGCGCGGGACGTGAGGATCTTCGAGGGGACGCCCCTCGTCGAGCTCGACCGCGAGCGGGGTGTCGTCCGCACGCCGGCGGGCGCCGTCGAGGCCGGCGCCGTCGTTCTCGCGACGGGCGCGTGGCTCGCGTCGGTGCCCGAGCTTCGCCGGGCGGTCGTGGCGGTCGCCAGCGACATGATCGCCACGGCGCCGATGCCCGAGCGCCTGGGGGAGGCCGGCTGGACCGGCGGCGAGTCGATCTCCAACTGCCGCCTGATGGTGCACTACTACCGGACGACCCGTGACGGCCGGATCGCGTTCGGCCAGGGCGGGCACCGCCACGTCTTCGGTGGCCGAGTGGACGACGAGTTCCTCGGCGCCACGCCCCCCGCGACCGAGCGGTCGCTTCGCCACGACCTCGTGCGCCTCGTCCCCTCGGCGGCCGGCGTCGAGGTGACGAACGCCTGGGGCGGGCCGATCGACCGCACCGCCGACGGCGCGCCCGTCTTCGGCCGCCTCCCCGGGAGGATCCCGATCGTCTACGGCGTCGGCTACTCGGGGAACGGCGTCGCGCCCAGCCTGACGGCCGGCAAGATCCTCGCCTCGACCGCGCTCGGCCGTGACGACGAGTGGTCGGGCTGCGGTCTCAACCGCGGCGTCTCCGGCCGCTTCCCGCCGGAGCCGATTCGCTACGTGGGGGGCTTCGTCGTGCGCGCAGCGGTGAAGCGCAAGGAGTCCCGGGAGGACGACGGCCGCTCCGTCGACCCGCTGACGCGCCGCGTCGCCGGGCTCGCCCCGCAGGGCTTCTTCCGGGCGATGCGCTAGTCGAGCTCCAGCCCGAGGCTCGGGAGCCGGACCAGGACGACGCGGTTGAAGACCGCCTCGTACTCCTCCGCGGCGTCGTCGTCGAGCGAGGCCGCGTAGCCATCGCGGTACTCGAGGAGCGCGTCGCGGGCGGCGTCGACCGCGTCCACGTAGTCGCCGTACAGCTCCTCGGCCTCGTCTTTCGACGCGGCGTTGTAGGCGTCGAGCGCCTCCCGGCAGTCGTCGAGGAGGCTCCCGTTCTCGGCCTCGAACAGCTCCAGCTGGCGCTCGACGAGGTCGACGAAGCGTCCTCGCACGCTCCGTACACTAGCCCGCGTGCGCTTGCTGATCCGGAGCTGGAACGTCTATCACGGGAGAACGCATCCGCAGTCGGCGGCGCTCCACCTGGAGCGGATGGTACGACTCGTCACCGCGGATGCCCCGGACGTCGTCGCCCTGCAGGAGCTCCCGCTGTGGGCGGTGAGGCGTCTGGACGACTGGAGCGGGATGCAGGTCTCGTGGGCGCTGACCATGCCTGCGCGGCTCGGCCCGATCGCCCGGCGCGTGACCGCGCGCGATCCAATGCGCTTCCGCTCGAGCCTCACGGGCCAGGCGAACGCGTTGCTCGTCAACCCGCACTTCGAGGTGGGGCGCCACCGCCGCCTCGTCCTCAACCCGGACCACTCGCGGCTGAGCTGGGTGGTGGGCGGCGCCCAGCGGCGGGTCTGCCACTCGGTGGAGGCCGACGCGAACGGCGAGCACCTCGTCCTGGCCAACCTGCACGCGTCCAACGACCCCGACGCGACGGTCGTGGTCGCGGAGATCGAGCGGGCCGCGTCCTTCCTGGCGGGCGCGGAGCGCTGCGTCCTCTGCGGCGACTTCAACGTCAGGCGGCACGGCGTGGAGGGCTTCTCTCCCCCGATCGACGGCATCGACCAGATCCTCGTGCGCGGGCTCGACGTCGAGCGCGGCCCCGAGGCCTGGCCCGAGGCAAGGCGGCGCTTCGGCGATGCCCTCCTCTCGGATCACGCGCCGGTCGAGGCGGTGATCGCATCGACCTCGTAGCCGTCCGCCGGGGGCTCCCGGTGCTGGAGCGCTACGCCTACCTGAACGCGGGGACGTTCGGGCCGCTGCCGCGCACGACCGTCGAGGCCATGCAGGCGGTCGAGCGTGAGGAGCTCGAGCACGGGCGCTCGAGCCGTCCGTACTTCGAGCGCGTGCTCGCCGAGCGGGAGACGCTGCGGGCCGGGCTCGCCGGGATCATCCACGCAGAGCCGGAGAACGTCGCGCTGACGGGCTCCACGACCGAGGGGTGCAACATCGTCCTGCGGGGCCTCGGGATCGGCCCGGGCGACGAGGTCGTCACGACCGACTCCGAGCATCCGGGCCTGTTCGGGGGCCTGGTCACCTCGGGCGCCACCCTGAAGATCGCGGCGATCCGCGACCTTTCGGCCGCCGAGCTCCTTCCCGCGCTCCAGGCCCAGATCACGCCGAGGACGCGGCTGATCGCGATCTCGCACGTCTCCTGGATCACCGGGGCGGTGCTCCCCGTCCGCGACCTGGCCGGGCACGGGATCCCGGTGCTCGTGGACGGTGCGCAGGGCGCGGGGGCCGTCCCCGTCGCGGTCGACGAGCTGGGGGCGGACTTCTACACCGTCTCCGCACAGAAGTGGCTGCTCGGCCCGGCTGCCACCGGAGCGCTGTACGTCGCACCGAGCCGCGTCGAGGAGTGCCGCGTCGCCTTCCCCTCGTACTTCTCCTGGAAGCTGCCCGACTACGAGCTCCGCGACGGCGCGATCCGCTACGAGGGCTCGTGGACGCCTCCGGCATCCATCGCCGGGCTGCTCGCGTCGCTCGCCTTCGCCGCGGAGGCGGGCGAGGAGCGCTTCGCGCGGGCGCGGGCGGCGACCGAGCGCTGCCGCGAGCTCCTGCTCGAGCGCGGATACGACGTCGTGACGGAGCCGGAGCAGGGAACGCTCGTCACCTGGCGGATGGACGAGACCGACGAGGTCGTCCGGCGGCTCGCGGCCGCGGACGTCGTCGTCCGCGACCTTCCGGGGCTCGGGCTCGTGCGCGCCTCCTGCGGGTTCTGGACCGGCGAGGACGACCTCGAACGGCTCCTTTTGGGGCTTTAGCTCCGTCCGCGGCCGGCCGAAGGGATCCGTATGCCGCGATCTCTGCGGGGCCTGGTCCTCGCCGGCACGCTCCTGCTGGCGGGATGCGGCTTGGGCGGGAAGGAGCAGTCACAGCCCGCCGAGCAGCCGAAGATCACCCAGGGGCAGCTCGCCGCGATGGTCCTGCCGCAGGCGGAGCTGGGGGCGATCGCCGAGGGCCTGAAGCTCGCCGCCGATTCGGGCCGGGTCGACAACGCGGGGGCGGCCGAGTCGTCGCCGGACCCGAAGGACACCGGCAAGTCCCTCCGGAGCGACGGTCGGCTCGACGGCCACAAGGCCTACTACGGCGGCTCGGACCTGGCGGCGAAGAAGAAGGGTCCGTTCCTCGTCGGGACCGAGGTCGAGCTCATGGAGGACCCCGTGTACGCCGCCCAGTACCTGCACGACCAGGTCGGCGACTTCGATCTCATCCAGGGAAAGCAGCAGGACGGCTCCAACGCGGCGGTCGGGAGCTTCTCGCCGGCGCCCGTGGGGGACGAGGCACAGGGGCTTCTCGTCACCCTCTCCAAGGGCAAGCAGAAGTTCCTCATGACCGCCGTCGCCTTCAGGCGCGGGCGCGTCGTCGCCGTCGCCATGGTCGCCCGTCCGGACAAGAAGGACCAGCAGAACGAGGCCAGAGCGCTCGCGGTCAAGCTCGACAAGCGGATCCAGGACGTCCTCGCGGGCCGCATCGCCGCCGACCCGGCGAAGGTCCCGGCGCCGGTCGCGGCGCCCTCCTTCGAGGGCAAGGCGGAGCTCCCCGAGCTGACGATGGCCGGCGCGGACGCCGCACCGGGGCTCGAGGCCGTCAGCGAGGGCGAGACGGACGGGGACGGGTACGTCGGCTACCAGCGCACGTTCGGCGAGGCGCGACTGGGCGGCTCGCACCTGATCTCGATGCGCGCGGAGACGCGGCTCTACGAATCGGAAGCGGCCGCCGCAGAGGCTGCCAAGGCGCTCGCCGGCCAGGTCGGCAGGGCCGAGTACGCCCGCCGGGCCGCGAAGGCCTTCGCCGACGAGACCCAGGTGCGGCCGACGAACGTCCGCGCCCGCCCGCTCGTCGGCCTGAAGCGCGGCTCGAGCGGGGTCGTCGTCACGTTCGACCTCGTCGGCGCGAAGTTCAGGATCGTCTCCATCTTCCTCCGCTCCGGCCGGATGATCGAGACCGTGAGCGGCGTCTGCCGCGCAACCGCGTTCGACCCGGACGACCTCCGCCCCGTCGCCGAGCGCGCCCGCAAGCGCCTGGCCGCGTAGAACCCACCGTCCTCTCCGGCCACGGCCCGGGGTCTGACCCCGGGCCACGTCCGCCGGGGACACCCTGTATGTCACAGAAGTGTGACAGGTCATCCACAGGGCGCGGCCGCGCTCGTCCCGGCAACGCCGCTCCGCGCGCCGGCTTCGCGCCCCGTGCCACCTCCGCGGCGGACCAGTCCGGGCGGGCCACGCCCAGGGGTCAGACCCCGGGGCGTGGCCGGCGGAGACACGGCCGGCCGCGGTCAGCTCCCCAGCAGGAGCTCCACGACCACCACGTCGCGCCACTCGCCGTCGAGGCGGGCGTGGCGGCGGTAGACGCCGACCTCGCGGAACCCGAGCGCGCGGCAGAGGCCGAGGCTCGCCTCGTTCTCGGGGAAGATCCGGCTGACGAGCTTCCAGAAGCCGCGGCCGCAGGCCTCCGCCGCCAGCGCCTCCATCGCCGCCCGGCCGGCGCCGCGCCCGCGCTCGGCGCGCGAGACGTAGACGGAGAAGTCCCCGATCCCGGCGTACGCCTCGCGGCCGGGGCGGTACGGCGCCGCGGACGCCCAGGCGAGAACGATCCCGTCCTCCTCGACGACCACGAGCGGAAAGCCGTCCTCGACCCAGCGGACGACGTCCGCGCCCGACCTCAGCCGCGTCTCGAAGGTGGCGAGGCGATCCTCGATCCCCTCGTTGTAGATGCGCGCGATCGCCTCGGCGTCGGCGGCGCGGGCCGGACGCGCGGTGAAGGACATCGCGTCACGTCAGGCCGCCTCGGTGCGCAGGCCGAGCTCGGCCGCGACCGGGCGCATCGCGGCGATGACGTTGCGGATGTGGTCGTCGAGCTCGAGGCCGAGGAGCTCGGCGCCCGCGTAGACCTCGTCGCGGTGGACGCCCGCGGCGAAGGACGGCTGCTTCAGCTTCTTCCGCACGGACTTCGGCTCGAGCGTGGCGATCCCGTCCGGCCGCACGAGCCCGCACGCGTGGACGAAGCCGGCGAGCTCGTCGCAGGCGAAGAGGGTCTTCTTGAGCGGAGTGTCGCGCGGCAGCCCGAGGTGCTCCGCGTGGGAGAGCACGGTCTCGACGACCTCCTCCGGCCAGCCTTCCTCGCGGAGGATGGGAGCACCGTCCTGCGGGTGCTTGTCCAGAGTGGGGTGCATCTCGTAGTCGAAGTCGTGGAGGAGCGCGGCGGCGCGCCACAGCTCCTCGTCCTCGCCGTGCTCGCGCGCGTAGTAGCCGACACACGCCTCGACCGCGAGCGCGTGGCGGCGGAGGGCCTCGCTCTGCGTGTAGCGGGTGAGGGTCTCCCAGGCGCGGTCGCGGGTCACGTCCATCGGGGCGTTTAGGATAGCCTCCTGGGTCGCCTCGGCTTGCGAGCCCGCCAAGACCCGTGCCCGACACTGTTGTCGCCGACACCCTGATGGAGTCCTTCGTGATCGAGGGAGGCCGACCGCTCAGCGGGTCGGTGCAGATCGCCGGCAACAAGAACGCCGCGCTCCCGATCATCGCGGCGGCGCTCCTCACCGAGGAGACGGTCACGCTCAGGAACGTTCCCGCGATCAGGGACGTCGCCACGATGCTCGATCTCGTCGTCGACCTCGGAGTCGAGGTCGACCTGCAGGGCGGCGGCGTCATCACGATCGCGGCGGAGGACGTCCGCAAGACCGAGCTGGACGCCGAGCTCTGCACGCGCATCCGCGCCTCGATCCTGCTGGCGGGGCCGCTCGTCGCCCGCTGGGGCGAGGCGATCGTCCCGCCGCCCGGGGGCGACGTGATCGGGCGGCGCCGCCTCGACACCCACATCCACGCGCTCACCCGGCTCGGGGCCGAGATCGTCGCCGAGCGCCCCCTGCACCTGAAGGGAGAGGGGCTCCGGGGAACGCGGATCTTCCTCGACGAGGCGTCCGTGACCGGGACCGAGAACGCGGTCATGGCGGCGGCGCTCGCCGAGGGCGAGACGACCATCGTGAACGCCGCCTGCGAGCCGCACGTCCAGGATCTCTGCCACTTCCTCGTCTCCCTCGGGGCCCGCATCGAGGGAATCGGCTCGAACGTCCTGACCGTGCGCGGCGTCGACCGCCTCGGCGGCGGCGACTGGCGCATCTGCCCCGATCACATCGAGGTCGCCAGCTTCATCGGGCTGGGCGCGGTCACGGACGGAGAGCTGGTGATCGAGGACGTCGTGCCCGAGCACATGGTCGGCGTCTGGCCCGGGTTCGAGCGCCTCGGCGTCGAGTACTCGCTGGAGGGCGGCGCCGTCCGCGTGCCCGGCCGCCAGGAGCTCGTGATCCGGGACGACCTCGGCGCGCAGATCCCCAAGATCGAGGACGGCCCGTGGCCGGCGTTCCCCGCCGACCTGACCTCGATCGCCCTCGCGGTCGCCACGCAGGCCCGCGGCACCGTGCTGATCTTCGAGAAGATGTTCGAGAACCGGCTCTTCTTCGTCGACAAGCTCGTCCTCATGGGAGCGCGGATCATCCTCTGCGACCCGCACCGCGCCGTCGTCAACGGGCCGACACGCCTGTACGGAGAGAGGATGGAGAGCCCGGACATCCGGGCGGGGATGGCGATGCTGATCGCGAGCCTGTGCGCGGAGGGCCGCTCGACGATCGGCAACATCGGCCAGATCGACCGTGGCTACGAACGCATCGACGAGCGCCTGCGGGCGCTCGGCGCGAGCATCGAAAGGGTGGACGGATGACGCACCACAAACATGCGGTGAGAACCGAGAGCGCGCCCGCGCCGTTCCAGGGGGCGCCCTACTCGCAGGGGATCGTGTCCGGCGACCTCGTCTTCGTGTCCGGCCAGCTCGGGATCGACCCGGCGGCCGGCCACGTCGTCGACGGCGGCATCGTCGAGCAGACCGAGCAGGTGATGAAGAACCTCGCCGCGATCCTCGCGGAGGCGGGGTCGGGCCTCGACGACGTCCTGATGACGTCGATCTTCCTCATCGACCTGCAGGACTTCCAGGCGATGAACGAGGTCTACGCGCGCCACCTCTCCGAGCCGTACCCGGCGCGGGCGACCGTCCAGATCGCGGCCCTTCCCTCGGGCGCGCGCATCGAGATCGCCGTGGTCGCTAGACGGGCCTGACCGTCTTGACGTGCTTCAGGGTCGTGAAGCCGGCCTTGCTGATCCGGAACGTGACCTTGCCCGGGTAGCGGGTCGCGCGGACCCTGAAGCTGACCTTGCCGGTCAGGCCGGTCCGCTTCGTCACGATCTTCACGCCGGCGCCGGAGACGCGCACTCGTGCGCCCGCGACCGGCTGGAAGCTCGCGTTGCGGACGGTCAGCGTGATGGTCTTGGTCTTGCGGCGAGCCGGGTAGCCGGTGGAGGTGACCTTGAACCTCTGCACGACCGGCGGGTCGTCGCCGCCACCGTCGTCGGGTGGCGGGATCGCCGGGAGCGTGAAGGAGCGGATGCCGGTGAAGTCGCCGAGATTCAGGTCGGCGTCGATCATGGCCACCCGCCAGTAGAACGTGCCGCCCGCCGTGTAGACGGTGGTGTTCAGGAGCGGCGCATGGGCGGTCGTCTGCGTCGTCGTGCTCTCGACCAGCGTCGCGAAGTCCGCCCTCGTCGAGATCTGGACGCGGTACTCGTCCGCGCGCGGGCGCGGGTTCCAGCTCAGGAGCAGCCGGCCGACGCCCGTCTCTTCCGCAGGGCCGGTGGGCTCGGGGAGCGTGTGGTTGAACGTCCCGAGGAGGGAGTACGGGCCGGGCGTCGGGCTGCCCAGGCTCAGGGACGGGAAGTTCGCTCGCACGCGCCAGGTGAAGATCCCGACGCCGGTCATCTTCGTGAACGTTCCGGCCGCTGCAGGGATCTTCGTGAAGGTCTTGAGGTCGCCGTCGGGCTCGACGAGGCGGAGGTCATACGAGACCGCGCCGGGGACCGGCGACCACTTGACGGTCGGGAGAAAGGCGCCGTTCGTCGGGTTCGCCGGGTCGAGCACGGGCTGGGGGAGCTGCTTGCTGAACGTCCCGACCTCCGACCAGGTCAGCGCGACCACCTCGGACGACCCGTTCTCGGCCTCGGCGCGCACACGCCAGTAGAGAGCGGTGTCGCCCGCGTAGGTCGTGTTGCTCGTGAAGGAGGTTGCGTCGGTGAGGACGTTCGTGAGCAGGCCCCCCGCGAAGGTCGGCGAGCTCGAGACCTGGAGCCGGTAGTACCGAGCGCCGAAGACGGGCTCCCAGTGGAACACGGTCGTCGGCGTGTCCACGACGGCCGAGGAGACGGGGCCGACGAGGTCCGGCGGCGCGGACTGCTTGGTGAAGCTCTGTGCTCCGCTCGTGAGCGGCTCGGCCGAGACCCCGCTCCCGTTGGCCGCGTCCGCCGGGAGCACGGCCCAGTAGTAGAGGGTCGTCTCGTCCGCGTAGCCGACCGAGGCGAGCGACTCCCGCGGCGCGTAGGCCGGGATGCGCGTGTACGCGTAGTCGATCACGTTGGTGAAGTTCGGGTCCCGCGCCACGAGCACGTAGTAGCTCTCGGCGCCGGCGACGGGCTGCCAGGTGAAGAGCGGCATGTAGCCGACCGTCGACCCCGTGAGCGGCGCGCCGTAGCCCGAGCCCGACATCGTGCACGGGCTGCAGGCCGTCGAGGCGGGCGGGCCGTTCCACTTGAACGCCGGCTGGTTGTTCGCGGGGAGGTACGCCCAGTCGCCGTACACGAGGTCGTTGAGGGTGCCTCCGGGCGGCCGGTCGATTGCCCGGACCCGGACGCAGTACTCGGTGCCCGCGGTCAGCGGGATGTTCTCGGAGGAGATGGTCAGCCCGGACGGGTACGGATCCCCGGTCGTCCTGTTCCAGCCGAGCGGGGTCCACGCCGTGACGGCTACCTGCTTGTCCCACTTCGTGCCGCTGCCGGTCCAGTCGCAGACCCCGTCGGCGAACGGGAGCACGATCACCTGGTACCCGGAGGCGCCGGGGACCGCGTCCCACGTCACGACGGGCACGTCCGTGTCCACGACGGGGGTACCCCCGTCCGTGTCCGTCGCCGGATCGCCGACGTTGTCGCGCATGCGGAGGTTCTTGATGCTCGGGCCCGCCACCGGCGGGACGTTGTCGAACGTCTTCGTGAAGACCGGGCCCTCGTTCCACTCGCCGGCGTTCCCGCCCGTGTCGACAGCCCGCACCCGCCAGTAGTAGGTGTTGTTGGCGAGCGCGTCGGTCGGCGCGAACTCGGTGCCGAGGGTGTCGATCTCCGTGCTGCTGACGATCGGGTCGCAGCAGACCTTGGAGCTGCCGGTCCAGTCCGACGAGAAGTTGATCTCGACGTCGTAGCCCGCGGCGCCCGGCACGGGATCCCAGGAGAACCGCGGGTCGAAGAGCTCCGGCGCCGGCACCAGGTCGACGACGTCGAGCTCGGTGTCCGAGGGCCATGCCCACACGAACGACCGCACCTCGGACGTCTCGCCCTCGTGCCCTTCGGCGTTCTGGGGGACGATCCCCCAGTAGTACGTCCCCGGGGCGAGCGGCCGGCTCAGGGCGAACTGCGTGGCGGCCGTCTCGATGGGCTCGCCGTCCCAGACGAGCGAGCCGAGCTCGGGGTCGGTCGCGATCTTCACCAAGTACCTCGAAGCCCCCGGGACGACGTTCCACCTGAGCTCGAGCGCCTGTGCGGGGTACGTGATCGTCGCCCCGTCGGCCGGTGCCTGGAGGGCCGGGTTCGGGGCCCAGCTCATCTCCAGCTCCCGGACCTCGGACCAGTCGCCGAGCGTCCCGCCCGCCGAGTTCGCCCGCACGCGCCAGTAGTACGTGCCGTTCGGGACGAGGGTCTTGAGCGTCGCGCGCGTGTTCTTGGTCGTGACGATCGCCTGCGTCGCGTTGAAGCTCGGATCGCTCGCGAACTCGAACGTGTAGGTTGCCGCGCCGACGACGGCCTCCCACTTGAACGCGGGCAGCTCGTCGACGTTCGCCCCGGGGTCGGGGCCTGTCAGCACGGGCGCGACGAGGACGCCGCCCGCGGGCACGCTGGCCACCAGCGCGGCTGCGAGCGCTGCGAGGACGATGCGCGGTGTGCGGGACACTGGTGCGGCGGACCCCCAGCGCACCGTGCGACGAGGGGAGCGGCCGTGCATCCCCACAAGGGGGGATCCAGCCGCCCGGGTCTAACCTTGGACCCGTGGACGTCATCGTCTCCCACTCGAACACGGACTTCGACGCGCTCGGCGCGATGCTCGCCGCGCGCCGGCTCTATCCGGGGGCGCAGATCGCCCTCTCCGGCTCCCTCAACCGGAACGTGCGGGAGTTCTACCGGCTCCACGCCGACGAGCTCGACCTCGTGGACGCGAGCCGCATCGACCCGGAGACGATCGGGCGGCTGATCGTCGTCGAGACCGTCCACCCCGAGCGGCTCGGCGAGCTGGAGGGGGTCGCGCGCGACCCCGCGGTCGAGGTCGTCGTCTTCGACCACCACGCGGGTGAGACGCCCGACTGGGTGAAGCCCGAGAACCTCGTCCTCTCGGAGGACGGCGCGCTCACGACGACCATGGTCGGGATCCTCGCCGAGCGCGAGCTCGCCGTGACCCCGCTCGAGGCGACCGTCTTCGCCCTGGGCATCCACGAGGACACCGGCTCGCTCGGCTATCCCGGCGTCGGCGTGCGCGACGCCGAGGCGCTCGCCTGGTGCCTGCGCCACGGCGCGCGCCAGGAGGTCGTTGCCCAGCACCTGCGCACGCCGCTCGCCGGGGACGAGCGCGCGCTCCTCGACGCGCTCGTCTCGTCCGTCGAGGCGCACGAGGTCGCCGGGATCGAGGTGCTCCTCGCCGCGGTCGACTGGCCGGTCTACGTCGACGGGATCTCGAATCTCGCGCACAAGATCGTCGACCTGACGGACGCCCTCGCGCTCGTGTGCCTCGTGGAGATGGAAGGGCGCGTGTTCTGCGTCGTCAGGACGCGGGTGCCCGAGCTCGACGCGGCGGCGATCGCGGCCGCGCTCGGGGGCGGCGGCCATCGTCAGGCCGCCTCGGCGGTGCACCGCGGCACCCTCGCAGAGGCCCGTGACCTCGTGCTCGCCGCGCTGCCGCAGGCGGCGCGGCGGCTTCGCACCGCGGCGGAGATCATGTCGCGACCCGCGCGGTTCGTCGGCCCCGAGACGTCCGTGGCCGAGGCGATGGTCCAGTGCCAGCGCCACCGCCAGAGCGGCATCCTCGTCGGCGGCCCGAGGGAGCTCGCCGGCCACGTCACGCGGGAGAACCTCGACCAGGCGATCGCGCACGGCCTCTCCCACGCGCCGGTGAAGAGCGTGATGAGCACGGAGGTGGCCGTCTGCACGGAGGACACGCCCCTCCCCGAGCTGACGCGTCTCCTCCGGACCTCGGACGCGGGTCGCGTGGCCGTCCGGCGGGACGGCGAGGTCGTCGGCGTCGTCGCGCGGAGCGACCTCCTGCACGCCCTCGGAGCGGCCGGCGTCGAGGAGGAGGAGCCCGCGGGGCTCGACCTGCGCGACCGCCTGCTCGGCCTCCCCGGGCTCGAGGACGTGTTCCGCGCCGTGCAGGCGGTGGGGGAGGGCTTCGAGGGCGTCTACCTCGTCGGCGGCGCCGTCCGCGACCTGCTCATGGACGAGCCGAGCTTCGACGTCGACATCGCCGTCGAGGGCGACGGCATCGCCTTCGGCCGGGCCCTGGCCCGGGCCCTCGGCGGCCGGGCCGTCCCGCACGACAAGTTCGGGACCGCGGTCGTCATCCACCCCGGCGGGCGGGTCGACGTCGCCACCGCGCGCACCGAGTTCTACGACTACCCCGGGGCGCTTCCCGCCGTCGAGCAGGCTTCGATCCGCCAGGATCTCTACCGCCGGGACTTCACGATCAACGCGCTCGCCGTCTCGCTGAAGGGGGAGGACTTCGGGCGGCTGGTGGACTACTTCGGCGGCCTCTCCGACCTGGAGGCGCGCGTCCTCCGCGTCCTGCACAACCTCTCGTTCATCGACGACCCGACGCGCCTCTTCCGCGCCCTTCGGTACGAGAACCGCTACGGCTTCCGGATGGAGGCGCACACGCAGGGCCTGGCCCGGGCCTGCGTCGAGATGGAGCTGGTGGGCGAGGTCTCCTCGGCGCGGCTGCGCGACGAGCTGGAGGCGCTCCTGTCGGAGGAGGAGGTCGCGGGGACGCTCCGGCGGCTGGCCGAGCTGCACCTCGACGAGGCGATCCACCCGCACCTGGCGGCCGGGGAGGAGGCGGTCGCGCTCGTCGCCGAGCTCGACGCCCTGCGGGCCGAGCTCGCCCCGGAGACGCCGCTCTGGCGGCCGCGCCTCGCGGCGCTGGCGCGCCGCCTGCCCCCGGACGAGCTCTACGACTGGTTCGAGCGCCTTCGCCTGCGGCGGCGCGACGCCGACCTCGTCGCCGACGCGGTGACCGTGGCGCCGCGGCTCCGTGAGCTCGTGGCCTCGGCCGACGAGCCCGCGGCACTCCGCTCGCTCGCGGCACCGCACGACCCCGACGGCGTCCTCCTGGCCATGGCGGGCGCGGACGACGAGGTCCGGAGCCGGCTCGCGCGCTACTTCAGGGAGCTGCGGGACGTCCGGCTGGAGATCTCCGGCGCCGACCTGGCCGAGCTGGGCCTGGGCGAGTCGCCGCAGGTGGGCGCCGTCCTCGACGAGGTGCTGCGGCGGAAGCTGAACGGCGAGCTGGCCGGCCGCGAGGCCGAGCTCGCCGCCGCGCGGGAGCTGATCGTGAGCCCGACCCGGTCGTGAGCGTCGAGATCCTGGTCTGGCTCCTGCCGTTCCTGGTGGTGAGCCTGGTGCTCCACGAGCTGGCGCACGCCTACGTCGCCACGTGGCTCGGCGATCCCTCCCCGCGTGCCGACGGGAGGCTCAGCTGGAACCCGCTGGTGCACCTCGACCCGCTGGGGACGGCGATGTTCGTGATCACGGCGTTCGTCTCGCCCTTCATCTTCGGCTGGGCGAAGCCCGTGCAGGTCCGCCCCGGCTACTTCCGCCGGCCGCAGGCGGACATGGCGCTCGTGGCAGCGGCGGGGCCGGCGACGAACCTGCTCCTCGCCCTGGGCTGCGTCGCCTGGATCATCCACGGGGATCCGGAGGGGACGCTCCAGGACGTGCTCATCCGCGCCTTCGAGGTCAATGTCGTGCTCGGCATCTTCAACCTCATCCCGATCCCGCCGCTCGACGGCTCGCGCATCGTCGGAGCCGTGCTGCCGCGGTCGCTCCACGTCCGCTGGTCGCAGCTCGACCAGGTGGGGATGCTCGCGATCTTCGGGCTGATCTTCGTCTTCAACGACCGCTTCTGGGACGTCTTCTCGGAGGTTCTCGACGAGACCACGCGGGTGATGGTCAATATCGTGACGGTATGACCCTGTTCGAGTGGAACGCGCCCGGCCCGTACCGCGTCGCGTTCTCGACGCGCGTCGGCGGGGTCAGCGAGGGCGCCTTCGCCTCGCTGAACCTCGGCGTGTACACCGACGACGACCCCGACCGCGTCCGCGAGAACCGCCGGCGGCTCTGCGCCGAGGTGGGCGTCGACCCGGAGTCGGCGACCATGGCCTGGCAGTACCACAGCGCCGAGGTCCGGAGGGCCGACGGGCGCGGCATCGTCACGCCGGGGCTCGAGTTCGAGCGCTGCGACGGGCTCTGGACGGACGAGCCGGGGCGCGGCCTCATGCTGCTCGCCGCCGACTGCCTCCCGGTCGCGCTCGCGCGGACGAACGGGACGCCGGGCGTGGCCGTGCTCCACGCCGGCTGGCGCGGGCTCCTGGCCGGGATCGTGGAGTCGGGCGCCCGGGCGCTCGGCGGCGGCAGGCTCGCGGCGGCGATCGGGCCCGGGATCGGCCCGTGCTGCTACGAGGTCGGCGACGAGGTGGCGGCCTCCTTCCGCGAGCGCTTCGGCGACGGGGTCGTCGCCGGGCGCAGCCTCGACCTGCCCGAGGCGGCCGAGCGGGCGCTCCGGGAGGCGGGCTGCGCCACCGTCGAGCGGGTCGCCCTCTGCACCTCCTGCGAGGAGGGCCTCTTCTTCTCCCACCGACGCGACCGAGGCCGCACCGGCCGCCAGGGGATCGTTGCCGCTCTCGCCTGAGGCCGTCCGCGAGCGCTACGCGCGGATCCGCGCCGAGGTCGGCCCGGCGGTGACCGTCGTCGCCGCGACGAAGTACGTCTCCGCGGACGAGCTGGGCGCGCTGGCGGAGGCCGGGGTGGAGGTGGTGGGGGAGAACCGGCTTCAGGACCTGCAGGCGAAGCAGGCCCGCTGGGGCGACGCCTTCCGCTGGCACTTCATCGGCCACCTCCAGTCGCGCAAGGCGCGCGACGTCTCGGAGCTCTGCGAGCTCTGCCACTCGCTCGCCAGCGCCTCGGCGGCGCGGAGGCTGACGATCCCGGCGCTCGTCGAGGTGAACCTCTCCGGGGAGGAGACCAAGTCCGGCGTCGCCCCCGACGCGCTGGCGGCGTTCCTCGCCGAGATGCGCGGGCTCGGCGTCGACGCCCGCGGGCTGATGACGATGCCGCCGCTGTCCGACGATCCCGAGGCCTCCCGGCCGTACTTCCGCCGGCTCCGCGAGCTGGCGTCCGAGCACGGCCTCGACGAGCTCTCGATGGGCACCTCGCAGGACTACCGCGTGGCCGCGGAGGAGGGAGCGACCCTCGTGCGGGTCGGCTCCGTTCTCTACGGCCGGTGACGCTAGTATCGTTCTGCGGTTATGGGACTCGGAGACGTCTGGAGCCGGGCACTCGTCTACTTCGGGATCGTCGAGGAAGAGGAGTACTGGGACGAGGAGGCCTACGCGGCCGAGGAGGAGCTCGAGCGCACGTACGACCGCGACCGGCAGAACGTGCGGCGGATCAACCCGCGCTCGCGGCAGCGGGAGGAGTTCGAGGACTGGTCCGAGCCCGACGCCGGCGCCTCGCCGGGCGCCCAGACGGCCGTCGCCCGCCAGACGAGCAGCCGCCGGCTCGAGGCGGTCGGCGCGGTGAAGGTGCACCTCGTCGTGCCGCGGAGCTTCAACGACGCCCAGTCGATCGCCGACAAGTTCAAGGACTCGACGCCGGTGATCGTCAACCTGCAGAGCGCCGATCCCGAGCTCTCGAAGCGCCTGATCGACTTCTCGAGCGGCCTCACCTACGCCCTCGGCGGGAGCATGCAGAGGGTGGCCGACAAGGTGTTCCTGCTGACGCCGCGGAACGTCGAGGTCTCGGCCGAGGAGCGCGCGCGCCTCGTCGACCGCGGCTTCTTCAACCAGGCCTAGCCTTCGCTTAGTCCGCGCCGGGCGGTAGGTTTCTCCCCGCGATGCCGCTGGCGGACACCATCTCCACGGTGAAGGGCTTCGTCGAAGCCCTCTACTACGTCTACCTCATCTGCATCCTCGCGTACATCATCACGTCCTGGATCCCGCTTCCCTACAACACGACCCTCAACCGGATCCAGCGGTTCCTCTACGACGTGGTCAACCCGTACCTCCGCCTGTTCCGGCGCTTCATTCCGCAGCTGAACCTGGGCGGCCTCGGACTCGACCTCTCGCCGATCGTGGCGATCATCGTGCTCTCGATCGTGCACTCGCTCGTCCAGCGCGGCCTGAGCGCCCTGTAGGAAACCGCGCGCCGGCGGCGAAGGAGACGCCGACATGTCACTCACCCCCGTCGAGATCCGCCACGTCAGGATCAGCCGCCGCCCGCTCGGCTACGAGCGGCCCGGCGTCGACCGCCTGCTCGACGACATCGCGTCGAGCTACGAGGACGTCTGGCGCGACCGGGCCGACCTCCGCGACGAGATCGAGCGCCTCGAAGGCGAGCTCCAGCGCCAGCGCGAGATCGAGGAGGCGCTCCGCAACACGCTGCTCTCGGCCGAGCGCATGGCCGACGAGCTGCGGGCGCGGGCCCACCAGGAGGCCGACCTGATCGTCGAGGAGGCCAGGGCGAGGGCGCGCGAGATCGCCGCCTCGGCGGAAGCCGAGGAGCAGCGCGTCCGCGACGAGATCCGGCGGCTGCGCGCCCTCGAGACCGAGGTCAGGGCCGAGTTCCGCGCCTTCCTCACCTCGGCGCTGGAGCGGCTCGAGACCGAGCCTCACGGCGGCCGCGGCGAGGCCGGCCTGGCCCCGCTCGAGCCCGCCTGATCCCTGCGGGAGGCGGCCGGACCCGCGGATATACTCGGTGAGTGGACACCGAGCGCTTCCGCAAGATCCTGCTCGACGAGCGCGACCGCGTGGCGGTCACCGTCGGGAACCTGCACGAGTCGAACTCCGGCGCGTCGCTGGAGGAGGAGACCGAGGAGGAGACGTACGACAACCACCTCGCCGACTCCGCCACCGCGACCGTGAACCGCGAGATCGACATCACGCTCGAGGAGAACTCCGAGCACGTGCTGGTGGGGATCGACGACGCGCTCGCGCGAATCGACGACGGGACGTTCGGGACCTGTGCGCGCTGCGGGAAGCAGATCGCCGAGGATCGACTCGAGGCCATCCCGTACGCAACGAGGTGTATCGACTGCCAGCGTCTCGCCGAGAGGGCCTAGTCAACCCGTCGGCGAGGCTGATCGACGTTCGCGTCGGCTCGGCCACGGACGGACGCGTCCCGATCTCGATGGTCGAGCGGTCGCTCTCGGCGACGCCGTTCCACTGGATCGGGCTGCTCGCGGTCGCCTTCGCGGCCGTAGTCGCCGACCAGGTGACGAAGCAGATCGTCGTCAGCCAGCTCGGGCTGGGCGAATCCGTCCACATCGTCGGGCCGCTCGAGATCCGGCACGTGACGAACCCGGGCATCGCCTTCGGGCTCTTCTCCGACTGGGCCACGGCGGTGACGCTGCTCACGGCGGTCGCCGTCGGGTGGATGCTCTTCTACTTCGCCCGCGCGGGCGCCCGGCACCCCGTGCTCCCGGTCGCGCTCGGCCTCCTCGTCGGCGGCAGCGTGGCGAACCTGATCGACCGCCTCCGTCTCGGCCACGTCACCGACTTCTTCGACCTGCGCTTCTGGCCCGCCTTCAACCTCGCCGACTCGTTCATCGTCGTCGGCGTGACGATCCTCCTGGTCGCGCTCGTCTCTGCCGAGCGTCAGCCGCGCCTGCGCCGGACGGCTCCCAAGACCACGGGATGACCTCAGATCTCGAGCCAGGATGACGCTTCGCCGGCGCGGCGGCACAAGGCTTCATCATGGCTCGGGCTCGAATACTCGTCGTGCCGCCGGAGGCGGCCGGCGAGCGGCTCGATCGCTTCCTCGCGGCCTGTGAGGCCGTCGGCTCGCGGGCGGAGGCGGAGCGGCTGGTGGGCGCGGGCGCCGTGCGCGTCGACGGCAGCCGCCGGCCGAAGAGCCACCGGCTCGCGGGCGGCGAGGAGCTCGAGGTCGAGCTGGCGGAGCGGCGCGAGAGCCCGCTCGAGCCGGAGCCGGTCGAGGGCGTGCGCGTCGCCTACGAGGACGAGCACCTGCTCGTCGTGGACAAGCCCGCGGGCGTCGTCGTCCACCCGTCGGCCGGGCACGAGCACGGCACCCTCGTCCACGGCCTCCTCTCGCGGGAGATCGAGGGCGGAGCGGAGCCGGAGCGGCCGGGGATCGTCCACCGGCTCGACCGGGACACGTCGGGCCTCCTCGTCGTCGCCCGCTCCGACGAGGCGCACCGGCGGCTCCAGGGGCTCCTTCGCCGGCGGAAGCTCGTGCGGGAGTACCTCGCGCTCGTCCGCGGGCGCCCGCTCTCCCGCGCGGGGCGGATCGAGGCCCCGATCGGCCGCGACCGGCACGACCCCACCCGCCACTCCCTCGACACCGACTCGCCCCGCGAGGCGGCAACGACCTTCGAGGTGGTCGAGCTCCTGCGGCGGCACGCGCTCCTGCGGGTTGCGCTCGAGACGGGGAGGACGCACCAGATCCGTGTCCACCTGGCCGCGATCGACCTGCCTGTGAGCGGCGATCCCGTCTACGGCGTCCCCGGCGACCTCGGGCTCGAGCGGCAGTTCCTGCACGCGGCCCGGCTCGCGTTCCCGCACCCGTTCACCCGGGAGCGGGTCGACGTCTCCTCGCCGCTGCCCGCCGACCTCGCGCACGCGCTCGACATGGCTCGAACGGGGGACGCCGGAGGTCCTGACCAGGGGTAGCGTCAGTCCTGGGCTCCCCTCCCGTGACCTCGCTGCTCTCGCCCAGTCGTCTCCGAGCGCCCGCGGCGACCCTGGCGTCGCTTCTGGCCGCCTGCGTGGCCTCCTCCGCGGCCGCAGGCCCGGCCGAGCCCGCGGCCGAGTCGCTGCGCGCCTCGCTCGGTGCGCAGGGCGTCGTGGACGTCGACCCGCTCACGGGCACGCCGCGCGTCGTCGCCCGCCTCGACGGCTTCCTAACCGCGCCCGCGGACGGCGACCCCCGCGACCTCGTCCTCGCCTACGTGCGCGACCGCGAGGACGTCTTCGGCCTCGACGGCGACGACCTCGCCGGCCTGCGCCTCGTCCGCGACGAGACCGACGCGTTCGGCGTGCGCCACCTCCTCTGGGCGCAGGAGGCGGGCGGCGTCCGCGCCTTCGCCAACGACCTGCGGGCGAGCGTTGCCCCGGACGGCCGCATCCTCAACGTCCTGGGGGCGCCGATCCCCGACCTGGAGCTTCCGGCCGGCGCGGCCGCCGTCTCGGCGGGAGGGGCGGTCGCCGCCGCCCTCCGCGACGCCGGCCGTCCCGTCGCTGTCGCCCCCCGGGCGCTGGCAGCCCCGCGGGGCGCGGCGCGGGCGACACGCTTTGCCGGCGGGCACGAGGCGGCGCTCGTCCTGGTGGCCACCGGCCGCGGCGTACGCCTCGCCTGGCGCGTCACGGCGGACGTTGCCTCGGACGAGGTCTACACGTCGCTGGTCGCCGCGGACAGCGGCGAGGTGCTGGCGAGCGCGAACAAGGTCGAGGACGTCGACGCGATCGGCGAGGCGTGGGAGTACTACCCCGGCGCGGCGAGCGGCGGGACGGCGGCGCTCTCCAACTGGACGGCGAAGGGCTGGCTCCCGGCCGACTCGACCACGCTCAACGGGCCGTACGCGCGGGTGTTCGCCGACCTCGACGACGACGACGGCCTGGACGCCGGGGAAGAGGCGACCGAGTTCGACTCGGTCTGGGACTACAACCTGGACGTCGAGGAGCACCCGGAGGGGTTCTGCGCTCCGAACCCGGGCTTCACCAGCATCTGCACGTGGGACAGCACCTCGCAGGCGAGCTGGTCGCCGAACCGCAAGCAGAACTCCACGCAGGTCTTCCACTTCGTGAACACGTTCCACGACCACCTGAAGCTCGACCCCGACATCGCCTGGACGACGCGCGTCTTCGAGAACGGCGACAAGGTGGTCGCCCACTCGAACGACGGCGCCGCCACCGGGGTCGCCGGCCAGTTCCTCGGGACGCTGATGCCGGACGTCTTCCACGTCTCCAACGCGAACATGTTCACGCCGCCGGACGGGCAGTCGCCGCGGATGCAGATGTACCTCTTCACGTCCTTCACCGGGGTCTTCGCCACCGACCCGACGCCCGACGTGAACGGCGGCGACGACGCGGCGGTCGTCTACCACGAGTACACGCACGGCCTCTCCAACCGCCTCGTCACCTACGCGGACGGCTGGGGCGCGCTCGACGCGTTCCAGTCCGGCGCGATGGGGGAGGGCTGGAGCGACTGGTACGCGATGGACTACCTCGTGGACGAGGGCTACGCGCCGGATACGGCGGCCGCCGGCGAGGTGACACTCGATCGGTACCTCGGGAACGGGCAGCGCACGCTTCGCACCGAGGGGCTCGACTGCCCGGCCGGGTCGGCCGATGCGGCCTGCCCCGGCGGCGACGACACGGGTAACGGCGGCTACACCTTCGGCGACATGGGGCACGTCTGGTCGGGCGGCGCCGAGGTGCACGCGGACGGCGAGATCTGGGCGCAGACCCTGTGGGACCTCCGCGACGCGGTCGGGGTGGCGGACGCGCGCTTCCTCGTCACCGAGGGGATGCGCCTCTCCCCGCGGAACCCGTCCTTCCTGGACATGCGAAACGCCATCCTGCAGGCGAACCAGGTCGGCGTGCTCGACGGTCGCAGCGACCACGAAGCCACGATCTGGGGGGTCTTCGCCGCGCGCGGGATGGGCTTCTTCGCGGCGACCGAGGACGCCGAGGACACCTCGCCGATCGAGAGCTTCGCGCTTCCTCCCGACCCGGGCGACGGCGTCGGCTCGCTGGCGGGCGTCGTCACCGACGCCGACACCGGCAAGCCGGTCGCGGGCGTCACGGTCTCCTTCGCCGGCGTCGGGTTCGCGGACTCGACGGACTCGCTCGGCCGCTATGCGATCGCGGACGTCCCGGCCGGGACGTACCCGCAGGTCGTCGCCGCGAAGGCCGGCTACGAGCGCGACGTGGAGACGGGCGTCGGCATCGTCGCGGACACGGAGGGCGTGGTGGACCTCGAGGTCCGCCGCGACTGGGCGGCGTACGACGGCGGCGGCCGGATCCACGCGTTCACAGGCCCGAACTTCTCCGCGTACGGCTGCGGCCCGGTGCACGCCATCGACCAGTCGACCGCCACCGGCTGGTCGACGATCAGGCCGACGATCGCGCCGACGGGGGCGCGGTCGATCACCGTGAAGCTCCCCGCCTACGTCAACGTGAGCAGCTTCGCCGTCGACCCGGGCGCGGTGTGCGGCGACCCCGACTCGGCGTCCGCCCAGGGGTACAAGATCGAGACGTCGAAGACGGGCGCGAGCGGCTCCTGGGCGGTCGTGAAGACCGGCTCGTTCACGCTCGGCCAGGCGCATCAGCTGAACGCCGTCTCGATCGCGTTGCGGAAGGCCGTCCGCTACGTCCGCTTCACCATCACCTCGAACCACGGCCACGCGGAGTACATGGACCTCGCCGAGCTCGTCGTCCACGGGACGCCGACGCCCACGTGCCTGGGCCTGCCGGCGACGAAGGTCGGGACCAACGCCGCGAACACGATCACCGGCGGGTCCGGTGCCGACGTGATCGTCGGGCTCGGCGGCAACGACAAGATCAACGGCAAGGGCGGCAAGGACGTCATCTGCGGCGGGCCCGGCAACGACACGCTCACGGGCGGCCCCGGTGTCGACAAGCTCGACGGCGGTGACGGCGCCGACGTCCTCTATTCCCGCGACTCCGTGAAGGAGCTCACCGTCAGGGGCGGTGCCGGCACCGACCGGGCGCGGAAGGACAAGGCCGACAAGACCACCAGCGTCGAGCGGCTCTTCTAGCCCGCGCACCGTCCTCTCCGGCCACGCCCCGGGGTCAGACCCCGGGCCATGTCCCGGGCCGTCCATTCCGGCCGGTGTTGTCACACTTCTGTGACATACACCCCGGCCGCAACGGCCATGCCCAGGGGTCAGACCCCAGGGCATGGCTGCCGGGGACAGGCCGGCTACCGCGAGGAAGCGGGCTACGCGGCCCTGGCGGACTTGTCCGAGTAGAGGCGGCGGTCGGCGGTCTCGAGGAGCTGCTCCACGGCCGGGCACTCGGCCGGCAGGTGGGCGGCGCCGGCGCTGACGGAGAGGCCCTCCGGAAGCGCGCGGCGGAGCCGCGTGACGAACGCGTCGACGTCCGGGGGCGCCGCCGCCATGAGCAGGGCCGCGAACTCGTCGCCGCCGACACGGCCGGCGACGTCCGTCTCCCGCAGCGTCCCGGCGAGCGCCGACGCGAACGCGCGCAGGAGCCGGTCGCCCTCCTGGTGCCCGTCGCGGTCGTTCGTCTCCTTGAAGCGGTCGAGGTCGAAGAGGACGAGCGCGATGCTCCCGCGGTACCGCCGCGCCCGCGCCGCCTCGATCCCCAGCTGGGCATGGAAAGCACGGTGGTTGAGGAGGCCGGTGAGCGGATCCCGGCGGGCGCTCTCCGCCAGGTCGCCGGTCACGCGCGCGACGTAGCCGACCAGGCAGCTGTCCACCCCCGCCCGCGCGTCGATCTCCCCGTGGCGCTCGAGCACGCGGCCGAGGACGAGGAGCTCGGCGGCGATCTCGGCGGGCGCGAGGCCGAGGCTCTCCCGTTCCCGCGCGAAGTCGGCGGCCAGCTCGCGGGGGTCGTCGCCCTCCTCGAGCGCCGCGATGAGGGACGGGAGCGACCCGAGCTGGCCGAGCCGCCCGAGCCGCGCGAGGGACGGCACGGCACCGGCCTGGAGCGTCTCCTCGACGCACTCGACGGCCAGGTCCCACGCGGGCAGCCTCACGACCCCGTGCACGCGTTTCAGGGTAGGGAGGGCGTCGGCTAGAATGGCGCGAGCTTCTGCACCCGACCCGGCGGAACCATGCGGGTGGCGGTGCCGGGCATCGTGCCCGGTTCCACCCGTTCCCGTCGGCCCCGAGACCCGAGAACCGAGGAGGAAGACCAGTGCCCGTCGTCTCCATGCGAGAGCTTCTGGAGGCCGGAGTCCATTTCGGCCACCAGACGCGCCGGTGGAACCCCAAGATGCGCCGCTTCATCTTCACGGAGCGCGGCGGCATCTACATCATCGACCTGCAGCAGACTCTCGACCTGGTCCAGCAGGCCTACGCCTTCGCACGGAACGTCTCCGAGCGGGGCGGCTCCATCCTGTTCGTGGGCACGAAGAAGCAGTGCCAGGACTCGATCGAGGAGGAGGCCAAGCGCGTCGGCATGCCCTACGTGAACCGCCGCTGGCTGGGCGGCCTCCTGACGAACTGGCGCACGATCTCCGAGCGCATCTCCCGCCTGCACGAGCTGCGCCGCCTGCGGGACGAGGGCCAGCTCGAGCTCCTGCCCTCGAAGGAGCGGATCTCGATGATGGCCGAGCTCGAGAAGCTCGAGGTGAACCTGGGTGGCGTCGCCGACATGAAGTCCGTGCCGGATGCCGTCTTCGTCGTCGACCTCCGCAAGGAGCAGCTCGCCGTCCGCGAGGCGCGCCGCCTCAACCTGCCGGTGATCGCCCTCGTGGACACGAACTGCGACCCCGACGACGCGGACTACGTCATTCCGGGGAACGACGACGCCATCCGCTCCTGCAGCCTCGTCGTCCGCGTGATCGCGGACGCGATCGCGGCCGGGAAGACGAAGGTGACCGCCGCGGAGATGGCCGCGCCGGCCGCCGAGCCCGAGGCCCAGGCCCAGCCCGAGGCCGCCCCGGCACCCGAGGCCGCCCCGGAGCCCGAGGCAGACGCACAGGCCGCGTCGACGCCCGAGCCCTCCGCCGAGCCGGAGGCGCAAGCCGAGCCCGAGCCCGCCGCCGCTCCGGCCGCCGTCGCCGAGACGCCCGAGCCGGAGCCCCAGACCGAGGCCGAGACAGCTACAGAGACCGAGACACCTGCCGAGAGCGGGGAGGAGGCCCAGTGAGCACGACCGAGATCCCCGCAGCGCTCGTCAAGGAGCTCCGCGACCTCACCGGCGCGGGGATGATGGACTGCAAGCGCGCGCTCGTCGAGTCGGGCGGCGACCTCGAGGCCGCGCGGCAGTCGCTCCGCGAGAAGGGCCTCGCCGAGGCCGGGAAGCGCGCCGGCCGCGAGACCACCGAAGGCAAGGTCGCCACGCGCGTGGAGGGAGCGAAGGGCGCGATCGTCGCGGTCGGCTGCGAGACCGAGCCCGTCTCGGGAAACGAGGAGTTCCTCGGCTTCGTCCAGCACGCGCTCGACGTCGTCTGGGTGGACGGCCCGGAGGCGGCCGGCGCCCTCGAGGCCGAGCGGGTCGAGCTCGTCGCCAAGCTCGGCGAGAACATCGCCGTCGTCGGCGCGGAGCGCTACGAGGGCGGCAACGGCTCCGTGGTCGCCGACTACGTCCACCCGCCGGCGCAGAAGATCGGCGTGCTCGTCCACGCGCGGGCGACGCCCGAGCTCGCCCGCATGGTCGCCATGCACGTCGCCGCCGCGAAGCCGGTCTACCTGAGCCGCGACGAGGTGCCCGAGGCCGATGTCGCCGAGGAGCGCTCGGTCTACGAGAAGCTCCCCGAGGTCGAGTCGAAGCCCGAGGAGGTCCGCGGCAAGATCGTCGAGGGCATGCTGGCGAAGCGGTTCTTCGCGCAGACCGTGCTGCTCGACCAGGCCTGGGTTCACGAGCCGAGCCTCACGGTGGGCAAGGCGCTCGCCGAGCACGGCGCCGGGGTCGAGGCCTTCGTGCGCTACAACGTCGGCGAGTGAGCGGCTCCCAGGAGAGCGAGGTCCCGAGAGCGGCTGCGCCGAGCGCGGCCGCCTTCGAGCGCGTCCTCCTCAAGCTCTCCGGCGAGGCGCTCATGGGCGACCTCGCCTACGGGATGAGCCCGGAGAAGGTCGAGTCGCTCGCCGCCGAGGTGAAGCGCGTGGCCGACCGCGGCGTCGAGACCGCCATCGTGATCGGCGCGGGCAACATCTACCGCGGCATGAAGGCGACCGCGGAGGGCATGGACCGTGCGACCGCGGACTACGCCGGGATGCTCGCCACCGTCCTCAACTGCCTGACCGTGCAGGACGCGCTCGAGCGCCTCGGCGCCCATACGCGCGTGCTCTCGGCCATCAGCGTCAGCGAGGTCGCCGAGCCCTACATCCGGCGCCGTGCGATCCGTCACCTCGAGAAGGGGCGCATCGTCATCTTCGCCGCGGGGACGGGCAACCCGTTCTTCACGACCGACACCGCCGCCGCCCTGCGGGCCCTCGAGGTCGGCGCCGACGCCATTCTCATGGGCAAGAACGGCGTCGACGGCGTCTACGACGGCGACCCGGCCGTCGACCCGGACGCGCGGTTCCTGCCCGAGCTGACGCACCTCGAGGCGATCGAGCGCGGCCTCAAGGTGATGGACACGACCGCGCTCACGCTCTGCATGGACAACGGGCTGCCGATCCACGTCTTCGGCCTCGACGAGCCGGGGACGATCGAGCGCGTCGTGGCCGGCGAGCGAATCGGCACGATCATCTCGACGCCCCGGAGGGATGCATGATCGAAGAGCTGCTCGACGACGCCAAGCGTCGCATGGACAAGTCGGTCGAGGCGACCGCGCACGAGTTCAACACCGTTCGCACGGGCCGGGCCTCCGCCGCCCTGCTCGACCGGGTCAAGGTCGACTACTACGGCCAGGAGACGCCGCTGAACCAGCTCTCCACCATCAACGTCCCGGAGCCGCGCCTCCTCACGATCCAGCCCTACGACCCGAGCTCGATCAAGTCGATCGAGCGCGCGATCCAGGAGTCGGAGCTGGGCCTGACCCCGTCGAACGACGGCAAGGTGATCCGCCTGCCGATCCCGCAGCTGACCGAGGAGCGGCGGAAGGAGCTCGTGAAGGTCGTCCGCCACCTGGCGGAGGAGGGGCGGATCGCCGTCAGGAACGTCCGCCGTGACTGCATGCACCACTTGAAGGAGCTCGTGCGGGACGGCGACGTCGGCGACGACGAGGAGCGGCGCGCCGAGGATCGCGCGCAGAAGCTCACCGACGAGCACGTGGCGAAGATCGACGAGCTGCTCAAGCACAAGGAAGAGGAGATCATGGAGGTCTGAGGTCGCCCGGCGATCTCGGCCAGGACGAGGCGATGCGGCTGTTGACGAGGATCCGCGCGATCACGGGCATGACGTCCGTGCGGGAGCCCGAGCTTCCCGACGTCGCGCGGTCCATCGCCATCATCATGGACGGGAACGGCCGCTGGGCTCGGCGCCGGAGGCTTCCCGTCGCGGCCGGTCACCGCGCGGGGACGCGCGCGCTCCGGCGGACGGTCGAGGCCGCGATCGACCTCGGGGTCGAGTCGCTCTGCGTCTACGCGTTCTCGACCGAGAACTGGTCGCGGCCCTCGGACGAGGTCGACGCGCTCATGGGGATCTTCGTGGAGACGATCGAGCGCGAGCTCCCCGACCTGGCCCGCGAGGGCGTGCGCACGCGGTTCATCGGCCGGCGCGACCGTGCGACCCCGGAGCTCCGCGCGAAGATCGACCGGCTCGAGGCCGGCACGGCCGGGTGCGACCGGCTCCAGCTCTGGATCGCCTTCGACTACGGCGGACGCGCCGAGCTCGTCGAAGCCGCGCGGCGCCTCGTCGAGGAGGGCGTCGACCCGCGCGACATCGACGAGAACGCAATCGCCGCGCGGCTCTACGCGCCGGAGATGCCCGAGCCCGACCTGCTCATCCGCACGTCCGGCGAGCTCCGCATCTCGAACTTCCTCCTCTGGCAGCTCGCCTACACGGAGCTCGTCTTCGTCGACACCCTGTGGCCCGACTTCGGGGAGCGCGAGCTCCGGGAGGCGCTCGCGCAGTACGCGAGCCGCCGCCGGCGCTTCGGCGGGCGATGAGCGGCGCCGGCCTGTGAGCCCTCTCCTCAGCCGCATCGCCGTCATCGCGGCGGGGCTGCCGCTCGTGCTCTTCGCCGCCTACTACGGCGACTGGGCGCTCTACGCCCTTGTCGCGCCGGCCGCGGTGCTCGCCCTGCACGAGCTCTACCGCATGGCCCGCTCGCTGCGGCCGCTCGTCCTCGCCGGCTACGGGGGCGCGCTCGCGGCCGTGACCGGGGCCTGGCTCGGCGGGCCGGAGTGGATGCTGGGCGGCTTCATGCTCACCCTGTTCCTCGCCTTCCTGTTCGCGGCGGTCTCGGAGACCCGTCAGTCCACCACCGTCGCGGTGGCGACGACGATGCTCGGCGCCGCCTGGGTCGGGCTCGGGCTCGCGTTCCTCATCCTGCTGCGCGACCTCGAGGACGGCCGGCTCCTCTTGATCACGCTGCTCCTGACCGTGTTCGTCGCGGACACGTTCGCCTACGTCGGCGGCAGGCTCACCGGGCGGCACAAGCTCGCTCCGGCGATCTCCCCGGGCAAGACGTGGGAGGGCCTGGTCTTCGGAGTCGCCGGCGGCATCCTGACCACCTGGCTGGCGCTGAACGACGAGCCGATCGCGATCGTCGGCTGGGAGTCGTTCCTCCTCGGCGGCGTCATCGTGCTGGCGGGGGTCTCGGGCGACCTCTTCGAGTCGATGGTGAAGCGCGACCTCGGGGTCAAGGACTCCGGCCGCGTGCTCCTCGGCCACGGCGGGGTGCTCGACCGCGTGGACTCGATCGTCTTCGCGGCGCCCGCCGCCTACTTCACGGTCCTGGCGCTGACGGCCTCCTAGACTGGTCGAGATGAAGCGCATCGCCCTCCTCGGCGCCACCGGCTCGATCGGGCGCCAGGCGCTCGAGATCGTCGACGCCCACCCCGAGCTCGAGCTGGTGGCGGCCTCGTCGGGCTCGACGCCGATCGACGGGCTCGCGCCGCTCACCCAGGTGGGGGGCGACCTGACCGAGCTGCTCGACCGCGCCGAGCCGGACGTCGTGCTCAACGCCGTCGTCGGCTTCGCCGGGCTCCCGGCGACGTTCTGGGCGCTCGAGCGCGGCGTCGACCTCGCCCTCGCCAACAAGGAGAGCCTGGTCGCGGGCGGCGACCTCGCGGTCGCGGCCTGGCGGCGGGGAGGCGGGCGGCTCCTTCCCGTCGACTCCGAGCACTCGGCCGCCTTTCAGCTCCTCGACGGCCACGAGGCCGACACCGTCGGCTCGCTCGTCCTCACCGCGTCGGGCGGGCCGTTCCGCGGCCGCACGCGGGCCGAGCTCGCCGAGGTCACCGCTGCCGACGCGCTCGCCCACCCGACCTGGAGCATGGGCCCGAAGATCACGGTCGACTCGGCCACGCTCATGAACAAGGGCCTCGAGCTGATCGAGGCGCGCTTCCTCTTCGACCTGCCCTACGACCGGATCGAGGTCGTCGTCCATCCGACCTCGGTCGTGCACGCGCTCGTGCGCTTCCGCGACGGCGCGTCGCTGGCGCACCTCGGCTACCCGGACATGCGCGTGCCGATCTCGTACGCGCTGACGTACCCGGAGCGCGCGGCGACGCCGATCGCGCCGCTCGACCTGGCCGGCGGCATGATCCTCGAGTTCGGGCCTCCGGACCTGGAGGCGTTCCCGTGCCTCGCGCTCGCGCGGGCGGCGGGCGAGGCCGGCGACACGGCCCCCTGCGCGCTCAATGCCGCCAACGAGGTGGCGGTCGCGGCCTTCCTCGACGGCGGCCTCCCGTTCCTGGGCATCGCCGACGTGGTCGAGCGGACGCTCGCGCAGATCGACTGCGTCCCTGCGCGCGACCTCGCCGAGCTGGCCGCGATGGACGCGGAGGCGCGGCGGATCGCCGCGGCGCTCACGCGCCAGCTGGTTCACTAGGGGAAGACAGTCCCATGAATATCGCCGTCGCCATCGCCGGCCTGGCCTTCCTCATCCTCATCCACGAGGCCGGGCACTTCTTCACCGCGCTCGCGGTCAGGATGCGGCCGCGGAAGTTCTACATCTTCTTCCCGCCCGCGCTCTTCAAGTGGCACCGGAACGGCATCGAGTACGGGATCGGCTCGATCCCCCTCGGCGGCTACGTGAAGATCCCGGGGATGCACAAGCCCGCCGCGGGCGACCTCCACCACCACCTCGAGCCCGCCCGGAGCGAGGCGCCCTCCCTGGCCGAGGAGGAGGCGCGCGTCGAGCAGGCGCTCGCCGAGGAGCGGTTCGCGGACGCGAGGGCCGAGCTGGCCGGGCTCCGGGCCAAGGTGGAGGGCAAGGACCTCTCCGAGCGGGCGCGCCGGGCGGCCGACCGCGGCCTGACCGACCTGGACGACGGGCTCTCCCCGGAGGCCTACTGGCGGGCGCCGACCTCGAAGCGCGTGGCCGTCATCCTCGCCGGCCCCGCCACGAACTACCTCTTCGCCGTGCTCGCGCTGGCCATCGTCTTCATGGCCGGCGTCCCCACCGGGGCGACCCGCGTCGTCGAGGAGGTGTCGGCCGGCACGCCGGCCGCCGCGATGGGCCTGCAGGCGGGGGACGAGATCGTCGCCGTGGACGGCACCCGCGGCGAGTCGGAGGACCTGGCGGAGGCGATCCGCGGGAGCGACGGCGAGCCCGTGACGCTGACGGTCGTCCGCGACGGCTCGGAGCTCCGGCTCGAAGGCACGCCGCGGCTCGACCCCGCGGACGACGTCTACCGGCTCGGCTTCGCGTTCGGGCTCGACTACGAGAGCTACGGGCCGCTCGAGGCGGTCGGGCTCGCCTTCGAGTCGACCTGGGAGGTGACGAAGGCGATCGGCGCCTCGCTGGGGCGCCTCGTCACCGGCGAGGGCCGCGAGGAGGTGGCGAGCGTCGTCGGCATCACGGCGGTCTCGAGCGAGTCGCTGGAGGCCGGGTTCCGCTACTACCTGCAGGTGCTGGCGTTCATCAGCCTCTCGCTCGCGCTCCTCAACCTCTTGCCGCTCCTGCCCCTCGACGGGGGGCACATCGCCTTCTCGCTCGCCGAGCGCGTCCGCGGCCGGGCGATCCCGCGCGAGGCCTACGAGCGGGCGTCCTTCGTGGGGCTCGCGCTCGTGCTGTTCCTCTTCGTCATCGGCCTCTCGAACGACATCGACCGCCTGAGCGGCGGTTAGTCCGCCCGGACAACGCGCGCCGTTAGACTTCGGCCGATGGCGAGCGAGCGGCAGATCAGGGTCGGGAACGTCCCGATCGGCGGAGGGGCGCCCGTCGTCGTGCAGTCGATGACGCTGACGAAGACGCACGACGTCGACGCGACGATGGCGCAGATCGGCGAGCTCGTCTCGGCGGGCTGCGAGGTCGTCCGCGTGGCCGTCCCCAAGAACGAGGACGCGGAGGCGCTGCCCAAGCTGGTCTACCTGTCGCCGATCCCGGTGATCGCGGACATCCACTTCAACGCCTCCCTGGCGCTGAAGGCGGTTGACGCGGGCGTCGCCGCCGTCCGCATCAACCCCGGCAACATCGGCGGCCCGGACAAGGTGGCGGAGGTCGTGCGCGCGGCGCAGGCGCGGGGGATTCCCATGCGGATCGGGGCCAACTCCGGCTCCCTGCCCAAGCACCTGCTCGAGCTCGCGCAGGAGGACACCGCCGCGGCTCTCGTCGAGGAGGCCCTCGAGCAGGTGCGACTGCTCGAGTCGCTGGACTACTACGACTTCAAGATCTCGGTCAAGTCGAGCTCGGTGCCGACGATGATCCGCGCCTACCGGATGCTCGCCGGCAAGGTGCCCTACCCGCTCCACCTCGGCGTCACCGAGGCCGGGACACCGGCGACGGGGACGATCAAGAGCGCGATCGGCGTCGGCAGCCTGCTCATGGACGGAATCGGCGACACGATCCGCATCTCGCTGACCGCCGACCCCGTGGAGGAGGTCAAGGTCGGCTGGGAGATCCTGAAGGCGCTCGGCCTGCGCGAGCGCGGGCCGATCATGATCGCCTGCCCCTCCTGCGGGCGCGACAACGTCGGCGTCTGGAACCTCGCCGAGGCGGTCGAGGAGCGGCTGCGGGAGTATCCGCAGGCCTTCGAGGTCGCGGTCATGGGCTGCGCCGTCAACGGCCCCGGGGAGGCGGGCGACGCGGACTTCGGGGTCGCGGGCGGGCGCGAGACCGGGTTCATCTACGCGCACGGACGCGTGCTCCGCAAGGTCGAGTCCGACGTGCTCGTGGAGGAGCTCTTCCGCGAGATCGACGCGTGGATCGAGGGCGGCATGGTCAGGCCGAAGCGCCTGAAGCTGGCCAAGCCCGCGGCCCTCATGATGGCCGAAGCGGCCCAGCGCCCGAGTTGACAAGACGGGCCTCGGAGCTCTTCCTCCCGACGCTCAGGGAGGATCCCGGTGATGCCGAGGCGGCCAGCCACCGGCTGCTCGTCCGCGGCGGCTACATCCGCCAGGTGAGCGCGGGCCTCTGGTCGTTTCTCCCGCTCGGCTGGCGCGTCCACGAGAAGGCGGTGCAGATCGTCAGGGAGGAGATGAACGCGATCGGCGGCCAGGAGATGTTCATGCCGGTGGTCACGCCCGCCGAGCTCTGGCAGGCGAGCGGCCGCTACCCGATCCCGGAGCTCTGGAAGACGGACGACCGGCTCGGCCGGCCCTTCGTCCTGGCGATGACGCACGAGGAGACGGTCACCTTCCACGCCCGCGAGATCGCCTCCTACCGCCAGCTCCCGCAGATCCTCTACCACTTCCAGACGAAGGTGCGCGACGAGCCGCGGCCGCGCGCCGGCCTGATCCGCGTCCGCGAGTTCATCATGAAGGACTCCTACTCGTTCGACCGCGACGAGGAGGGGCTCGAGCGGAGCTTCCGGCTGCACGAGGGCGCCTACCACCGGATCTTCGAGCGCTGCGGGCTCGCCTACCACGCCGTGCAGGCCGAGTCCGGGATGATGGGCGGGAGCGAGTCCGTGGACTTCCTCGCGCCCTCGGGCTCCGGCGAGAACAC
>DASPGT010000017.1:0-18826 GCA_035620475.1 Gaiellaceae bacterium | reverse complement strand
GCCGTCGACGGCGGCGGCACGGCCGCGGCGACCTCGCCGGCCTTCCGGGGAAGCGAGCCGATCGGCGCCGGCGACGCGTTCTGCGCCGGCCTCGTCCGCGGCCTCCTCGACGGCGACCTCGACCAGGCGCTGGTGCTGGCGGGCGCGATGGCCGCCGCCAAGCAGGCGGTCCCCGGCGACGCTGCCGTCGTCGGCCCGGAGGAGCTCGAGCTCGCCCTCGCGGACGACCCGAGGATGCGCCGGTGAGCCGCGGCTGGCGCCTCGTCCGCCTGGAGGGCCCGGACGGCCTCCGTCTCGGCGCGGTCGCGCCGGACGCTCCCGACCGTATCGCGCTCGTGGACGGCGCCGATCCCCTTGCGCTCCTGGCCCCGGGCGCCCTGGCCGCGGCCGCCGGCGAGACCGTCGAGGGGGTCGACCCGGAGACGCTGCGCCCGCCCGCGCCCTGGCGCCTCGCGCTGCCGCTCGACCCGCCGGAGGTCTGGTGCGCCGGCGTCACGTACGAGCGCAGCCGCGACGCGCGCCTGGAGGAGAGCCAGACCGAGGCGCGCGATGCCTACAGCCTCGTCTACGACGCCGAGCGGCCCGAGCTCTTCTTGAAGGACGCCGCCGGCCGGCGCACCGTCGGGCCGGACGGGCAGATCGGCGTGCGCAGCGACGCCTCGTGGAGCGTGCCCGAGCCCGAGCTGGGGATCGTCCTCGGCGAGGGCGGCGCCCTCCTCGGCCTCACGGCCGGGAACGACGTGTCGTCGCGCGACATCGAGGGCGCGAACCCGCTCTACCTGCCCCAGGCGAAGGTCTACGCCGCCGCCTGCGCCATCGGCCCGGCCGTGCTCGTACCCGACGACTGGGACGAGCCCTTCCCGATCGAGCTCCGCATCCGGGACGCCGCCGGCGCAGAGGTCTTCGCGGGCGAGACGTCGACGGCGCGCATGAAGCGCGGCCTCGCCGAGCTCGCGGGCTTCTGCGTCCGCGACAACCCCGTGCCCCCCGGAAGCGTGCTCCTGACGGGCACCGGGCTCGTCCCGGAGGACGACTTCACGCTCGAGCCGGGCATGGTCGTCGAGGTCGGGATCGCCGGAATCGGCAGACTGGTGAATACCGTGGCGACCGCGACCGATCTCCTGTGACCGTCGGAGGCACGATCCCGGCTCTCCTCACGCCCTTCACCGGGGGCGGCGCGGAGGTGGACTACGAGCTGCTCGACGAGCACGTCTCCTGGCTCGCGGAGCGGGGCGTGCGAACGATCTCCCCGCTCGGCACGACCGGCGAGGGACCGTCGCTCTCGCTCGAGGAGCGCAAGGCCGTCATCGCCAGGCTGGCCGGGCACCCCGCCGGGATGAAGCTCCTCCCCGGCACGGGTTGCACGGCGCTCCCGGAGACGATCGAGCTCTCGCGCTTCGCCGTCGAGCAGGGCGCCGCCGGCATCCTCGTCGCGCCGCCCTGGTACTACGACGCCACCCCGGCCGGGACCGCCCGCTACTTCGGCGCCCTGATCGAGGCGTTGCCGGCCGACGCGCGCGTCTTCCTCTACCACATCCCGGTGCAGACCGGCGTCCCGATCGAGGACGCGACCATGCGGGAGCTTCGCGACCGCTACGGCCCGCCCGTCGCCGGCGCGAAGGACTCGAGCGGCGACCTCGAGCACGCGACCCGCTGGATCCGCGACTTCCCCGAGCTGGCGATCCTGCCCGGCTCGGACGCGCTCGCCTCGGACGCGGTCGAGGCGGGCGCGGCCGGCACGATCACGCTCCTGGCGAACCTCTTCCCCGACGAGCTCGACGCCATCCGCGCGGGCGACGCCGTCGAGGAGCGCCAGGCCTTCCTGACGGCGCTGCGCGGGCTCACGCAGTCCTACCCGCGCCACGCCGCGATGAAGCACCTTCTCCATGTCGTCTCCGGCCTCCGCCGCTCGGCGGTGCGCCCGCCGCTCGACGAGCTCCGTCCCGGGCAGGCCGAGGAGTTGGAGGCACGATTCCACGAGCTCCGGAGGAACGCCCATGTCTGACACCGCCCTGCAGGCGCCGGCCCGGCCGGCGTTCGCCAACTTCGTCGGCGGCGAGTGGCTGCCGAGCCGAAGCGGCGAGACGTACGAGAAGCGCAGCCCTGCCAACCCGTCCGAGCCGATCGGCGAGTTCCCGGCCTCGGGCGCCGAGGACGTCGAGGCGGCCGTCGCCGCCGCCGCCGGGGCCTTCCCCGGCTGGTCGGGCCTGCCCATGGCCGCGCGCGGCGCCGTGCTGACGAAGGCCGCGGCCGCCGTCGAGGCCCGCGTCGAGGACATGGCGCAGGACATGACCCTCGAGATGGGGAAGCCGCTGCGCGAGGCCCGGATGGAGGCGGCCCGCACCGCCGCCATCTTCCGCTACTTCGCGGGCGAGGCTTGGCGGCCCCTCGGCGAGGTCTACGAGCAGTCCCTGAACGGCCAGCCCGTCCAGACGATGCGGCGCCCGCTCGGCGTCGTCGGCCTCATCACGCCGTGGAACTTCCCGGCCGCCATCCCCGCCTGGAAGTCCGCCCCCGCCCTCATCTACGGCAACACGGTTGTCATGAAGCTCCCCCAGGAGGCGCCGCTCACCGGCCTCCACCTGGCCGCGGCGCTCGAGGAGGGCGGCCTGCCACCCGGTGTCCTCAACGTCGTCATCGGGCGCGGCTCGGCCGTGGGGACGCCGCTCGCCGAGCATCCGCAGGTGACGGCCGTGTCGTTCACCGGCTCGGTCGCCGTCGGGCACGACGTGCGCGACCGCGTGATCGCGCGCGGCGGCCGCGTCCAGCTCGAGCTCGGCGGGCACAACCCGCTGATCGTCATGGCCGACGCCGACCTGGGGCGGGCCGTCGAGGCCGCCTACGCGGGCGCATTCTGGTCCGCGGGCCAGAAGTGCACGGCGACGCGGCGGATCTTCGTCCACGAGTCCGTCTACGACGACTTCCGCGGGCTCCTGCTCGAGCGCATCGAGAGCGGCAAGGTCGGCGACCCGTCCGACCCCGAGGTCGAGGTCGGCCCGGTCGTCACCGGGAAGGCCATGGACGAGATCCTCGCCGCGATCGAGCGGGGGAAGTCCGACGGCGGCCGGCTGCTCGCCGGCGGCGAGCGCCTCGACGAGGAGGCGTTCCTGCTCGCGCCGACGCTCTTCGAGGACGTCTCCGACGAGTCAATGCTCTCCTGCGAGGAGGTCTTCGGCCCGGTGACCTCGCTCTACCGCTTCTCGACGACCGACGAGGTGATCGCGCGGGCGAACGCCGTCGAGTTCGGGCTCTCCGCGTCCATCTTCACGGACAGCCTCGCCGCGGCCAGGCGCTTCGCCACGGAGCTCGAGGCGGGGATCCTGCACGTGAACCAGCAGACCGCCGGAGCGGACGTCCACGTCCCCTTCGGGGGCGTGAAGGGCTCCGGCTTCGGCCCGCACGAGCAGGGCCGCGCCGCGATCGAGTTCTACACGGAGGTCGTCACCGTCTACCAGGAAGTCTGAGCTTGGAGGAGCGGTTCCTCGTCACGGGGGCGCTCGGCTGCATCGGCGCGTGGATCCTCCGCATCCTCCTCCGCGAGGGGATCCCGGCGGCCGGCTTCGACCTGGGGACGAACACGTCGCGCCTGGCGCTCATCCTCGAGCCGGACGAGCTGGCGCGCATCGAGCTCGTCCAGGGCGACGTCACCGACCTCGCCGCGGTCGAGCGGGCGCTGGACGACAGCGGGGCCACGCACGTCGTCCACCTGGCGGCGATGCTGATCCCGCTCGCCAAGGCCGACCCGCCGCGCGGCGCGCACGTGAACGTCGTCGGCACCGTCAACGTCCTCGAGGCGGCCAGGCGCCGGGAGCGGGTGCGCGGGCTCTCGTACGCCAGCTCAGCCGCGGTCTACGGGCCCGACTCCCCCACCCGGGTCGCCGAGGACGCGGCACCGACCCCGGCCACCCACTACGGCGTCCACAAGCTGGCCAACGAGGGCGCGGCGCGGGTCTACTGGGCCGACGAGGGCGTCCCCAGCATCGGCCTCCGGCCGTACGTCGTCTACGGGGCCGGGCGCGACCAGGGGGTCACTGCGGAGCCGACCCTGGCCATGGCCGCGGCGGCGCGCGGAGAGCCCTACCACATCGGTTTCGGCGGGCGGATGCAGATGCACTACGCGCCGGACGCGGCGCGCGCGTTCGTCGAGGCCGCCCGCCGCTCCGAGGAGGGCGGCGCGCTCGTCGCCAACCTCGGCGGCCCGGCGACGGGAATCGACGAGGTGATCACGGCCATCGAGGCGGCGGCGCCCGAGGCAGCGGGCTCGATCACGTTCGCCGAGACGCCGCTGCCCTTCCCGGAGGAGTTCGAGGGCGTGGTGCACCCGGCACAGGTGACGCCGCTTCGCGACGCCGTCGCCGAGACGATCGCCCTCTTCCGTGAGCGCCTCTGACCTCTACACGGCGGCGGTCGCCGACGTCCTCGACTCGCTCGGCCTCGGCCGGCAGACGCTCCCTCCCGCGATCGGGCCCCTCCGGCAGGGGATGCGGCTCGAGGGCGCGGCCTTCGCCGTCGAGGGCGAGCCCCGCGCGCAGGCAGACCACGACGCCTCGATCCGGCGCATCCTGGCGATGCTCGGCGACGTCCCGCCCGGGGCGGTGGCCGTCTACGCCACCCACGACGAGGAGGCGGCGCAGTTCGGCGAGCTGTCCGCGACCGCGCTCCAGGCGAAGGGCTGCCCCGGCGTCGTCCTCGACGGCGGCTGCCGCGACGTGGGCTTCATCGAGCGCGCCGGCTTCCCGGTCTTCTGCCGCTACGCGACGCCGCTGGACTCCGTCCCCCGCTGGCACTGCGCCGAGTGGGGCCACACGGTGACGATCGGCGGCGTCGAGGTTGCGACCGGCGACTGGCTGGTCGCGGACGCCGACGGGGTCATCGTCGTGCCCGCCGCGCTCCGCGACGAGGTGCTGGAGAAGGCCAGAGCCGTCGCCGGCACCGAGGACCACGTCCGCGAGGCAGTCCGCCGCGGCGTGGCGCCGCTCGACGCGTACGACGAGTTCGGGAAGTTCTAGGGAGGGCTCGGCGGAACGCCGCTCGTCGCCGGGGTGCGATGGTCGTTCCGAGGCAAGGACGCAGGGAGCGCTCGTAGCCGGAGGCTACGGGCGCGACTGAGGACGCCGCATCGGGGCGAGCAGCGCGGCCCGGCGGCACAGGCTGCGTTCCACCGATCCCTCCCTACAGGTCGACCGTCTCGTAGAAGATGCGCTCGCGGCTCTCGAGCCGCGGGATCGCGTCCCCCACGCCGAAGCGCTGGAAGTGCTCGGAGGCGCCGTGGGCCTCGAAGGCGGCGGCGTCCGCGTACTGCTCGTAGAAGAAGAAGACGCGCGGGTCCTCCGGGTCGCGGTGCGGCTGCCACATCAGGCACCCCGGCTCGGCGCGCGAGGGCCCGGCCAGCTGCTGGAGCGCCGCCAGCACGTTCTCCTCCTCGCCTTCCTTCGCCACCCACCTCGCCACCAGCACGTACGCCATCTAGGCTCCTTCCTCGGCTCGAACGGGATTGGTCAGCGCCCCGATGCCCTCGATCTCGACGGTCACCTCGTCGCCCGCGCGCAGGAAGATCGGCGGCGTGCGCGTGAAGCCGACTCCGGCCGGCGTGCCCGTGACGAGCAGGTCGCCCGGCTCGAGCGTGATCCCCCGGCTGACGTAGGCGACGAGCTCGGCGACGGAGAAGACCATCTCGGAGGTCGAGGAGTCCTGGAGCGTCTCGCCGTTCAGGATGCAGCGGATCCGGAGCGCCTGCGGATCCGGGATCTCCGAGGCCGGGGCGACTCTCGGCCCGAGGGGCGAGAACGTGTCGAACGACTTCGCGCGCGTCCACTGCCCGTCGGCGAACTGGACGTCGCGCGCGCTGACGTCGTTGTAGCAGGTGTAGCCGGCGACGACGTCGAGCGCCTGCTCGACCGGGACGTCGCGGGCCCGCTCGCCGATGACGACGCCGAGCTCGGCCTCGTAGTCGATCTCGGTGGAGACCGACGGGAGCACGATCGCCTCGCCGGGACCGATCACGCTCGAGGGCCAGATCGCGAAGAGGATCGGCCGCTCGGGCACCTCCAGGCCCGCTTCGGCGGCGTGGTCGCGGTAGTTCATGCCCGCGGCGATGATCTTCCCGGGTCTCTCCGGCATCCGGCCGCGATCATGGCACACGGCGCCTCGACGGTGATGTGCGAACTACCGCAGGGGCCGGTACGCCTTGACCGTCGTGCCCTGGGCCCCGTACTTGACCGCCTTGCGGCGGGTGTCCTCGAACTTCGAGCGCGCGTACGTGGCGACCAGGTTGCCGGCCTCGACCCGCTCGAATCCGTGCCTCGCCAGGGTGTCGGCGTACTCTGCCTCCAGCAGAGCGCCGGCGATTCAGCCGGTCCAGAGGTCGATCTTGCGCCGACCTTCCTCGCTCACCGGAGCCTGGATGGTGACGTCGGCGACCTGCATGCGGCCGCCCGGGACGAGCACGCGGAAGATCTCCCCGAAGACGGCGTCCTTGTCCGGGATGAGGTCGATGACGCCGTTCGAGATCACGACGTCGAAGGCCTGATCCTGGAAGGGAAGCTGCTCGGCCTCCGCTTCGAGGATCTCGACGTTGCCGACCCCGGCCTCACGAGCGGCACCACGCACCTTGGCGATCATCTCGGAGGTCATGTCGATCCCGGTCACCCGGCCTTCGGGCCCGACCATCTGCGCCGCGATCAGCGTGTCCGTGCCGGAGCCGCAGCCGAGGTCGAGGACGCGCTCGCCCGGCTCGAGCCGGCCCAGCCCCCAGGGGTTCGCGACGCCGGCGAACGACTCGGCGGCGGCCTCCGGCACCGCGGCCAGCTCGGGCGGATACCCCAGGTCCTCGGCCCAGGCACGGCCGGTTGGGAAGATGAAGTCGGTCTCGGGCTCCGCCGAGACGCAGGCGTACGTCTTCTTGATCTCGCTCTTCAGGAGCCCGACGTCGAGACCGGTGTCGACGCTCACAGCGACCCCTTCCCGAACCGCATGCGGACACGATAGACCCCGGGGCCGGCGGCAGCAACGGGCGGCTCGACTAGCATCCCGGTGGAGACGCCTGGTGCCTTTTCGGAACAGGGTGACGCCGCTCGGCGAGCTCGTCGCCGACCCGGCGCGCGGGCTCGTCTACGGGAACCGCGGCTGCCTGCACGACGACGCCGGGCGGATCCGGCGCCGCTACGCGGGCAGGCGCTGGATCGCCTGCCGGCTCGAGTTCAGGGGCTGGCGGCGGCACCCGCTGCTCCAGCCCGGGCGCTTCACGGAGCTCTTCTTCCTCGACGAAGCGACAGCATTCGCCGCCGGGCACCGGCCGTGCGCGCTCTGCCGGCGCGAGGACTACGACCGCTTCGGCGTCCTGTGGCGCGAGCTGCACCACGGAGAGGCCGGTGCCGACGCGATCGACGCCCGCCTCCACGCGGAGCGGATCGACCCGGCCACGCGCGGGCACCGCCTGCACGAGGCGGCCGCGGGCGAGCTGCCGGACGGCTCCTTCGTCCTCCTGCACGGAGCCCAGTGGCTCGTGCTCGGCGACCGCCTGCTCGCGTGGTCGCCCGCCGGCTATACCGCCGAGCGCCCTCGTCCCCGGCGCGGCAGCGTCGCGCTGGTGACGCCGCCGTCGCTCGCCGCCGTCCTCGGCCTCGGCTGGCACGGGGCCGTGCCCCTCCTCCATCCCTCCGCCGACTAGATTGTGGGAATCGTGGAGCACGCGACCCTCGAGGAGCTGCTGGCCGGGCTCGACCACGTCCGCGCCTCCCCGGCCGACCGCGGGACGGTCGAGCTGATCGTCCGCCGCCCGGCGGTGGACGACCGGCAGGTCGTGGAGCAGGCCGAGCTCGACCTGGTCGTCGGGCTGATCGGCGACCGCTGGCATCTCGGCGCCTCGCCGATCAACGACGCCCAGCTCACGCTGATGAACGCCCGCGCCGCGGAGCTGATCGCCCGGAGCCGCGACCGCTGGGCCCTGGCCGGCGACCAGCTCTACGTCGACCTCGACCTCAGCGTGGACAACCTGCCCGCGGGCACGCGCCTCGCGGTCGGGGAGGCCGTCGTGGAGATCACCGCGGTGCCGCACACCGGCTGTGCGAAGTTCAGCGCCCGCTTCGGCAGCGAGGCCCTCAAGTTCGTGAACAAGAGCCCCGGCCGCGAGCTGCGCCTCCGCGGTGCGAACGCCCGCGTCGTCACGCCCGGCACCGTCCGGGCCGGCGACGCGATCGAGAAGCTCTAGGCCCGGCGCGCTTCCCAGTCGTCGCGCATGGAGCCGCGGACCTGCGCCATGGCCTGCAGCTGGTAGACGATCCCCGCGGCGGCGAGGACGCCGTAGACGAGGTACCACCACCAGTCGTCGGCCGCCTGGGCCGTCACCGCCTCGTCGGTGAACTCCTCCGTCTCGATCGCGCCCGTGAGCACCATCAGGCCCGCGGTCACGGCGCTGGCGCCCGCCAGCGCGCTGAGGAGGACGAGCAGGATCATCGGCAGGTCGGCCACGATCGCAAGCAGGGCGAGCGCCGTCCCGGCGAGGACGCCGACGAGCACCACCACCCAGGACCAGTCGACGCCCAGCGCGCCCATGACGGCGGTGCCGAGCGCGAAGCCGATCGAGCCCATGGCCAGGACGACGGCGACCCAGTAGAACAGGTACGCGAGGAGCGCGAAGAGCACCGCGAGCCCGATGGCGACGATCCACGCCAGGCCCGTCCGCAGGAAGCCCTCGTCCGTCGCCGCCGCGATCAGGCCGGCACCGAGGCTGAAGCCGACGACCGCGCCCCAGATGGGGATGATGACCCGGAAGGCGAGGTAGCCGAAGAAGCAGAAGAGGCCGCCGGCGAGGATTACGAGCAGGGCGAAGATCACGTCTTCCATGCCGCCGACCTTCGCGCCCGGGGGCGGCCGGTGTCAAGCCGAACCGAGGGCGGGCCCGGCCCGTAGGAACCTGCGAGGGGTTCACATCGGCGCAACCGGGGAACCCCGCCGTCGAACACTCACAAGGGGGTCTCATGACCACGAAACGCCTGCTCGCGCTCCTCGTCGGGCTCGTCCTCGTCGCGGCGCTGCCCGCCTCGGCCTCGAAGTCGTGGCCGGACACCATCCCGCTGCCCACCGGCTTCCAGCCCGAGGGCATCGACATCGGCTCCGGCAAGAAGTTCTACGTCGGCTCGATCCCGACCGGCGCCGTCTACCGCGGCGACCTGCGCACGGGCAAGGGGTCCGTGCTCGTCCCGGCCCAGGAGGGCCGCGCCGCGATCGGCATCGACTTCGCCGACAAGCGGCTGTTCGTCGCCGGCGGCCCCACGGGCCGGGCCTGGGTGTACGACGCCCGCACGGGCGCGACGCTCGCCTCGTACCAGCTCGCGGCCGGCCCGCCGACCTTCGTGAACGATGTGATCGTCACCCGCCACGCCGCCTGGTTCACGGAGTCGATGGGCGCGGTCCTCTACAAGGTGCCGATCGCCGAGGACGGGACGCTCGGCTCGCAGGCCGACGTCGAGACAGTCCCGCTCACCGGCGACTTCGAGCTCGCGCCCGGGTTCAACACGAACGGGATCGACGCGACCTCGCGCGGCGACAAGCTCGTCATCGTCCAGTCGAACCTCGGCCGGCTCTACACCGTCGACCCGAAGACCGGGAAGGCCGACCGGATCGAGCTGACCGGCGGCGACGTCGCCTTCGGCGACGGGATCCTGCTCGACGGCAGGGTCCTCTACGTCGTCCAGAACCAGCTGAACCGTGTCGCAGTGGTCAAGCTGCGCCGTAAGCTCGACTCGGGGAGGATCGTGAAGCACCTGACCGACCCCGACTTCGACGTGCCGACGACGATTGCCGCGTTCGGCAAGCGGCTCTACGCCGTCAACGCGCGCTTCGGCGTGGCCGATCCGGCCACGGCCGACTACGACATCGTGCGCGTCGAGCGGTAACGCTCAGCTCAGGCCGTGGGCGCCTCGACCGGCCGGCCGCCATGGTCGCGCCGGTCGCGCGCCCGCGTCCAGAGGGCGTCCAGCACAACGGCGAGCACGCCGATCGCGACGATGGCCGCGAACGTCCCGGGCGCGTTCCGCGCCGTGTCGACGGCGAAGAAGCCGAGCACGACCGCAGTCACCGCGATCGCCAGGATGACGATCGCCGGGCTGGCCCCGGTGTCGGCGCGCCGCCGCCAGCCGGCGATGCCGACCAGGATGAAGATCATGAGCGCAACGGCGCTTCCGACCGAGGCGATCGCCGAGAGGTCGACGAAGTTCGCGACGAGCAGGACGAGCCCGGCGGTCACCCGAGCCAGGAGGCGATGCCGACGAGCCGCCCCTTCCCGAACCCCTCGACGAGGTAGGTGATGAGCCCGCCCGAGCTGGGAAAGCGGACGCCGAGCTTCACGCAGACGTACCCGAGCAGGGCGGCGACGATGCCGCCGATCAGGAACGAGAGCCAGACGGCAGCGCCCGCGACCGCGCCGGCCTCGCCCAGCAGGGCGAAGATCCCGGCACCGATCATGCTGCCGATTCCGAGGAAGGTGGCTCCGCGAACGGTCATCGAGGCCATCGTCTCCCTCGGCGCCTTCGCGCGCATCGGGGTTCGTCCACGGGCGGATCGTGGATTTCACCGATTCGGCCAAGCTCCGCCAGGGGTGAGATGCTCTCCTGGACCCCGGAAGGAGGAAGACCTGTGTGCAGATGGCTCGCGTACTCGGGATCGCCGGTGCCGCTCGAGGAGCTGCTCCTCAAGCCGAAGCACTCGCTGATCGACCAGAGCCTCCACTCCCGCCTCGGCGCCGAGACGACGAACGGCGACGGCTTCGGGATCGGCTGGTACGGGGTCGGCGACACGCCGGGCGTGTTCCACAGCGTCGAGCCGGCCTGGAACGACCGCAACCTGAAGGATCTGGCCCGGCATCTCGTCTCGCCGCTCGTCTTCGCCCACATCCGCGCCTCGACCGGCGGCGCCATCCAGCAGACCAACTGCCACCCCTTTCGCTACGGGAGGTGGCTCTGGATGCACAACGGCTTCATCGGAGAGCTTCCGGCTGTCAGGCGCGACCTCGCGCTCGCCGTCGACCCTTCCCTCTTTCCGCTCATCGAGGGCTCGACCGACACCGAGGTCTTCTTCTACCTCGCTCTGACGCTCGGGCTCGAGGACGACCCGCCCGAGGCGGTCGCGCGCGCCGTCGGCCTCATCGAGGCGACCGGCCGGAAGCACGGCGTCGAGCACCCGATCCAGATGACGGTGGCGACGACGGACGGGACGAGCGTCTGGGCCTTCCGCTACTCGAGCGAGGGAAAGTCGCGGTCGCTCTTCCACTCGACGGCGGTCACGACCCTGCGCGAGCAGTACCCCGACAACCCGATGCTCCACGAGCTGGCCGACGAGGCCCGCCTCGTCGTCTCGGAGCCGCTGGGCGACCTCGCGGGCGCCTGGAACGAGGTGCCGGAGTCGACCTACGGCGTCATCCACGCCGGCGAGGACGAGCTGCACCCCTTCCGGCCCAAGGCCCCCTAGATCTCGGCCGGCAGCTCCTGCGGCCGCGGCTCGGTCGCCTCCAGCCGCTCCCGGGTGAGCGTGTCGTAGTAGACGTACGTCGTCGCGATGCCCACGAACGGCATCGCCACGGCGTAGACGAGCCCGGCCAGCACGTTGACGAGCGCGAAGGGCGCGTCGACGAGGAGGATCAGGAGCGCGCCCAGGAACGGCCCCGCCACGATCGCCAGCGCCGCCGCCACGACGACGAGCGTCCCGACCTTGAGCCACTGGAGACGGACGAGCTGGCCGCTCCGGCGGAGCGCGCCGAGAGCGGGGCGCTCCTCGAGCTCGACCACCGGGACGATCAGGGCCCAGCGCACGGCCAGCCAGATGGCGATCGGGACGAGGAAGACCGACACGCTGAGCACCGACACGATGCCGACGGCGATCGCGAGCGCGCCGAGCAGTGCCCGCGTGCTGTCGAACGCCAGGCGGTACACGGCGCGAACGCCGACCTCGCGCCCCGCGTCGATCTCGACAAGCGCCCGTGCGCAGGCCGCCTGCACGAAGGCGAGCGCGAGGAGCGTCAGGACGGTTCCGATCCACACCCCGAGGCCCACCCGGAAGCCGCCTCCCTCGCCGTTCGGGTCGATCCCGACGAGGGAGGTCGCCGAGAGGAGCAGGACCTGGAGCCCCGTGATCACGAGCGAGATCGGGATCACCAGCAGACCGATTCCCAGGAACAGCCGCGGCCGCAGCCTGTACAGGCGCCAGGAGGCCGTGAAGGTCTGGCCCCACGAGCGGCGGCGGCGCACGCTGAGCGGCGTCGAGGGCCGCCACGACGTCCGCGTCAGCAGGAAGACGGCGGCGGCAACCAGCGCGACGAGGATCAGGGCGAGCCGCGCGCCGTTGTCGACGGCGCGAAGGACGAGGTTCGAGCCCGTCTCGACGGCGCCGCAGAAGAAGTCGGTCGCGTCCGTCCCGAAGGCGCCGCCCGCGGGCACCGCGTAGCTCCGGTCACGCCAGTCCTCCGCCCAGGTGACCGGCTCCGCCCACTGCGTCTTCAGGTTCGGCCCGGTCGGCCCGTTGTAGAACGCCTGCTGGCGCTCGCCCCAGCGGCCCTCGAAGGCAATCCACGGGAAGGCCTCCCGCCCCGCCTCGGCGTCGCTCGGGATCGAGGCGACCGTGGGGCGCATGTCGACGTGGGGGCCCGTCGTGTCGTCGCACCCCACTCCCTGCTCGGCCGAGCGGCCGAGGAAGAGGCCGTCGGAGTAGAAGTTCGCGTGGGAGCCGGCCGCAGGGTAGACGACCGGATGCGTCCCGTCGACGACCTCGAGCTTGTCCTCCCCCCACTCCGCCCGCTCGGCGCCCTCGTGCTGGCTGTAGCCGACCTCGAGCGGCTCCGTCGCGAGCGCCTCCTCGGCGCTCCCGGCCGCGAAGACGAACTGGATCATCTCCCAGTCGCCCTCGTGCAGGTTGTTCCAGTCGTTGAAGGGGTAGTAGAGCCAGTACTGGAGCGCGAGCCGGTCGGGGTAGGCGGGCTCCTGCGCGACGTGCGCGTAGACGGTCGGCTCGGTTCCCTCCGTGAGCCGACGCGCCCACAGCTCGTAGTCGCAGCCGGGGTTGAGGGCGTCGCCGGGGAAGTCGAGGTTGTACTCGAAGAGGCCGCGGCCGAGGTCGTCGGCGGACGGGCCGATCTCGACGAGGTCGTTGCTGCGCCACGGGCCGCGCAGCGAGACGGTCTCCTCGTCGAGGATCGCGTCGACGTCGATGGGCTCGTACGGCTCGCCCGGCCCGCACTCCTCCTCCTGCTCGACGAGGCGGACGACGGGCGCGTAGCGCTCGGCCAGCTCCTCCTCCGCCGTCTGGGCGCCGGCGACGCCCGCGCAGGCCAGGGCGAGGCAGAGGGCGAGCGGCAACGCGAGCGCGCGCATGCGAGGACTATGCACGTCGCAACGGGCGGCGCGGGCTGGAGGAGCCTGGTAGCGTGCCGCCGCCATGGCCGAGGACCGGGGGCTCTCGCTGACCGTCCGCGCCCTGCTCCCCGAGCTGAGGGGCGACCTTACGCGACTCGTGGCCATCCCCTCGGTCTCCGCGCCCGGGTTCCCCGCGGAGACGCACGGCTCGCTCCTGGAGGCATACGAGGCGGTCGCAGGGCTCTTCCGCGACGCCGGCGTTGCGGACGTCGGCAGGCTCGACCTCCCCGGGACCGCCCCCATCGTCGTCGGCGAGATCCCCGCCCCCGAGGGAGCGCCGACCGTCCTCCTCTACTCCCACTACGACGTGGTGCCCGCGGGCGACGAGGCGGCCTGGGACACGCCGCCCTTCGAGGCGACCGAGCGCGACGGGGCGATCTACGGCCGCGGCACGGCGGACACGAAGTCGAACATCCTCGTCCACGTCGGCGCGCTCCGCGCGTGGGCCGGGAGGCCGCCGGTCGGTGTCAGGCTCCTGATCGAGGGCCAGGAGGAGGTCGGCAGCGTGCTCGAGGAGGGCTACCCCGCGGAGCACCCCGAGGTCTTCGGCGCGGATGCGCTCCTGATCGCGGACGGCGGCAACATCCGGCCCGGCGAGCCGTCGCTCACAGTCTCCATCCGCGGCGACGCGGCGGTCACGGTCGAGGTGCGGACGCTCGCGAGCCCCAAGCACTCCGGCCAGTACGGCGGCGCCGCTCCGGACGCGCTGCTCGCGCTCCTGCACGGTCTCGCCTCGCTCCACGACGAGCGCGGCAACGTGGCCGTCGAAGGCCTGCGGCGCGACGAGTGGAGGGGCGTCACGGACACCGACGAGGAGTTCCGAGAGCTGGCCGAGGTGGAGCCCGGCCTTCCGCTCTTCGGCACCGGCGGGCTCGGCGAGCGCACCTGGACCGGGCCGGCGATCACCGTCACCGGGATCGACGTCCCCTCGGTGGAGGGCGCGATGAACGCCGTCTCCGCCCACGCGCGCGCCAAGCTCAACATCCGAGTCCACCCGGAGCAGCCAGCGGCCGAGGCCCAGGCCGCCGTCGTCCGCCACCTGGAGGCGCAGCGCCCGTTCGGGATCCCGCTCCAGGTGCACGCCGGCGGGACCGGCGACGGGTTCAAGGGGAAGACGTCCGGGCCGGCCTGGGACGCCATGGCCGCGGCGATGGAGGCCGCCTTCGGCACCCCGCCGGTGCAGATCGCCACGGGCGGCGCCATCCCGCTCGTCAAGGCGCTCGCCGACGGAGCCCCCGACGCAACCGTGCTCCTCTTCGGGACGACCGACAAGTTCGCCAACATCCACGGGCCGAACGAGCGCGTGCTCGTCGACGAGCTCGAGAAGGCGACGCTCGCCGAGGCCCTGTTCTTCGAGGAGCTGGCGACGAGATGGAGGGAGGCACAGTGAGCGAGCAGGCGGCCGAGCCGCAGCCCGAGAAGAAGGGCTTCCAGTTCCCGAGCACGATGACGGTGCTGGTCATCGTCACGTTCCTCGTCTGGCTCGCGGCCTTCCTGATTCCGGCCGGGGCCTACGAGCGCGACGAGTCGGGCGTCCCTGAGCCCGGGACGTACACGCAGGTCGACTCGCCGCAGGCGTTCGACGAGCGGGTCGAGGACTTCTTCCTCGCGCCCGTCAACGGCCTCTACGGGCTCCAGGATCCCGAGACCGGCTACGTCCGCCCGTTCGGCGTCGGGACGCTGTTCGGCGCCGTCGGCGTGTTCGCATTCGTGCTCGCGATCGGCGCGTTCATGACGATGGTGCTCGCGACCGGGGCGCTGGACACGGCGATCGGAAAGCTCGCGTACCGCGTCCAGGCCCGGCCGTGGCTCGTGATCGTGGCCGTGATGGCCCTCTTCTCGCTGCTCGGCACGACGATGGGCTGGGCCGACGAGACGCTCGGCTTCTACGCACTGCTCATCCCGCTCATGCTCGCGCTCGGCTACGACCGCATGGTCGTCGCCGGGGCGATCATCGCCAGCTCCACCGTCGGCGCGATGGCGTCGACGGTCAACCCGTTCTCGATCGGCGTGGCGAGCGAGTTCGCCGGCGTGGGGATCGGTGACGGCATCGGCCTGCGCTGGATCGGCTGGGCGGTGCTCACCACGCTGACGATCCTGTACGTCGTCCGCTACGCGGAGCGGATCAAGGCGCAGCCGGACCGCTCGCTCGTCGGCTTCCCACCCGAGGACGCCGAGCTCGTGAAGACCGAGCAGTCGGCTGCGGGGCTCACGCTCACCGGCCGTCAGAAGGTGATCCTGGCGATCACGGCGTTCACGTTCGCCCTGCTCGTGTTCTCCGTCGTCCCGTGGGACTCGATCATCGACCTGGGCGTCAACGTCGACCCCGTCTCGCACGAGCCGCTGCCCAACGACCCCTGGTGGAACCTCGGCTGGTGGTTCCCCGAGCTGATCGCCCTCTTCCTCGTCGCCTCGGTCGTCGTCGGCCTCGTCGCAGGCTTCGGCGAGAAGGGGATCACTACCAACATCGCGCGCGGCTTCGGCGACTTCATCGGGGCCGGCGTCGCCGTCGTGCTCGCCCGCGGCGTCACCGTGATCCTCAACAACACGCAGACGATCGACACGATCCTGAGCTGGATGGAGGACGCCGTCGGCGACACCTCCGCCGTCGGCTTCACGGCGCTCGTGGCAGTCCTGAACACCGGGATCGCGTTCATCATCCCCTCGTCGTCCGGGCACGCGACACTCGCGATGCCGCTGCTCGCGCCGCTCGCCGACTTCGCCGACGTCAGCCGCGCGCTCGTCGTCACGGCGTGGAGCTGGGGCGCGGGGCTCGCCCGTTTCATCACGCCGACGAGCGCGGTCGTCATGGCCGGCATCGCGCTCGCGGGCGTCCGCTACGACAAGTGGATCCGGTTCATGCTCCCGCTGATGGGCCTGCTCGCCCTCGCGGCGATCGGGATGCTGGCCGTCGCGGCGGCGCTCGAGTAGCGGCCGGCGCTACTCCCGCCGCTGCCAGCTCCACAGGTCGTACACGCGCCGCAGCTCGCGGACGACCTGCCGCGCGACGATGTCGCCGCCCGCGTGCTCCAGGTGGACGCCGTCGTCGGCGCGCACCTTCACGAGCTGCCCGTCCCTGTCGGGGAGGTACGGCGCGTACCCGCCGTCGTCGGAGAGCAGGCCGTACATGTCGACGTAGGCGACCTTGCCCGGACGCCGCTCCGCCTCCGCCTGGACGACCCGGTTCACCACCTTCCACCGGCGGGACTGGGACGCGTCCTTCGTGATCGGCAGGCCGAGCCAGACGACGAACGCCCCGGCCTGGTTGGCGGTGTCCATGAGGCCGCCCACCCGCCGGCGGTACTCCTTCGTCCACCTCGGCTTGCCGAAGCCGTCGAGCTCGACGCCGTCCGGGAGCCCGGTCATGGAGCCGCTGTCGTCGTTCCCGCCGAAGCAGAAGACGACGGTGTCGACCTTCTGCTTCGCCACCTGCTCGCCGACGTGCTTGAACCAGTTGAAGACGTCCGGGCGCGTGAGGCCCGTGGCCACCCGCCCGTCGACGTCGCCGACCCGCTCGACCGCTTCGTTCCGCCCGAGCGCCCGGAAGACGGCGTACCCGGGCGTGATGACGAGGGAGTCGCCGGCGATCCAGAGGCGCATCCTCTGCTCGGGCGTGAACCGCTCCCGGCGCGGCTTCTCGGGCTCCGCGGTCGTCGTGGTCGGAGTCCCGCCGGTCTGGGGCGCCGGCGCCGGCGTGCCGGTGCCGGACCCCGACCCGGGCCCGGCGCCGGGCCCGCCGGTGCCCTCGGCCGGCGGCGGGGGCGGAAGCGCGATCTCGGTGTCGATGGTGGCGTGTTCCCGGCCGATGGCGCTCTCCACCCAGGCCCGCGGCCGGTCGAGCCTGAGCGCCATGCTCACCTCCCGCAGGGGCCCGGCGAACGCGAGGGCGACCTCGCGCTGCGTCCCCTCGGGCTGGTTGTAGACCGACTTGTAGATGTTCTGGGCGTTCAGGAGCGCGGCGAGGAGGAGCGCCAGCGCGGTGACGGCAAGCGCCCGCCCGGCGGTCGCGAGTCGCCGTCCGTCCTCGGTCGGCGGCCTGGATCGCCTGCGCGGCCGGGGCTCGCCCGCTCTCTCCGTCTCAACGGCCATCAGAACTGGAAGTAGATGAAGGGTGCCACGTCCTGCGGCCCGAGTGCCTGGGTGACCATGAGCGCCACGGCGAGAACGGCCGCCTGCCCGACGAGGTTGAGCCGGGAGAACGACGCGAGAATCGCCCGGATCCAGTGCGGCGGCAGGTACTGCGAGCCGATCCCCACGGCGATCGCCAGGAGGACGGGGAAGGTGACGAGCGGCGCCGGCTCCCCCCAGCGCGTGAAGAGCCCCGTGATCATCTGCCACGCGGTCTCGAAGGTCTCCGAGCGGAAGAAGATCCAGGCGAAGCAGACGACGTGGAACGTCACGATGCGGCGCCAGTAGAAGTCCCAGCGGGTGAAGCTCTCCTCCGGCTTCGAGCCGAAGCGCTCCCGGCGGAACCGCTCCACGCAGAGGCCGACGCCGTGGATCAGCCCCCAGGCGACGAACGTCCAGCCGGCGCCGTGCCAGAGCCCGCCGAGCAGCATCGTCAGGAGGAGGTTGCGGTAGGTGATCGCCGGGCCGCGCCGGCTGCCGCCGAGCGGGATGTAGAGGTAGTCCCTGAGCCAGCGCGAGAGCGTCATGTGCCAGCGCCGCCAGAAGTCCTGCAGGGACGTGGCTGCGTACGGGGAGTCGAAGTTCTGCGGGAAGCTGAAGCCGAGGAGGAGCGCGATGCCGATGGCGATGTCCGTGTAGCCGGAGAAGTCCGCGTAGATCTGGACCGCGTACGCGTACACGGCGATGAGGATCTCGAGCGAGGAGTGGCTGCTCGGGTCGGCAAAGACCTCGTCGACGATGTTCGAGGCCAGGTAGCTCGAGATCACCACCTTCTTGAAGAGCCCGGCGGCGATCAGGTAGAAGGCGCGGCTCGTGTCCACCCGGCGCGGCGAGCGCGGCGTGTCCAGCTGCGGGATCAGCTCGTTCGGGCGGACGATCGGCCCGGCCACGAGATGCGGGAAGAACGAGAGGTAGACCGCGAACTTCTCGAGCGTGGTCGGCTCCGTGTCGCCCCGGTAGACGTCGACGATGTAGCTGATCCCCATGAAGGTGTAGAAGGAGATCCCGACCGGGAGCACGACGGTGCGGACCTCCAGGGGGACGTCGAGCCCGACGAGCGTCGCCAGGTTCTGCGTCGAGCTGACGAAGAAGTCGTAGTACTTGAAGTAGCCGAGGACGCCGAGGTTTCCGGCGACCGCCAGCCAGAGCAGCGCCTTCCGGCGGGACGGCATCCCGGCAGAGCGGTGGATCCGGTGGGCCATCAGCTGGTTCCAGAGGATCGAGCCCGCCAGGAGGAAGACGAACCGCCAGTCCCACCAGCCGTAGAAGACGAAGCTCGCCCCGATGATGAACGG
>DASPGT010000016.1:0-19744 GCA_035620475.1 Gaiellaceae bacterium | reverse complement strand
GCGAGGCCCTCCTCGCGCAGGCCGCGGCGGATGAGCGCCGCCAGCTTCGTCTCGTCCTCGACGATCAGGATCCGCACGCGCTCATTGTCGCTCCGACTTCATGAAGAGACGATGAGCGGCCGCTTCACGGTCGTTTCATCTCGCCTCCCTACGGTGGTGGCATCCCCACCTGAAGGAGGTCGCACGTGAGAACCAAGCTCCTGCTGATCGGCGCGGTCGTCCTGCTCGCCGCGGTCCTGTCGGCCGGCATCGCGATCGCCGCGTCGAGCGGCGGCGAGGAGCCGCTGACCGGCTCCACGCTCGAGCAGGCCACCGACGCCGCCCTCGCGCACACCGGCGGCGGGACCGTGGTCGAGACCGAGACCGGCGACGACGGCGCCGCGTACAGCGTCGAGGTGCAGCTCGACGACGGCAGCCAGGTCGAGGTGAACCTGAACGCCGACTTCGAGGTCGTCGGCAGCGAGGCCGACGACGACTCCGGGCCCGACGACGATGACGGCGCCGGCGACGACGACTAGCCTCCGCGCGCTCGTCCCGCTCCTCGCCGCGGCGCTCCTCTTCGCAGGAGGCTGCGGCGGGGGCGGGGACGAGGGGCAGGCGCTCCCGCAGGGGAGCGAGCCCGCCGAGCTCGACCCGGCGGACTTCGTCGCGGGGATCGACAACCCGTGGTGGCCGATGGCGCCCGGCAGCCGCTGGGTCTACCGGGAGACCGACGGCGAGGGCGGCGAGCAGCAGGTCGAGGTCACGGTCACCGACGAGGCGAAGACGATCCTCGGCATCGAGGCGACGGTCGTGCACGACGTCGTCACCGAGGACGGCGAGGTCGTCGAGAACACCTTCGACTGGTACGCGCAGGACCGCAACGGGAACGTCTGGTACCTGGGCGAGGCGACCGAGGAATACGCCGACGGCGAGGTCTCGACGGAGGGCTCCTGGGAGGCGGGCGTGGACGGCGCCGAGGCCGGCATCATCCTGCCGGGGTCCCCGGAGGTCGGCCAGGCCTACCGGCAGGAGCACTACGAGGGCGAGGCCGAGGACGAGGGCGCGATCCTGAGCCTGGACGAGTGGGTCGAGGTGCCGTTCGGCTCCTTCCAGGACGTCCTCATGACCAAGGACTGGACCCCGCTCGAGCCCGACGTGCTGGAGCACAAGTTCTACGCGAGAGGCGTAGGGCCGGTGCTCGCGCTCGCGATCTCCGGCGGCTCCGGGCGGGAGGAGCTGCTCACGTTCGAGCCGGGCGGGTAGGCTCCCCGCGTGGCCGAGCGTTCGCGGGAGGAGCTCGACCAGGAATGGGGCGAGCTCGTCGAGGAGCACCGCCTGGCGATGCCGGGCGTGCAGGTGCTCTTCGCGTTCCTGCTCGTTCTCCCGTTCCAGAACCGCTTCGACGACCTGACGACGCAGCAGGAGTACGTCTACTACGCAGCGCTCCTCTGCGCGACGATCGCGATCATCCTCTTGATCACGCCGACGGCGTCGCACCGCATCCGCTGGCGGAAGCAGGACAAGGAGGCGCTGATGGTCATGGCGACGCGGACGGCGATCGCCGCCACGGTCTTCATCGCCGCGGCCATGACGGCGTCCGTCTACCTGATCACCGACGTCCTCTTCGGCGAGCCGGCGACGGTGATCGTCTCCTCCCTCGTCGCGCTCGCGTTCGTGCTCTTCTGGTACGCCTTCCCGCTCTACCGGCGCCTCAAGGACTAGAGAGCTCGGGGCGACGGAGCGGGATCCGCGCTTGGGGTCGCGAGCCCGCTCCGCCGTGCCCCGCCCCCCGTCACCGTCCCTGCGGCTCGGACGGTTCGGGAACCCGGAGATTCCTTTAGCGACACTAAACAGCCTCGTGGGGCTCTGTCAAGCGAGCCCGGCGAGCTCCCGCCGGACGAGGCCGAGCGCCGTGTCCAGCCGCTCCCGGTTCGCCCGGTCGTTCAGCCAGCCGCTCGCCCCGGACGGATGCGGGAGCGGGATCGCGACCGCCTCGCCGAGCGGAAACCTCGACCCGATGCACTCCGTCAGGCGCGGCCGGCCGAGCAGGCGGGCGACGGCGAGGCCGCCCACCAGGAGGACGAGACGGGGCCGGAGGAGCCGCAGCTCCCACTCGAGCCAGAAGGAGCAGAGCTCCCGCTCGGCGGGCGTCGCCGCTCGGTCGCCGCGGCCGGACGGCCCTCTCCCCGGATAGCAGCGGGTGACGGAGACGCAGTAGAAGGCAGCGTAGAACGCCTCCTCGTCCAGCTCGAGCCAGCGCCGGAGCGTCTGCCCGGCCCGCCCGCGCCAGGGCCGGCCCTCCACGCCCTCGACCACGCCGGGCGCCTGGCCGACGATGAGGCCGCGCTGGCCGGCGCGGCCCTCGAGGACCGGCGCCGACTCGATCGGGTAGCCCGCCTCGGCGCAGGCCCGGCAGGAGCGGTTGTCCCGCTGGAGCGACGCGAGCGAGCGGTAGGACGAGCGCCGGCGAATCCGTCGAAACTAGCTCTTCTTGCCGGCGATCGCGCGCTGGAGCTGGGCCTTCGTCATCGTCGAGCGGCCCTCGACCCCGAGCTTCTTCGCCTCGGCGTAGAGCTGGTCCTTCGTCCGGCCCTTCGGCCGGTCGGTGCCGGAGCGGCGGCCGCCGCGGCGGCTCGAGGACATGTCCTCGGTGGACGTGCGCGAGCGGGTCCTCGACTCCCCGGAACGGGCGCGCTCCTTGTTCACGGTTCGCGCGGCGATCTCCTCGGCCCGGTCGGCGGAGGCGCCCTGCTCCCTGGCGCTCTCCTTGATGTGCTCGTACTGGCGGGCGCGCTTCGAGCCCTTCTTCACTCCGCGTGGCGGCATGGTGGTCCTCCTGCGTCGGTGGTTCCAGGCCGCCTGTGCCCGCTGGGGCGAACGCGAAACGCCGATACCATTGCCCTGCCGCGGAGAGGTGTCCGAGTGGCCTAAGGAGCGCGACTGGAAATCGCGTACTCGGCGAAAGCTGGGTCGCGGGTTCAAATCCCGCCCTCTCCGCCTCGGTCTCCGGGGCTGGAAGGGCGCGGACCGGCGCCCTCTAGCCCTGCGAGGCGACCACGAAGGCGGACACGTTCTCGATGTCCTCCTCGGAGAGCGTGCCTTCGAACGCCGGCATGGCGCCGCCCCCGTTCGTGACCTGCGCGACGACGGCGTCGAGAGCGAGCGTCGACTCGTCGAGGTTCGGGCCGACCGTGCCCGTCGTGCCGGCCTCCTCGAGCGTGTGGCACGACCCGCAGCTCGCGGTGAAGACGGCCTCGCCGGCCGCGGCGTCCCCGCCCCCGCCCTCGCCGCCGTCCGTCTCGGCCGGGACGCTCTCGCCGCCGCCCTCCGAGCCCTCGGCCTCGTGCGACTCGCCGAGGATCTCGACCGTCGCGAGCACGATCACCACGAGCGTGACCGCGACGAGGGTGAAGACTCCGATGTTGCGCCCGGGGAAGCCCGGATCCCGCCGCGGGATCACGATCGAGACGACGAGACTGAAGACGACGAGGACGGCGGCGGCGACCCCGAGGATGACGTCGTTGCGGCTCACCGGCGCCTACGATAACCCGTCGATGAGCCGCGCCGGCCTCCTTGCCGTCGCCGGCGGGGCCCTCCTGGTCGCCGTCGGCCTCACCGTCGCCCAGGTCGGCGAGGAGCCGGGGGCGCTCCCGAACTGGCAGGCGCTCATCCTGGGGATCGTCCAGGGCGCCACGGAGCTCCTGCCCATCTCGTCGTCGGGGCACCTGATCCTCGTTCCCTGGTTCGGGGGCTGGGAGTACCTCGAGCAGAACGACGAGTTCAACCAGACGTTCGACGTGGCCCTCCACGTGGGCACGCTCGTCGCGGTGGTCTCGTACTTCTGGGCCGACGTGAAGCGGCTTCTCGCGGCCTGGCTCGTCAGCGTCCGGCGCCGGCGCATCGAGACGCCCGACGAGCGAATCGCGTGGTTCGTCGCCGTCGCCACCGTCCCGGCGGCCCTGATCGGGGCATTCGGCGAGAACGTGATCGCCGAGCACCTCGGCGAGCCGTGGCAGATTGCCATCACGCTCGCCGTGTTCGGGATCCTCCTCTGGGTCGCCGACCGGACGCCGCCGCGCCGCGGGATGGCCGACCTCGGGCCAGGGACGGCGGTTGCCGTCGGGCTCGCGCAGAGCCTCGCGCTCATGCCGGGCGTGTCCCGGTCGGGGATCACGATCACCGCGGCGCGCTTCCTCGGCCTCGACCGCGACTCGGCGGCACGCTTCTCCTTCCTCCTCCTCATCCCGATCGTGTTCGGCGCGTCGCTCTGGAAGGGCGTCACCGACGTGCTCCTCGGCGACCTTCCTCCGGGATCGGTGGGGCCCTTCGTCGTCGGGGTGATCGCATCCGCGGCGGCCGGGCTCCTCGCGATCTGGGCGCTGCTCGGCTACGTTCGGAACCACAGCTACACGCTCTTCGTCGTCTACCGGCTCCTGCTCGCGGCGATCATCGTCCTGCTGATCGTCACGAACGTCCTCGAACCGACGTTCTAAACTTCAGGAGAAAAGGAGGAACGACGGCAACGCTGGCGAGAATGGCGCCGCGAGCGGCCCGCGGTCGGCTCGCTCTGGCGCTCTGGGCGCTTCTCCTGGGCGCCGTGATCATCATCCTGGCGACCTGGGTCGCCGGGGTCATCGCCGAGCGGCAGGAGCGAAACGCCGTGGACGCGCGCCTGACGGCCAACCTGCGGGTGGGCCGGGAGGAGTTCGCCGACGCCCTCGACGACGCGGAGGCCAAGGCGCAGCGGATCGCGGCCTCGGCCGAGGTGCAGCGGGCCCTGGCGGAAGGGGACGCGGCAGCCGCCGCGCAGATCGCGGAGACCGAGGGGGACATCGGGCTCGTCGCGGACGGACGGCTCCTCGCGGGCGACGACTCCTGGGAGGCGAGCCGGGTGGTGGACGTGATCGACGGCGAGACCGAGACGGTCGGCCGCGTCGTGGCCGGGGTCCCGCTCGACGGCGAGCTCGCCGACCGCCTGGCGCAGGCGGCCGGGCTGCAGGAGCTGGAGGCGCTCGCCATCGCCGACGACGGGGAGACGCTCGCCGCCTCGGGAGAGCTCGAGCCGGGCGCGGCCCTGCCGGCGTCCGAGCAGGGCAGCTTCGAGCAGGCAGGGGAGAGCTACCGCTTCGTCTCGACGCCGCTCCTCGAGCGCACGGGCGTCAGCCTGGCCGCGCTCTCGTCGGAGGCTCCGATCAACTCGGCCGTCGAGGACACGCAGCGCCGCGCGTTCTACGCCGCCCTGGCGACGGTGGGCCTCGCGCTGCTCCTCGCCGGGTCGGTCGCCCTCGTGCAGCAGCGGCGGCGCGCCGCCGAGGAGCGCGCGGCCGAGGAGGCCGACCGCCGGCGGCGCTCGCGCGACGTCCGCCGCGGCGGCGGCGACGAGCAGCGCGTCCGCGAGGCCGTCGCGCTCGTCGGGGAGGCGCTCGCCGCCACCCACGATCCCGAGGCGCTCCTGCCGGTGATCCTCCAGAGCGCCATCGAGGCCACCGGCGCCGCCGGCGCACGCCTCGTGAGCGGGGGGACCGAGGTCGTGCGCGCCGGGCGGCCTGAGGAGGGCGGCGGACCCCTCACGCTGCGCCTGGGAACCGACGAGGACGGCATCGGCCGCCTGCTCCTCTACCCGCAGCGGGACGGGTCGTTCGACGAGGAGTCGGAGCAGCTGGCCCACTGGCTCGCCGCGCAGGCGTCGATCGCGATCGAGAACGAGCGCCTCCACCGCACCGTCAAGCGGCAGGCGATCACCGACGAGCTCACCCAGCTCGCCAACCGCCGGCGGTTCACCGAGACGCTCGCGGTCGAGGTCCGTCGCGCCGAGCGGTTCGGCGACCCGCTCGCGCTCGTGCTCGCCGACCTCGACGACTTCAAGCAGATCAACGACCGCTACGGGCACCAGGCGGGAGACGAGGTGCTCCGGCGCTTCTCCGACGTCCTGCGCGAGAACGTGCGGGACTTCGACCTGCCGGTGCGCTACGGCGGCGAGGAGTTCGCCGTCCTCCTTCCCGAGACCGGCCTCGACGGGGCCGAGCAGCTCGCACGGCGGTTGCAGGCCGCCCTGCTCCGGCTCCGGCTGCCGGAGATCGGCGGCGACCGGCCGCCGGTGACGGCGAGCTTCGGCGTCGCCGCGTTCCCGGCCGCCAAGAGCGCCGAGGCGCTCCTCTCGGCGGCCGACGGGGCGCTGTACCGGGCCAAGGCGGCCGGCAAGAATCGCGTCGCCAGCGCGTGAGATCGGGTCCAGAAAAACCTGCCGCATCCTGATATAAGAAAGACCGATGAACTGCCGGGTATGCGGCCGCCAGTTCGACCCGCAGGGCTTCCAGGTCATGGTGCCCGGAATCACGCACGGCTTCGACCGCGTCGACTGCGCCCTCGAGGCGCTCGCGGTCGGCCTGCCGCCGCAACGGGCCCCCGAGGCGGTGCCGGAGGCCCCGAGGTCGCTGCCGCCGCCGCTCGCTCCCGTCCCGGCGCTGGCGGTCGGCCACGCGGTCGTCCGGACCGGAAGCGGCGGGCCGAACCTGCTCGCGGGCGTGAACCTCGCCCTGCTCGCCGCCGGCACGGCCGCGACGATCTATCTCTGGCTCCGCGTCTTCGGCGCGGACGCCGGCCCCATCTCGCTCCCCTCTGCGAACGCCTCGGCGGCCTTCGGGAGGACGACCGTCGCCGCGGCGATCGACCTCTCGCCGGCGCCCGAGGCCCGGCCGCAGCCGGAGAGCGCCGTCCGCGGCGGCGGGAGCCAGCCGGCCACCCCGGCGCCCGCCCCGGCGACCGCCGAGGACACCGGGGGTGCGCTCCTCGTCTCGAACCCTGCGCCCGCGAAGCGCTCGCCGGAGCGCAACGGCGGCGGCGCGGTCGCCCGTCCTGCTCCTCCGGCGCCGTCCCCGGCGCCCGAGCCTGCTCCACCGCCCGAGCCGGGCCCCAGCCGCTCGGCACCCACGCCGACGTACCCGGTGCCCTCGGCTCCGCCCGGCGACCGCGTCCCGGGCCCCACGCTTCCCGGCGGCACGAGCCCCGAGCAGCCCCGCCTGCCGGGCAGCGGCACCCGCGGGTAGCCCTCGCACCGCGCGGGCCCCGCGCGTCAGGTAGACAACCGGTGAGAGCATGCGCTGGCTCGCCGTCCTCGTCGCCTCAGCCGCCGGCGTCGCGCTGGCCGCGGCCGGCGTCCTCCTGCTCCGTGACGACGGCCCCGAGGAGCTCCTGCCGGACCTCGACCAGGCCGTGCCCTCCCAGCTCGAGATCGTCGAGGACGGGGACTCCTACCGGCTGGTCTTCGCCTCCGCGGTCGAGAACGTCGGACGCGGCCCGCTCCTGATCGAGGGCGAGCGCCCGAGCCGCGACGTCCCCGCGCTGACCGTGCGGCAGCTCGTCCGCCGGACGGACGGGACCGCGCGGGTGCGCGAGGTGCCCGACGAGCTCCGGTACGCGGAGGCCGGAACCCACGAGCACTGGCACCTGGCCGGCTTCGCGGTCTACGAGCTCCGCAACGCCGCCGACAGCACCCCCGTGCGCCCCGCCGACGCGACCGGCTTCTGCCCCGGCGACCGCTACGCGATCGAGCGCGTGGAGGTCGAAGAGCGGCCACCGCAACCGGTCTGGACCGACGACTGCGGTCAGGGCCAGCCCGGGCTCCTCTCGGTTCGCGCGGGCATCTCGCCCGGCTACGGGGGAGGCTACGACCCGGGGCGGGAGGGGCAGTTCGTGGACGTGACGAGCGTTCCCCCGGGGCGCTACCTCCTCGTCCACCGGTCGAACCCGGAGCGGGCCCTCGAGGAGAGCGACTACGAGAACAACGCCGCGTCCGTGCTCATCCAGCTCCGGCGCTCGGGAGCCATCCCCACCGTCCGCGTCCTCGCCCGCTGTCCGGACGCCGACACGTGCCGGCGCGGCCAGTCCGGCGGCGGAGGTTAAGGTCGCATTAGAGCCGCCCGGCCTGCTCGGGCTCCCGCGCGGGCCTCGCTACGGTGAAGACGCAGGCCAGCTGACGAAAGGCGCGCGTGCTCGACCCCCTCATCGACCTCCTCAACTCGAGGACTCCTGTCTACCCGCCGTTCGGGAGCATCCTCGTCATCACCGGGCTCTTCGCGCTGGCCTGGCTCGTCGCGCGCTCGAGCGGCTGGGTCGCCTTCCGCGTGCTCTCCTGGCACGATCGGCGCCACAGCTCGAGCGATCTCGAGGCAACCGGAAAGATCGCCAACCTGAAGCGCCGCGAGACGCTCGTCTCGATCATCCGCGCCGGCATCATCTACATCGCGTTCGGCGCGGCCATCATCCTCTCGATCGGCCAGCTGATCGGCGGGGTCGACCGGCTCACCGCCATCGCGGGAGCCTCGTTCTTCATCATCGTCGGGGCGTTCGCGGCACAGCGGATCCTCGTGGACATCCTCGCCGGGCTGACGATGTTCGTGGAGCGCTGGTTCTCGGTCGGCGACACCGTCGTCGTCCACGCCGGCGGCGAGTACCAGGGCGTCGTCGAGGACATGTCGCTGCGGCAGACCGTGCTCCGCTCGGTCACCGGCGAGGTGCTGCACATCCACAACTCGCAGATTCAGGCAGTGCGCCTGCTCCCGCGGGGCGTGAAGGAGCTCGTGATCGAGCTCTTCGTCAGCAAGCGGGACGAGGGCGAGGCGCTCGTGCGCGAGGTCGCCTCGCTCGTGCCCGTCGACCCGACCACCTTCGTGCGCCGCCCCTGGGTGGAGCACGTCGACGAGCTCTCCGTGAACCTGGCGCGGATCCGCATCCGCACCACGGTCGCGCCCGGCCGGGAGTGGCTGGTCGAGGGCTTCTTCTCCGACCTGCTCAAGGAGCAGGCGGGCGAGTCCCTGATCGTCCACGGTCCCGTCGTCCTCGCGGTCGACGAGCGCGCCACCTGGAGCTTCGCCCGCGCCCGCGGCGCGACGCGCGGAAGCTTCGCGCGCGGCGACCGGCGGCCCGCCGGCGTCCGGTAGGGCACGATGGGGGCGCCGTGCCGCGCCTCCTCGCCACGCTGCTGCTCACCGCCCTGCTCGCGGGCTGCTCCGTCTCCGACCCGCCCGCGGGCGAGCGCCTCGGCAAGCTCGGCGAGGAGCTCGTCCCGGCCGGAGCCGAGCTCGTCGAGACGAACGAGGGCTCCTGCCCGCAGATCGCCGGCAATCCCTCGTGCGCCCGCGTCTTCTACGTCTCCGACGGCTCCGAGGACGAGCGGGCGGACGCCCTCGAGGAGGCCGCCCGCGCCGCCGGCTGGGAGGTGGTCTCGCGCGAGCCGCGGAGCGACGGCATCCTCGTCGAGCTCGGCCGCGAGGGCTACCGGGCCTTCGCGGCGATCTGGGAGGAGGAGCGCGCCGGCCCGTGCCGCGAGCAGCCCGAAACGGACTGTGCCGACGAGCTCCAGCTGATCGAGGACATCTAGCCGGCGGCGACGGCTGCGCCGAGGCGGGCGATGCCCGGCTCGATGTTCTCGAAGGCCAGCTGGCTGAACGAGAGGCGCAGGCTCCGCTCGCCGCCGCCGGCGACGAAGAACGGCACCCCGGGCACGACGGCGACGCCGGCCTCGAGCGCGCGGGCGGCGACCGTCCGCGCGTCCCCCTCCACGAGCTCGACCCAGGTGAAGAAGCCGCCCTCGGGCACCGTCCAGGTCGCGCGGCCGCCGAGGTGGCTCTCGAGCGCGGCCAGCGCCTCGTCCCGGCGCCCGCGGTAAATCTCGCGCGAGCGCGCGAGCTGCTCGTCGAGGTGGCCCCGGCGCCCGTACTCCTCGAGGAGCCGCTGGCCGAGCGCCCCGGCGCACTGGTCGGTCATCTGCTTGCCCCAGACGAGCTTCGCGACCAGGTCGGGCGGGCCGGCCGCCCACCCGAGCCGCACGCCGGGGAAGAAGGTCTTCGAGAACGTGCCGATCTGAAGGACGACGTCGGGCGCGAGCGAGTGGAGCGAGGCGGGCTGCTCGCGGCCGTAGTGGAGCTCGCGGTAGGCGACGTCCTCGATCACGAGCAGGCCGTGCCGCCGGGCGAGCTGGACGAGCGCCTCCCGCCGCTCCTGCGAGAGCGTGACGCCCTCCGGGTTCTGGAAGTCCGGGATCGTGTAGAGGAACTTCGGCGCCGGCCCCGCGGCGAGCAGGCGCTCGAGCGCGTCGACCTGGAGGCCGTCGGCGTCGAGCGGCACCGACGCGACCTCGCCCTCGAAGCTCTGGAAGGCCATGATCGCGCCGAGGTAGGTCGGCGCCTCGACCACGACGCGGTCGCCCCTGTCGACGAGCGCCTTGCCGAGGAGCTCGAGCGCCTCGATGGAGCCGCTCGTCAGCATGAGCTCGCCCTCGCCAGGACGCCGGCCGTCGGCCTCCAGCCGGTCGGCGACGTAGTCCCGCGGCCCGGGCAGGCCGTCGGTCGGCGCGTATTGGAACGGCGACGGGTCGCCGCTCTCCGCCAGCTCCCGCAGGATCTCCGCGACCACGGCGCCGGGGAACGTGGCCGGGTCCGGGAAGCCGCCGGCGAACGAGATCACGTCCTGCGCGCCGGCGAGGGCGAGGATCTCGAGGAGACCCTCGCCCGCGCCAGCGTGCGTCCGCGCTGCGAACAGCGCGTCCCATCGACGAAGCTCCGGCTCGACCGCCACCCTGTGATTCTTGCGGATCGAGCCGCCAGGGGCGGTGAGCTCCGTCGACGGATCCATCAGCTCCTAGGCAAACGGGGACTCGGCGTGGACGACCCTCCCTCCCTGGATCGTGAGCAGCGACCTCGTCTTGCGGAGCTTCTCGTCCGGCATGGTGAGGTAGTCGTCGCTCAGGACGGCGAGGTCGCACTTCTTGCCGACCTCGAACGACCCGAGCTCGTTCTCCTCCTCCGAGAACCAGGCGCTGCCGACCGTGTACATCTTCAGCGCCTCGAGCCGGTTGATCGTCCGCCCCGCGTTCGTCTCGACGCCGGCGTTGTTCCTTCCGGTCGTCATGTAGAAGAGCGCGAGCCACGGGTTGAGCGGCGCCACGTTCGTCGAGTCGGTGCCGGCGCCGGCCGGGATGCCGCTGTCGACGACCATCCGCCACGGCGGGCCCGGGTTGCCGCTCAGGTAGAGCCAGTCCTGCATCGTGACGCCGGCGCCGACCGCCTTCAGCCCGTTGATCTGCTCCTCGGTCGCGAACGGGATGTGCGCGAGCGACCAGCGGAGATCGCCGATGTCGAACTCGTTGCCGACCTGGATCATCACCTCGAAGTGATGGGCGTGGTCGGCGGCCGAGAGCGTGTGCTGCTGGTCGCGCCAGCCGGCCCTGGCGACGGCCCGCAGGTGCTCGAGGTAGTTCGCCGCGCTCCCGATCTGCTCGCCGACGCCGTTCAGGCGGTAGGTCTCGTCGCCCGCCTCGCGGTAGATCGGATCCATGTAGGTCGTGAGCTGGTCGATCGTGGCCGTGTTCCCGAAGTAGCGGTAGTGGCGCATCCGCACGTCCAGGCTGCGGCCGCTCCGCTGGTAGAGCGTGTTCATGACCGCGTAGTCGTCGGGCTGGACCGTGAGGTTGCTGGTGTCGTGGATCGAGGTGAGGCCGGTGGCGGCGGCGAAGGCGATCGCGTCCGCCGTCCCGCGCACCTTGTCCTCGAACGTCTGGATCGAGCGGAGCGCGGTCGTCGCGCCGCCCGTGCTTGAGACCTGGCCGGTGACCGGATCGGTCGTGATGCCGAAGCCGGCGAAGAACGCGGCGCCCAGCGTGTTCGTGCGGCCGCTCAGGTACACCGGATGCGCCGGCGCGGCGGCGTCGAGCTCCGCGAGCGTCGGCAGCCTCGCCTCGGCGAGCTGGTTCTGGTTCCAGCCGCCGGCGCACGTGATGAACCCGCCCGGGGGGACCGTGGCGGTCCGGTCGGAGACCGCCTGCTGGAGCTCGGCGATCGAGAAGACGGTCTCGATCCACCGCGTCTCGTAGCCCGGGTTCGTGCCCGTGCGCGTGAAGTGGGCGTGCGAGTCGACGAGGCCCGGGATGACCGTGCGCCCGCGCAGGTTGATGTTGCGCGTGCACGAGCCGAGATCCTTGGCCTTCCCCACCGCGACGATGACCCCGTCCTTGACGGAGATCTGCTTGGCGACGACGCCACGGTGGTCGACGAACTTCCCGTTGTGGATGAACAGGTCTCTCGACCCGTCGCAGGGGTCGGATCCCTGCCTCGATCCCTGGCCGCTCGCGGCGGCCCGCTCGGCGGCGTAGAGACTGCCGCCGCCGGCGGCGAACGCAGCCCCTACCGCTGCGCCCCTGAGCAGATCTCGTCGCGAGATGCTGCCGTCGAACACCTCTTCCTCAGCCATGCTGAACCTCCCCCGTTCAGAGCTCGGCAGTGAGTGTCCGATTGTCTGACAGTCAGCCGGTCTGTGTCAAGACCGCCGCAGCCGGACCCCTCTCAGGACTCAGGAGGTTGTCGCCGGGCTCGGCTTCTCGAGGATCGCCCGCCGCCGGCGCTTGCGGAGCTGCTCGGCGAGGACGTAGCTCCCGAGCACGAAGGCGATCGCGGCGCCCTGGGCGAGGACCCCCTCCCAGGTCGGGAAGATCCCGAGCCACAGCCCGGCCCAGTACTCACTCTCATCCCTTTCTCCCCGAGTGCGTAAGGTTGGCCTTACAACTGCGGTAAGCGAGCATAGGACTGTTTGCGAACGGGTGCGGCGGGTACCCGCCCCCCATGCCCGACGCACAATGGACGTACGAGCAGCCGCCCGGCGGCCGGGGGGCCGAAGGGCTCGAGGACTACGTCGCGTACACGGCCGAGGGGGACCCGGCCGGAAAGGTCACGTCGCTCCTCGAGCACGACGGGGACGTGCTCGTCGTCGTGGACCGCGGCTCGCCGCCGTTCACGCACGACCGGCGAGCGATCCCGTGGGCTCAGGTCGAGTCCGTGGATCACGCTTCGCTCGCCGTCCGGCTGCGACTCTCGGCCGCTCAGCTCGACGGCGTCCCGCGCCTCGACCCCGATCTCGCCGTCGAGCCGGCGGCCGGCGAGGAGTCGGCCGAGGGGACCGCGGTCCGGACGTCCGACCTGCCCGCCGAGGCACGTCCCCGCGCCTCCTCCCCCGACGGCCGGCGCCCGGCCGACCGGCCGTACCTGTACGCCGCCGCCCTGGGCGCCGGCCTCTTCGCCGTCCTCGGCCTCCTCGGCACGGTGGCGCTCGTGACCGCCGGAGGGGGCGACCTCGTTCCCTTCTTCCTGGTTCCGCTCGTGCTCGGAGCAGTCGCGCTCCTGCTCGCCTACCGGCTCTGGCGCCGGCCCTACGAGGGCCCGCGCTGACGCCGATCCGGCGCGACCGGCATACTCGCGAGCATGCCGCTCGAGGCCGACGACCGTCTCAGGCTCGACTACGAGCAGACGACGCAGTACCTGCGGACCCTGATCGACGTCCGCTTCCGGCTCTTGGCCTTCGTCCCGACCGTGACCGGCGTCGCGGTGGCGATCATCGGCCGGCCGCGCCCGGCGGCCGAGCTCCTCGGCGTCGGGATCCTCGGGCTCCTCGCCACGCTCGGCATCTTCGTCTACGAGCTCCGCAACACCCAGATCTCGGGGACGCTCATCCGCCGCGCGGCCGAGCTCGAGCGCCAGCTCCAGCTGCCGTCGTCCCTCGGAACGCAGAGCTCCGGCGGCCTCTACACGGAGCGGCCGGGCGTCAACGTGCAGCTGCTCGGCTTCCTCCCTGTCTCGCACGGGCTCGGGCTCGCGCTCGTCTACTCGGCCGCGATCGCCGGCTGGAGCTACCTGGTCGCCTGGGGAGGCCTCGAAGCCGTGGACGCGCCGGAGGCACAGGCCGCCGGCGCGGCGCTGGGCGCGGTCGCCGGCGTCGTCATCCTCTTCGAGGTCGAGCGCTTCCACCGGCGCGCGGGCTGGCGCGCCGAGCGCTCCGGCTAGGGAAACCTGGACTTGCCGTCGCCGCCGGGGTGGCGTAGAACTGCGTACGCCAGGTGAAGTCCCGTGCGGCGCTTCGTCCTCACAGCAGCTCTTGCGTGCCTGCTGGCGCCAGGCGTGGCGTCGGCTGAGCCGATCCTGCCGCCCGGGTTCCAGGAGTCGGTCGCGATCACCGGCCTCGTCCAGCCGATGGTCGTCCGCTTCTCGCCTGACGGGCGCGTCTTCGTGGCGGAGAAGAGCGGGCTCATCAAGGTCTTCGACGACCTCGACGACCCGACGCCCAGCACCTACGCCGACCTGCGGACGCAGGTCTACGACTACTGGGACCGCGGGCTCCTGGGGATGGCGCTCGCCCCGAACTTCCCCGTCGACCCGTCCATCTACGTCCTCTACACGCGCGATGCCATGCTCGGCGGGGCCGCGCCGCGCTGGAACGACGCGTGCCCGACGCCGCCCGGGCCCAACACCGACGGGTGCGTCGCCTCGGCGCGGCTCTCCCGCCTGAACGCGGCCGGCAACGAGACCGTGCTCGTCACCGACTGGTGCCAGCAGTTCCCCAGCCACTCGGTCGGCCAGATCCAGTTCGGGCCGGACGGTGCGCTCTACGCCTCCGCCGGGGACGGCGCCGCCTTCCACACGACGGACTACGGCCAGCTCGGCAACCCGGTGAACCCCTGCGGTGATCCGGTGAACGAGGGCGGAAGCCTGCGCGCGCAGGACCTCCGCACGGCCGGCGATCCGGTCGGGCTGGACGGGACGGTCATCCGCGTCAGTCCCGCCACCGGCGCCGCGTTCCCGGGGAACCCGCTCAGCGGAAACGCCGATCTGAACGCGCGGCGGATCGTCGTCCACGGGCTCCGCAACCCGTACCGGACGACGTTCCGGCCGGGGACGAGCGAGCTGTGGATCGGCGACGTCGGCTTCGGCAAGTACGACGAGATCGACCGCATCACCGACGTGCTCGGCACGGTGGAGAACGGCGGCTGGCCGTGCATCGAGGGCCCGCTGCCGCCGCCGGCCTGGGAGCGGCTCCGCCTGCCCATCTGCGAGAACCTGTACGCCGCCGGCCCGGCGGCCGTCCACGCGCCCTACTACTCCTACCCGCACGCGGACAAGGTCGTTCCGGGCGAGAGCTGCCCGAGCGGGAGCACGTCGCTCTCGGGCCTCGCCTTCTACCAGGGCGGCCCGTACCCGGCCGCGTACGACGGCGCGCTCTTCTTCGCCGACTACTCGCGCGACTGCATCTGGGCGATGCGCACCGGCGGAGGCGCCCTGCCCAACCCTGCGAACGTCCTCACGTTCGTCGCGCCGGCGACGAACCCCGTCGCCCTCGAGATCGGCCCCGGCGGCGACCTCTACTACGTCGACTTCGGCGGCGACCCCGTCGTCGGGGGCGGCAAGACGCCGGGGACGATCCGGCGGATCAGCTACTTCGCCGGCAACCAGCCGCCCACCGCGCGCATCGTGGCGAGCACGACGAGCGGCCTCGCGCCGCTCACCGTGCAGTTCGACGGGAGGACCTCGTCGGATCCCGAGTCCGGCGTGCTCTCCTACTCCTGGGACCTCGACGGCGACGGCCAGCGAGACGACTCGACCTCGGCCACGCCGCAGCGGACCTACACGCAGGCCGGCACCGTCACCGTGAAGCTCCGCGTCACCGACCCGGCCGGGCTCTGGGACGAGGTGACGGTGCTCATCTCCGTCGGGAACACGGCGCCGAGCGCGACGATCACGGCCCCGACCGCCGCGACGAGATGGGCGGTCGGCCAGTCGCTCCCGTTCGCCGGCACGGCCACGGACGGCCAGGACGGGACGCTGCCGGCCTCGGCGTACTCGTGGGAGCTCCTCATGCACCACTGCCCGTCGAACTGCCACACGCATCCCGTCGAGGTGATGACGGGCGCGACCGGCGGCGCGTTCGTCGCGCCCGACCACGAGTACCCGTCGCACCTCGAGCTGCGGCTCACCGTCACCGACTCAGGCGGCCTCCAGGACACGGCGACCGTGCTCCTCCAGCCCCGCACCGTCGACCTCACGCTGGACGCCAGCGTCCCCGGCATCGAGCTCACGCTCGGCAGCGCCTCCGGCCCGGCGCCGTTCACGGAGACGGTCATCGAGGACTCGGTCCACACGCTCTCGGCGCCCGCGACGCAGACGGTCGGCGGTGTCCGTTATGCGTTCCGCTCGTGGTCGGACGGCGGCGCTCGCATCCACACCGTGACCGCCTCGAGCGCGACCACGTTCACGGCCACCTACGCCCGCGCGAGCGGCGCCGACCTCGGGCTGAAGAGCTGGGCGCGGCGGGGGAGCGGCACCGTGCTGTCCTTCTTCCTGCGCGTCCGCAACAACGGCCCCGTCGCGGCGCGCTCGGCCGTCCTCACCGCGACGCTGCCGAGCCAGGTCTGGTTCAACCGCCTCACGGGAGCCTCGGGCTGCTCCTTCAACCCGACGACGGACTTCCTCCGCTGCCCGCTGGGCACGATCAAGGCGAAGAAGGTCAGGCTGCTGCGCGTCTACACGTGGCTGAACAGCTCGCCGAAGGCGGTCGTGGCGACCGCGAGGGTCCGGTCGGCGACGAGCGACCCGAACCCCGCGAACAACCGCTCGCGGCTCCGGTTCGTCCTGCGCTGAGGCCCGTCTTCAGTCGCGCGGCGGCCTGAGGAAGGGACGCTTGAAGTCGCGGTCCCCGTCGCGGGCCGCGGCGACCGCCTCCGCGCCAAGATCGACCAGCCAGACGAGGATCGCGGCGAACACGATCAGGACGGCGGGGATGACCACGATGGGTAGGCCGACCAGGGACGTCGGCCAGAGCCAGAAGCGGAGGCTCGGATCGACGCCGCCTCCCCAGAGAAACCCGAGAGGGAGGAGGAGCGCTGCGGCCAGCAGCACCCAGAACGCGGTCGTCGGGCCGGGGCCCCTGGCCTCGTCGACGAGCGCAACGACCGCGACGGCCTCGAGCAGAGCGGGGACGAGGACCGGCCCCCACCACGTGTCGACTCCCGCTCTCCAGCACGCTCCCAGGAGCACCTCGAAGACGAGGAGCCCGCCCGCGGCGACGAGCAGCTTCCAGTACCAGTCCCAGTGGTCGATACCGGCTCCCCAGACCCAGACGAGGCCGGTGATCAGCAGGCCCCACACCGCCAGAGCCTGGAGGGAGAACAGAAACGACCGTATGAAGAGCGGTCGTCGCATCGTCCCAAAGACGCTCACGGCCGCCCACATCAACCAGTGGCGAAAGGCTCCCCTCTTTGCCGGCGCCTCGCGCAGCGCCGTCAGGAGCAGCCGGTCGCCGCGTGACCGCTCGACCAGCGGCCGGTCGCCGCCGCTGGGGACGAGCGCGTCGTGGAGGAGCACCGCGCGAGTGTGGCTTCCGTAGCTCGCGACTAGCCAGGAAGCCACCCAGGGAACCGACGCCAGATCCGTGCGGCCGCCGTCGTTCGCAGGTACGACGATCGTTGTCCCGTCCTGAGGCCACTCCCTCGGGTCGAGCTCCGTCGGGGCGTCGGTGCCCGCGACGACGTACACGCGTCCCCGATCGGGATCCCCGTCGGGCACGCGGTAGTAGAAGCTCTCGCAGAGCAGGAACCGGGTGGGATCGAGCTGGCGCAGGAGCGGCTCCGGCGGCGGCTCCTCGGATCCGAGCGTCAGTCTCGTGCCTTCCCAGGTGCAGGCACCGAACGGCATCCGTCCTCCTGCTCGTGGCATATGCCGCAAGAGCTGGGAGGGCGAGCTTACTGCACGTCGCTAGCCTTCAGCAACCAGCGCCGGCATCGCGCAGCTACGCCCGGATGACGACCGGCGTGCCCTCCGGGTTCGCGTAGAGCATCCGGCGTGCGTGGCGGTTCTCGATGCGGAGGCAGCCGTACGAGGCCGCAGTGCCGATGGAGGAGGGGGCGTTCGTCCCGTGGATGGCGATCGGCCCGCCCTGCGTCCACCCGGTGAGGACGGGTGAGAACGCGCTGATCCCGATCGCTCCCGGGCCGAACGGCCCGGACGGGTCGGGCGCGAGCAGCCGCTGGTTCACGTAGTAGCGGCCGACCGGCGTCGGGGTCCCGTCCTTGCCGATCGCCGCCGGCACCCGGAGGACGCGGCGGCCGTCCCGGAAGAAGTCGATCCGGCGCTCGGCCAGGTCGATCTCGATCCGTGTCCGCACCCGGAAGAGCCTGACTCGATCGGCGCGGACGTATCCGGTCGCGCCGTTCGGCCGCACCGGAAGCTGGACGCGGTACCAGGCCGCTCGGCAGTCCCGGTGGCGCACGACCGCGAGGACGCCGAAGACGGTGCGGACGCCGTTCACGTTCGTCCGCTCGAAGACCCGGGTTCTCGCGCCGCCGGGCCGGCGGAAGGCCGCGACGGCGCCCCGGGCCCGCGCCGCGTAGGCGACCCGCGCCGTCCCGAGCCGCTCGTGACTCCCCGGCGCGCAGCGCTCCGAAGGCTGCTCCGGCGCCGCGACCGGCTCGCCGCCGCCCTCGACGGCGACCGGCGGCGGCCCCGGCCTCCCCTGGACGTCGAGCTCGTCCTCGAGCTGCGACCCGCAGCCGCCGGCCAGGGCCGCGGCGAGAACCAGGATGAATGCAGGCGTCCGCACTCGGCCATGGTACGAGCAGAGCGGCGCGGACGCCTGGTCGCCGGCTGCCCGCCGGTCGAGTAGGCTCAGCAGCAGATCGAGGCCGTCGGCGGGGGCGCTCCTGCCAGGAACGAGGAGGATCCATGCATCGTCGATCGAGAACGATCCCGTCCCACGTCCGGCTCCTGCTCGCGTTCGCGCTCGCCCTCGCCGTCGGCGCCACGACCGCCGGGCCCGCTGCGAGCTCCGGCGGGTCGGCCCAGGGCTCGCCCGGCCTCGGCCCGAACGTGACGGTCTTCGACCCGAGCATGCCCGTCAGCCAGATCCAGGCGACCCTCGACGCGATCCACGCGCAGCAGGTCGACGACGAGATGGGCACGAACCGCTACGCGCTCCTGTTCAAGCCGGGCGTGTACGGAACGGCGACCCAGCCGCTGCAGATGAAGGTCGGCTACTACACCGAGGTCGCCGGGCTCGGCGCCTCGCCGACCGACGTGACCATCAACGGCAAGATCGAGGTCTACAACCGCTGCCTCGAAGGCGGCGGCACGAGCTACTGCGTCGCCCTGAACAACTTCTGGCGCACGCTGTCCAACCTGACGCTCGGCATCAACGCCCTCGGTCAGGACGGCTGCCGCGCCTCGGCCAACTTCTGGGCGGTCTCACAGGCCGTGTCGATGCGCCGCCTCTCGATCAGCGGCGGCAACCTCTCGCTCATGGACTACTGCACGGCGGGGCCGCAGTTCGCAAGCGGCGGCTTCATCGCCGACTCGAGCCTCCCGTTCGTGATCAACGGCTCCCAGCAGCAGTGGCTGATCCGCAACAGCCAGATCGGCGGCTGGTCGAACGCCGTGTGGAACCAGGTCTTCGCCGGCGTCGAGGGCGCACCTGACGACGCGGGCTTCCCGAGCCCGCCGTACACGACCCTCGACACGACGCCCGTCAGCCGCGAGAAGCCGTATCTCTTCATCGACAAGAAGGGCAGGTACAACGTCCGCGTGCCCACGGCCCAGACGGATACCCGCGGCATCTCCTGGGCGGACGGCCTGACGGCGGGGCACACGATCCCGCTCGGCCACTTCTTCATCGCGACCCCGGCGGACTCGGTGCAGACGATCAACAGCCAGCTGGCCCGCGGGATGAACCTGCTGCTCACCCCGGGCGTCTACGACGTGGAGAAGAGCATCGTCGTGAAGCGCGCCAACACGGTCGTCCTCGGCCTCGGGCATGCCACGCTCACCGCGGTCGACGGCGCGGTCCCGCTGACGGTCAACGATGTCCGCGGCGTCATCATCGCCGGGGTGACGATCGACGCGGGCGCCGTCGAGTCGCCAGTCCTCATGCAGGTCGGAAAGAGGCCCAAGCAGAA
>DASPGT010000015.1:0-8268 GCA_035620475.1 Gaiellaceae bacterium | reverse complement strand
GTCCCGCTCCTCGCCGTCTGCCTGCCCTTCGTCGGCCACGCCGCGACGCGGAACCGGGGGACCGTGGGCGGCTCGATCGCGCATGCGGACGCCGCGGCCGAGCTTCCCCTCGCGCTCGCCGCGCTGGGAGGGTCGGCCGTCGCGGAGTCGGCAAGGGGCCGCCGCGAGATCCCCGCGGGCGACTTCTTCGTCACCCACTTCACGACCGCGCTCGAGCCGGACGAGCTCCTGGTCGAGACCCGCTGGCCGGCCGCCCGGCCCGACGAGGGCTTCGCGTTCGAGGAGCTCGCGCTCCGCCACGGCGACTACGCGCTCGCCATGGCCGCCTGCGTCCTGCGAGTCGCGGGCGGCGCCGTCGCCGAGGCCCGGCTCGTCCTGGGCGCGGTGGCGATGCGACCCACTGTGGTGGACGTCTCGCTGGCGGGGCGCGCGGTCGACGCGGACGCCGCGCGCGAGGCCGCCGAGGCCGCCCGCGCAGCGGTGTCGCCCTCGGGCCACCTGCACGCCTCCCCGGAGTACCTCCGCCACGTCACCGGGGTCCTGGCCGGGCGGGCCGTCCTGCGCGCCTGGGAGGACGCGGCGTGACGGCGATCGAGGTCGTCGTCAACGGCCGCCGGCACCGCGAGGACGTCGAGCCGCGGCTGCTCGCCTCCGACTTCCTGCGGCACACGCTGGGGCTCACCGGTACGCACGTCGGCTGCGAGCACGGCGTCTGCGGCGCCTGCACGGTTCGCGTCGACGGGGCCGCCGTCCGCTCCTGCCTCCTGCTCGCCGTCCAGCTCGACGGCGCCGAGGTGCGCACGGTGGAGGGGCTGGCGGAGAACGGCGAGCTGACGCCGCTCCAGGCGGCCTTCCGCGAGACGCACGCGCTCCAGTGCGGCTTCTGCACGCCCGGGATTCTCATGGCCGCATCCGAGCTCCTCGAAGGCGCCGCCGAGCCGACGCGCGCCGAGATCACCGATCTCCTCTCGGGCCATCTCTGCCGCTGCACGGGCTACGAGCCGATCGTCGAGGCGATCGCGCGGGCCGCCGGAACGGCGTCGCCGTGAACCTCGCGCTCTCGCTCCTCTACGCGGCCGAGCGGAACCCGGAGGCGGAGGCCGTCGTCGCCGGCGAGGCGCGCCTCACCTACGCGCAGCTCCTGGAGGAGGCCCACCGCGTCGCGGGCGGCCTCGCGGAGTCCGGCGTCGGCGCGGGCGACCGCGTGACCGCGGTCGTGAAGCCCACGCGCGAGGCGGTGACGCTCTACTGGGCCTGCCAGTGGCTCGGGGCGGTCTTCGTCCCGCTCTCGCCGCGCCTGGCGCCGGCCGATCTGGAGTACTGCCTCGCGGACGCCGCCGCCGCCGCGCACGTCCCCCTGGACGCGGGCCTCCCCGCCGCGGACGCCCACCCCGGCGCGCTCGACCTGGACGAGCGGGAGCCCTCGCTCATGCTCTACACGTCCGGGACGACCGGACGCCCGAAGGGCGTTCCGCGCTCACACCGCGCCGACCGCGCCGGCGGGCTCTCGCAGGTCGTCCAGCACGGCTACCGCCACGGCGACCGGACGCTCGGGGTCATGCCGCTCTACCACACCATGGGCATGCACTCGCTCGTGGCCATGCACCTGATCGGCGGCTGCTTCGTCTGCCAGGCCGACTGGGACGCCGAGGCCGCGCTCGGGCTGATCGAGACGGAGCGGCTCAGCTCGCTCTACCTCGCGCCGACGCTCTTTCACGACCTCGTCCACCATCCGCGCCTCGGCGAGCACGACGTCTCCTCGGTGGAGGCGCTCGCCTACGCGGGCTCGGCGATGACGAGCGCGCTGGCCGAGCGCTGCGCCGCCGCCTTCGCGCCGCGGATCTTCGTGAACCACTACGGCTCGACGGAGATCTACACCTTCACCGCCCACCGCGACCAGCGGGCGAAGCCGGGCTGCGCCGGCCGCGCGTCCCTGAACGCGCGCGTGCGCCTCGTCCGGCCCGAGCCCGGCGCGGGCCCCGACGAGACCGTCGCCCCCGGCGAGGAGGGTCAGATCCTCTGCCACCTCGACTCGGACGAGGCCTTCGCCGGCTACTGGAACCGCCCGGACGCCGACGAGAAGGCCCTGCGCGGCGGCTGGTACTACACCGGCGACCTCGGCCGCCTCGACGCCGACGGCGACCTCTGGATCGTCGGCCGCGTCGACGACATGATTATCTCCGGCGGCGAGAACGTGTACCCGCTGGAGGTCGAGGACGTCCTCGCCCGGCATCCCGCCGTCGGCGAGGTCGCCGTCGTGGGCGCGCCGGACGACCGCTGGGGTCAGCGCGTCGTCGCGTACGTCGTCGCGGCGGGCGAGGTCACGGCCGACGAGCTCGACGCGCACTGCCTCGCCTCTCAGACGCTCGCGCGGTTCAAGCGGCCGCGGGAGTACCGCTTCGTGGAGGATCTCCCCAAGAGCCCGTCCGGCAAGCTGCTCCGCCGGTTCCTGCGAGAGGAGAACGTGTCCGCATGACAGAGCACGACGGCTTCCGAGTCGAGACCGCCGGCGGCGTGGCGACGATCACGCTCGACGTCCCCGGCAAGCTCAACCGGGTGTCGCTGGGGGCGCGGGCGGAGCTCGCCGGCGTGTTCGACGAGCTCGGCGCCGACGACGACGTCCGCTTCGTCGTCGTGACCGGCGCGGGCGGCGCCTTCACCGCCGGCGGCGACATCGCCGCGTTCCTCGCCGCCGGGCCGGAGGAGCTCTCCCGCCTCCACTGGAACGTGGCCGCCCCTGAGCGCTGCCCCAAGCCGGTCATCGCCCGCCTCGAGGGCTACGCGTTCGGCGTCGGGCTGGAGCTCGCGCTCGCCTGCGACTTCCGGATCGCCGCGGAGGGCACGGAGCTCGCGCTCCCGGAGGTGAAGCTCGGGATGATCCCGGGGAGCGGCGGCACGCAGCGGCTCGTCCGGCTCATCGGTCTCGGCCGCGCGAAGGACGCGGTCCTGCGCGGCCGCCGGATCGCCGCGGACGAGGCGCTCGCGCTCGGGCTCGTCACGGAGGTCGTTCCCGCCGGGGAGCTCGACGCCGCCGTCGACCGGCTCGTCGCGGAGCTGGCCGAGCTCTCGCCGCTCGCGCTCGCCATGGCGAAGCGCGTCCTCGACCTGGCCGAGGAGGGCCCGCTCCACCTCGGCCTCCACGTCGAGGGCCTCGCCTACGGCCTCCTCCGCTCGACGCACGACTTCAAGGAGGGCGTCGAGGCCTTCGGCGAGAAGCGCAAGCCGAAGTTCGAAGGCCGCTAGCCCAGCTCCCAGGCGAGCCCGGCTGCCAGGACGACCTCGTCGCGGGGCGCGACCAGCTGGAGGTTCCCGATCGCCAGGCCGGCCCAGCCGAGCAGGTTGAACGGGCGCAGGAACGCCGAGAAGGGGATGCGCACCTCGAGCTCGTCGCAGTCCTCCGGCGGCAGGTCGATGCCGATGCACGGCGAGACGTAGAGGTCGACCACGGGCTCGTACCGGCGCCAGCGCTCGAGTGCGACGTAGGCGGTCGCGACCTCGTCCGGGTCGACCCGCTGCGCCAGCTCGAGCTTCGTGCGGACGTTGTCGGAGTACTCGTCGGCCCGGGCCGGGAAGGTCGCCGCGTGCGAGCGCGCCGCCTCGTGGAAGAAGAGCGGCCAGGTGTTCCCCTCCGGTTCCGGGATCACCGCCCGGACGACGCGCGCGCCGAGCTCCTCCAGGCGGCCGACCCACTCTTCCCCGGCCAGGCTCTCGGGCGGCGTCGACCCGTCGCCGACCGTGGGCGGGCGCGTGAGGAGCCCGACGGTGAGCCCGGCCAGCCGCGGCTCCGGAACCGGCTTCCCGGTCAGCACCGACCACGTGAGCGCCACGTCGGCGACTGACCGCGCCATCGGCCCGACCGTGTCGAGCGTGGGGACAAGCGGGCAGACGCCCTCCGTCGAGACCGAGCCCCAGCTCGGCTTCAGCCCGACGGTGCCGCAGCAGGCCGACGGGAGCCGGATGGAGCAGCCGGTGTCGGTCCCGAGCCCGAGCTCGCAGAGCCCGGCCGCGAGCGCGGCCGCGTTGCCGCTGGACGAGCCGCCGGTCGTCCGGCCCGGGTGCACCGGATTGACGACCGTTCCGTACCACGGGTTCTGGCCGGTGACGTTCCAGGCGAACTCGGGCAGGTTGGCCTTGCCGACGAGCAGGGCGCCCGCGTCGAGCAGCCGCTGCACGGCGGGCGCGGTGCGCTCGGGCACGTGGTCGGCGTAGATCCGGGAGCCGTAGGTCGTGCGCACGCCGGCCACGTCGATCAGGTCCTTGACGAGGAGCGTTCGGCCCGAGAGCGGCCCCGGCCCCCCGCCGCGTCCGGGCGCCACCGGGGTGACGATCGCGTTCAGGGCGTCGGTCACGGCGCCGTGCCGGCTCCCGCGTGGTATGAAGGTCGGCGTCGATGGCTCGTGAGATCCGCTACGCGGAGAGTGACGGCCTCCAGATCGCCTACGACGTCTTCGGCTCGGGGCCGCGTGACCTCGTCTTCGTCCACGGCTGGGTGACGAACCTCGAGCTTCTCTGGGAGCACCCGCGCGTCGCCCGGGCGCTCGAGCGGCTCGGGTCGTTCTGCCGCGTGATCAACTTCGACAAGCGCGGCACCGGCCTCTCGGACCGCGTTCCCGTCGACCGGCTGCCGACGCTCGAGCAGCGGATGGACGACGTCAGGGCGGTGATGGACGCGGCCGGCTCCGAGCGCGCGGTCCTGTTCGGCCACTCCGAGGGCGGCCCCATGTGCATGCTCTTCGCCGCCGCCTACCCGCAGCGGACGGAGGGGCTCGTCCTCTACGGGACGTTCGCCGTCCGGCGGTGGCAACCGGATCATCCCTGGGGGCCGACGCTCGAGGAGCGCGAGCGGCACGTCCGCAGGATCAAGGAGGAGTGGGGCGGCGTCGTGCACCTGGAGGAGCTGGCCCCGGATCTCGTGGACGACGAGGAGTTCCGGAGCTGGTGGGCCCGGTACCTGCGCTCCAGCGCCAGCCCCGCGGCCGCAGCCGCCCTGACGAGCATGAACACCGACGTCGACGTCCGCTCCGTCCTGCCCGGGATCACCGTTCCGACCCTGATCGTCCACCACGGCGGCGACCGGCGCGTGGACGTGGGCGCCGCGCGCTGGCTGGCCGGGCAGATTCCGGGCGCGCGCTACGTGGAGCTGCCGGGGGACGATCACCTCATCTGGGCCGATCCCGATCCGATCGTCGACCTCGTCGAGGAGTTCGTGACCGGGGTGCCGCCGGCCGAGGTGCCCGACCGCGTGCTCCTGACCGTCCTCTTCACGGACATCGTCGGCTCGACGGAGACGGCGGCCGCTCTCGGCGACGAGGCCTGGCGCCGTCTCCTCGACCGCCACGACGAGACGGTGCGCCGCTACCTCGAGCGCTACAGGGGCCGCGAGGTGAAGACCACCGGCGACGGGTTCCTGGCCGTCTTCGACGGGCCCGCGCGCGCGGTTCGCTGCGCCCAGGCGATCGGCGACGCCGTCGGCGCCTTCGGGCTGGAGATCCGGGCGGGCGCGCACACGGGCGAGGTGGAGCGGCGCGGCGAGGACGTCGGGGGCGTCGCGGTTCACGCCGCCGCGCGGATCGCGTCCCTCGCCGGTCCGTGCGAGGTGCTCGTCTCGCGCACGGTCAGGGACCTGACGTCGGGCTCGGGCATCGCCTTCGCGGACCGGGGGCCGCACGAGCTCAAGGGCGTCCCCGGCGTGTGGGAGCTGTACGCCGCCTCGTGAGCCGCCTCACGGCCCGACGCGGCCGGATGGGCGCGGCGCCGCGGCGCGGGCGACGGCCGCGGGCGGCTGCCAGAGCGGCGACCCGCGGGCCGTGGTCGGAAAGACCCAGATCCGGTCGCCGATGCCCCAGCGGGAGTAGAAGCCCGGAGCGAACCAGTTCGGGAGCCGGACGCAGCCGTGGCTCGCGGGCCAGGTGGGGACCGACGGATAGCCGTGGGTGGCGAACCCCCGGAGGAAGTACATCGAGTAGTACATCGAGAGCGAGTTGAACCCGGGCGTCTTCCGGTAGATCTCCCAGCGGCCGACGGGCGTGTTCCCGGTGGCTCCGGTGGAGACGTGGACGACGCGCACGACCTTCCCCCGCCGGACCTCGAACAGGACCTGCCGCGCCTTGTCGACCTCGATGTGGTTGCCGTGCGGGTAGGCGGCGCGGGGCGTGCGCGCGGTCCGAAGCGCACGCCAGACCCGCGGGCTCGCCAGGCCGTCGCGCGGGAGGCCGCGCACCTTCTGGAAGGCGTAGAGCGCGTCGCGGGTGTGCCGGCCGAAGGTGCGGTCGACGCCACGGATCGCGTAGCGCAGGCTGCGGAGGCGCTCCTCGAGGAAGCGCACGGCGCGGCCCCGCGCGCCGATGCCGAGGACGGGCGCCTGGACGCGGGCGGCGACCCGGCGCCGCGCGGTCGCGTAGCCCTCCTCCGGGACGAGCGCCAAGGTCGCGCGCAGCCTCCGGGCGGCCCGGGTGGGGAGCAGCGCCGAGAAGCGGCCGCCCGGACCGACCTGCACGGTCCGCGTGCGGCCGCTGACGGTCAGCTCGAGCCTGCCTGCCGCCGCCGGCCTGAGCCGGCCGACGACCCGGAGCTTCGCGCCGACGACGGCGAGGCCCTGCACGGAGCCAGTCAGCGACGGCCGGATCCGCACCGCCGCCTGCGGCGACTCGGCGGTGTCCGTCCGCGCGACGTAGACGGCCGGAGCGCTCGGGGTCACCTGGAACGAGAACCTTCCGTCCGCACCCGCCTGCACCGAGCCCACCGGCTGCCAGGCGCCGGAGTCGAGCACGAAGAGCTGCACCTGCGCCTGCCGAGCCGGGTCGACGGCCCCGGTCAGGCGCGCGGCCGCCCCGAAGGGCACGGCCTGCGACGCCGGCTCGAGGCTGACCGTCTCGGCGGCAGCGACGGCCGGAGCCGCCGCGAACGCGGCGGCGCAGAGGAGTGCGCTGAAGCCGATCCGGTGCCTCGACATCCCGGTCGCTGAAGTATGTCCCGCGTACCGGCTACTACCAAGCCGTCTAGGTTCGATCCTGGTCTTGGCAGCGCCCGGTTCTGCGCCTTCAATCCCGTCTGCGGCGCGCCCGCCGGGACGCGTGGGGTGAGGGACCCCTCGCGGGCGACGTGCGGCGCAGGAGGGGGTGCGCCCGCCTGCGCGCGGGAGGGCCCCGACGACCAGCGACAAGGGAGAGAGGGTTCATGGCCGTAAGACGTACGCGAGCCGGGCGGGGCCGTTGGGGCCTCGCGGCGGCGATCACGGCGGTTTTCGCCGCGGTGACAGCGATCTTCGCGCTGCCCGCCGCGGCCAACCCGCCCGACCCGGAGCGGCCCGACATCGAGCTCACCGTCAGGGCCTCGATCGACCGGCCGTTCACGTGGGAGATCGAGAAGACCGCCGACGTGGAGAAGCTGAAGCTGAAGCCGGGCGAGACGGCCACGGTCAACTACTCCGTGACCGTGAAGGAGACCGAGGGCGCCACCGGCTGGTCGGCGTTCGGCGAGATCCTCGTCTACAACAAGGAGCTCGACCCCGTGACGGTCAACTCCGTCGCGAACGTCGTCTCGGGCGTCGGCCCGGCGACGGTCACGTGCCAGGGGGCGCCGCTGCCGCGGCAGCTCAACTCCGGCGCGCAGCTCCGGTGCCGGTTCACGATCGAGCTGCCGGACGACTCGAACCGCATCTCGACGGCGACTGCGTCGGTCGACGACGGCGAGTTCACGGCGTCCGCCCCGATCGAGTTCGCCACGGCGCTCGACAACCGGATCGACACCTGCGTGGCGATCTCCGACTCGCTCTTCGGCCTCGTGGACGAGCAGACCTGCGTCAACAAGGCGAACAAGACGGTCACGTACTCGTGGGAGGTCGGCCCGTACGAGAAGTGCGGCGAGTACCGCTTCGAGAACACCGCGTGGGCGATCACGAACCACACGGAGACGCGGGTCGAGGACACGCACGTCCTCAAGGTCGACGTCGAGTGCAAGAAGAAGGAGTGCAAGGACAAGGACAAGTACGGCTGGTGGGGTCACGATCGCGACGACAAGTGCGATCGCGACGACGACCGCTGCGACAAGCACGACCGCTACGGCAAGGACAAGTGCGATCGCGACGACGACGACCGCTGCGACCGCGACAAGGACAGGCACGGCAAGTCCTACGGCGGCTACGACAGGGACAAGTGCGATCGGGACGACCGTGACCACGACGACCGGGACAAGGACCGCTGCAAGGACGACTGGTACAAGGACAAGGACAAGGACTGGGGCCGCGACGACGATCGCGACCACCGGGAC
>DASPGT010000014.1:0-29816 GCA_035620475.1 Gaiellaceae bacterium | reverse complement strand
TACCGCGACGAGGCGGATCGCTTCATCGCGGCGCTGGACGAGGAGTACTACCTCCACTACGCGGGCCTGAAGGAGAGCTTCGAGCTCGAGCCGATCTACGAGCGCTTCGCCGACCTGACGACGCTGGACGCGGCCAGGCGGCTCGAGGATCACGCCCCCGCCGGCCCGGGCGAGCGCGAGCTCTGGCACTTCGCCTGCGAGGGCTACCTGGGGAACCTCACGCGCGCGGAGGCCGAGGCGATCGCCGAGCTCGAGGCGACGCTGGAGGCGACCGTCGGCGGCGAGACCGTCCCGTACCGGATGCTGCGCCCGACGATCGCGAACGAAGCCGACCGCGCCCGCCGCGAGAGCCTCGAGGCCGCCCGCGTCGAGCTGGCGGAGGAGCGCCTGATGCCGACCTGGCTGGCACACGCCGAGAAGCGCCGCGAGGGGACGCGGGCGCTCGGCGCCGCCACCTACCGCGAGCTCTACGAGCGCCTCGGCTTCCCGCTGGACGAGCTGGCCGCGCAGGCGCGCGCGTTCCTGGACGAGACCGAGGCGCTGCACGTTGCGGCCTTCGACCGCTTCCTTCGCCGGCGGGTCGGCGTGCCGCTCGAGGAGGCGCGCCGGCACGACGTCCTGCGAGCCTTCCGGGGCAGCGAGTGGGACGAGGGCTTCCCGGCCGACCGCATGGTGCCGGCGCTCGAGTGGACGCTCGCGGGGCTCGGGATCGACCTCTCGGCGCAGGCGAACGTCCACCTCGACCTGGAGCCGCGCCCGCAGAAGAGCCCGCGCGCGTTCTGCGCGCCGATCGAGGTCCCGGGCCGCGTGATGCTCGTGATCAAGCCGATGGGCGGGCCCGACGACTGGCACGCGTTCTTCCACGAGGCGGGGCACGCCGAGCACTTCGCGCACGTCTCGCCGGACCTGCCGGTCGAGTTCAAGCGGCTCGGGGACAACTCCGTCACCGAGGGCTGGGCGATGCTCTTCGAGCACCTCGTCGACGACCCGGCCTGGCTCTCGCGGCGGCTCGACTTCGGGCGGCCTGAGGACTTCGCCGAGGAGTCGGCGGTCAGCCTGCTCTACGTCGTCAGGCGCTACGCGGGGAAGCTCCTGTACGAGCTGGAGCTGCACGGCGACGTCGAGCTCGAGTCGATGCGCGGGCGCTACGTGGAGCTGCTGCGCGACGCGACGAAGGTCGAGCCGTCGCCGACGGACTACCTCGCCGACGTGGACGAGGGTTTCTATTGCACGTGCTACCTGCGAGCATGGGCGTTCCACACCCAGATCGAGTCGCACCTCCGCCGGGAGCTCGGACGCGCCTGGTTCACGCGCCCGGAGGCCGGCTCGCTCCTCCGGGAGGTCTGGGCCGAGGGTCAGCGGCTCACGGCGGCCGAGCTGCTCGACCAGGTGGCGGGGGCGAAGCTCGAGCTGGCCGCCGTCGGGGAGAAAATCGAGGAGGAGGTTAGGGCATGAGGAGGGTGGTCATCGCCGGTGCGGCCGGCCGCGACTTCCACAACTTCAACGTCGTCTACCGGGGACGCGACGACGTGGAGGTCGTCGCCTTCACGGCGACGCAGATCCCGGACATCGAGGGTAGGGTCTACCCGGCCGCGCTCGCCGGGTCGCGCTATCCGGAGGGGATCCCGATCCTGCCGGAGGAGGAGCTGGCGGCGCTCGTCCGCCGGGAGAACGTGGACGAGGTCGTGTTCGCGTACTCCGACGTCACGCACGAGCACGTCATGCACGTCGGCTCGCTCGCCATGGCCGCCGGCGCCGACTACTCCCTCCTCGGGCCGCGCGCGACGATGATCCCGTCGTCGAAGCCGGCCGTGGCGATCTGCGCGGTGCGCACCGGCTCCGGGAAGAGCCAGACGACGCGCCACGTCGCCCACCTGCTCCGCGAGGCGGGCAAGCGCGTCGCCGTGCTGCGCCACCCGATGCCCTACGGCGACCTGACGCAGCAGGCAGTGCAGCGGTTCGAGCGCTACGAGGACCTGGACGCCGCCGAGTGCACGATCGAGGAGCGCGAGGAGTACGAGCCGCACCTCGCCGAGGGAAACCTGGTCTTCGCCGGCATCGACTACGCCGCCATCCTCTCCCGCGCCGAGGAGGAGGCGGACGTCATCGTCTGGGACGGCGGCAACAACGACACGCCGTTCGTCAAGCCGGACCTGCACATCGTCGTCTGCGACCCGCACCGCCCCGGGCACGAGCTCCGCTATCACCCGGGCGAGACGAACCTCCGCATGGCGGACGTGTGCGTCGTCAACAAGACGGACACGGCCCCGCCGGAGGGCGTCGAGGCCGTGCTCGACTCGATCCACCGCGCCAACCCCCGCTCGGAGGTCGTCCTGGCCGCCTCGCCGTTCCACGTCGAGGACGGGCGCACGGAGGAGATCCGCGACAAGCGCGTCCTCGCGGTCGAGGACGGGCCGACGCTCACCCACGGCGAGATGACCTACGGCGCCGCCGTGCTCGCGGCCAAGCAGCACGGCGCCGGCGAGCTCGTCGACCCGCGACCGTTCGCGGTCGGCTCGATCGCCGAGACGTTCGCCGCCTACCCCCTCGTCAGCGAGCTCCTGCCGGCCATGGGGTACGGGCGCGGGCAGATGGAGGAGCTGCGCGAGACGATCGCGCGGTCGGACGCCGACCTCGTCCTCATCGGAACGCCGATCGACCTGCGGCGCGTCATCGAGATCGACAAGCCGGCGCTCAGGGTGACGTACCGGCTGCAGGAGCTGGGGGAGCCGACGCTCGCCTCGCTGCTCGCCGAGCGCGGGATCATCGAGTCAGCCGCGGCGGTCACGTAACGCGCGCCGCCGCCCCACCGTCGGAGCCCAAGCTTGTGTTCCACGCGCACAAGAGCCGCCGGTCGCCCGGCGGCCCGAGAGCCGGCCCCCGCGCGGGCTGAAAGGGCCATGTCCTTCCTGGTGCGCGTGAAACACAAGGGCTTGGCGGGGGCTCGCTCGTGCTGACGGTCGTCGCGCTCGGGGGGAACGCGCTCCTCGGGCCCGGGGAGCGCGGGACCGCGGCCGAGCATCGCGCCAACCTCGCGCGGACGTTCGCGGCGGTCGCGCCGCTCCTCGAGGGCGAGGTCGTCGTGACGCACGGAAACGGCCCCCAGGTGGGGAACGAGCTTTTGCGCCAGGAGCTTGCGGCGGCCGAGGCGCCGCCCCTGCCCCTGTGGACGGCGGTCGCGCAGACCCAGGCCGAGATCGGCACGCTCGCCGCCGCCGAGCTCGTCCCGGTCGCCCGCCGTCCGGTCGCGGTGGTCGTCACGCACGTCGTCGTCGACCCGCGCGACCCGGCCTTCGAGAACCCGACGAAGCCGATCGGCCCGCACTACGACAGCTTCCGCGCGCGCGAGCTCCAGCGGGACCGCGGCTGGACGCTCAGGGAGGAGCCCGGCCGGGGCTGGCGCCGCGTCGTCCCCTCGCCGAAGCCGCTCGAAGTCGTCGAGCTCGAGGCGGTGCGCACGCTCCTCCACGCTGGGCAGCTGGTGGTCGCGGCCGGAGGCGGTGGAATTCCGGTCGTCCGGCGAGACGACGCGTTCGACGGCATCGACGCGGTCATCGACAAGGATCACGCCTCGGCGCTCCTGGCGGCCGGGCTCGGCGCGGAGCGCCTCGTCATCCTCACCGAGGTCCCCGGCGTCTACCGGGACTTCGGCGCCGACGGCGGCGCCGGCGAGCCGATCGCCGAGCTCAGCCCGGACGCGGACGCGGCGCTCGTGGGCGACCTTCCCGCCGGGAGCATGCGCCCGAAGGTGGAGGCCGCCTTCGCGTTCGTGACGCAGACCGGCGGCGAGGCGCTGATCACGAGCGCGGACGCAGTCGGGGACGGCGAAGCCGGGACGAGGGTCGTCCCGGCTTCCTCCGCCTGAGCCCCGGGGCTACTCCTTCCGGGTGCCCGTGCCCTCGATCGCGGCGCCCGAGCCGACCTTGATCCGCTTGGGCTTCTGCTCCTCGGGCTTGGGGATGCGGATCTCGAGGACGCCGTTTTCGTAGTCGGCGGTGATCGCCTCCTCCTTCACTCCCGGCGGCAGCGTGACGCCCCGGGAGAACGTCCCGAAACGGCGCTCGAACCGGTAGAAGCGCTCGCTCGAGTGCTCGCTCGTGCGCCCGCGCTCGCCGCTCACGGTGAGCACGTCGTCGTCCAGCTCGACGGCGATCTTGTCCTCGTCGACGCCGGGGAGGTCGAACGAGAGGACGAGCTCGCCCTCGGTCTCCCAGACGTCGACCGACGGGAGCCACGTCGAGGACTGGCCGTTCCCCGGGGCGACGCCGCCGGAGAGGCCGCCCATCCAGCGGCTCATCTCGTTCTGAAGGGCGGCGAGCTCGCGGAACGGCTCCCAGCGTACGACTGCCATGGTCGCGACCCTCCTTTCGTAGTTTTCATCCATGGCCATAATAAAACCTAAGCGTTATAGAGTCAAGTTGGTGAGACGGTAGGATGCGCGCGTGATTCCGGCGCACCTGAAGGGCCGCGACTTCCTTCGCGTCAACGACTGGGAGCCCGACGAGCTCCTGCTCGTGCTCGAGCACGCGGAGCGCCTGAAGGCGCGGCAGCGCGAGCGCGTGCCTCACCGCCTGCTCGAGGGCCGCAGCGTCGGGATGATCTTCCAGAAGCCCTCGACGCGCACGCGGGTCAGCTTCGAGGTGGGGATCGCCCAGCTCGGAGCCACCCCCCTGTACCTCGCCGCGGGCGACCTGCAGCTCGGCCGGGGCGAGACGATCCGGGACACGGCGACGGTGCTGTCGCGCTACCTGGACGGGATCATGATCCGCACGTTCGCGCAGGCCGACGTGGACGAGCTCGCCGAGCACGCCGACGTCCCGGTCATCAACGGGCTCACCGACGAGTTCCACCCGTGCCAGGCCCTCGCGGACGTGCTGACGGTCCGCGAGCGGCTCGGCGGCTTCGACGACGTCAGGGTCGCCTACCTCGGCGACGGGAACAACGTCTGCCACTCGCTCATGGTTGCGTGCGCGAAGCTCGGCATGGACTTCGTGGCCGCGACGCCGCCCGGCTACGAGCCCTCCGGGGAGGTGGTCGGCTGGGCGCGCGCGGCCGCCGAGGCGAACGGCACCGCCGTCGAGCTCACGAACGACCCCCGCGCGGCCGCGACCGGCGCGGACGTCCTCTACACGGACGTCTGGGCGAGCATGGGCCAGGACGAGGAGCGCGAGCGCCGGCTCACGGACCTCGCGGGCTTCGGGATCGACGCCGACATGGTCGCCCTCGGCAGCGAGCGTGTCATCGTCCTCCACTGCCTCCCCGCGCACTACGGCGAGGAGATCGCCGAGGACGTGCTCTACGGCGAGCGCTCGGCCGTCTGGGACCAGGCCGAGAACCGCCTCCACGCCCAGAAGGCGCTGCTGGCGCTCGTCATTCGCTAAGTGCCCCTCCGGGCATTACTCGACTGCCCCTGCCCCGCGATCACGCGGCGCCAGAGCCCACCCTCGCCCTCACCAAGGCATCCAGCCTTGGCTTCGGACGAGTGCGAACTCTGGCTTGGTGCTCGCGACGCATGGACTGGGCAGCATTACCCGGAGTGGCACTGTTGACCTTCGAGGATCACGTCCGGGCGGCGCTCGACTCGCTGCCGGCGAACCTCCGCGAGGCGATGTCCAACGTGGAGATCGTCGTCGAGGACGAGAACGAGGAGGACCCGGACCTCCTCGGCCTCTACCTGGGGATCCCGCTCACGGAGCGCGGCGTCGAGAGCTACGCCGGCGTCCTCCCGGACAAGATCGCCATCTACCGGATCCCGCTCGAGGAGGAGTTCGGCCACGACCCCGAGCTCCTCGAGGAGGAGATCCAGATCACGGTCGTCCACGAGATCGCCCACCACTTCGGCATCGACGACGACCGCATCAGCGAGCTCGGCTGGGGCTGACCAGCCGGCGGACGCCGAGTGAGCCGGTGACGCCGTGCGCCACGATGGAGGCGACGACGCAGACGGCGACGGCCCAGAAGATCGTCTCGGCCTCCTCCGCGGCGAGGAGCCCGGTGGCGATCGCCGCGGCCGCGTAGTAGAGCGAGCCGACTCCGCGAACGCCGAACCAGCCGAGGAAGATGCGCTCCCGCCGGGGCAGGTCCGAGCCGGCGAAGGCGGCACCGACGGCGAGCGGCCGGACGGCGAGCAGGAGGAGCGGCGCGAGCGCGGCTCCCGCCCAGCCGGCCTCGGCCCAGCCGCTGACGGTGACCATGCTCCCGAGCAGGAGGATCGCCGCCAGCTCGGTGAACTTCTCGACCGCCTCGGCGCCCTCGTGGACGCGCTCGTTCAGGACGTGGTCGCGCTCGTAGCGGCGGAAGCCCAGACCGCCCGCGAACGCCGCCAGGAAGCCGTAGCCGCCCGCGAGCTCGGCGGCGCCGTAGACGAGGAGGACGGCCCCGACGGCGACCCAGCCGTCCAGCTCGACGGCGAGCAGCCGGCGGCTACGGAGCCTGACGACGCCGGCGGCGAGCAGGTAGCCGCCCGCCGCGCCGATCGCGAGGCCGGCGCCGATCGCGTAGACGACGTCGGCGAGGAGCCACTCGACCAGCCAGCCCTCGCCGCGCTCGTCGAGCGCGAGGAAGAGGCCGAGGTAGACGAACGGGAAGGCGAGCCCGTCGTTGAGCCCGGCCTCGGCCGTCACCGCGAAGTTGGGCTCGCGCTCGTCCTCCTCGCCCGGCGGCCCGACGCCGACGTCGCCGGCGAGCACCGGGTCGGTCGGCGCGAGCGCCGCGCCCAGCACGATCGCGCCGGCCAGCGAGAGCCCCATGACGAGGCTGCCGAAGGCCGCGACCGCGGCGATCGTCAGCGGCATCACGATCGCGAGCAGGCGCACGACCGAGCGCCAGGCGGACCAGGAGAGCTCGCGGTCGAGCTTCAGCCCAGTGGAGAAGAGCGCGACGACGACGGCGAGCTCGGCCAGGCGCTCGACGACCCGCGCGTCCTCCAATGGGTCGAGCCACGGGACGTCGAGGAGCCGGATGACGACGGCGGCGACGAGCCCGAGCGCGAGATAGATGAGCGCGGCCGAGAACGCGCGCTCCTCCTGGTTGGAGAGCGCGCCGACGGCGGCGAAGACGGCCACCCCCAGGAATGCGAGCCCGAGCACGTAGACGTCCCCGAGCTGGAACCCGGGATCGGAGGCGGCGAGCGAGAGGACTACGCCGCCTTCCGCCGTCGGCGCCGCTTCGCCCCGCCGCGGCGCGCCTTGCCGGCGGCCTCCACGCTCTCCCGCAGCGCCGCGAGGAGATCGGGCGGCTCCTCACGCTCGCGCTCCTCCTCGGCGACGGGCACCGTCTCGCCGCGCTGCTTGGCGCGAATGACCTCGCAGAGGGCGTCCCGGTACGTGTCCCGGAAGCGCCCCGGCTCGAAGTCTCCCTCGAAGCGCCGCACCAGCTCGACGGCCATCGCCAGCTCCTCCTTGCCGACCCGCACCCCCTTCGGCGCGAGCCCCTTGGCCGGCCGGATCTCGTCGGCGAAGTGCATCCGCTCGAGCTGGATGACGCCCTCGCGCACGCGCAGGCACGCCAGGTGCTGCCGCTCGCGCATGACGAAGGTTGCGACCGCGACGAGCCCGGTCTCGGCGAGCGCGCGGGCGAGGAGCGCGTACACCTTCTCGCCTCCCTCCTGCGGCGTGAGGAAGTACGAGCGCTCGAAGAAGACGGGGTCGATCTCGTCGGCGGCGACGAACGCCTGGATGTCGATCGTCCGCGGCGCCGCCTCGAGCGCGGCTGCCTCGAAGTCCTCGTCGCTCAGGTAGACCCACTCCCCCTTGTCGACCTCGAATGCCTTCACGATCTCGTCGTCGGGCACCGGCTTGTCGTCCTCGGCCTTGCAGACCTTGCGGTAGCCGATGCGGCCGCCGTCCGGCTCGTGGACGTAGTTGAAGTGGAGCGCGTGCTCCTCGACGGCGCTCTCCATGCGCACGGGCACGCTCACGAGCCCGAACGCGATCGCACCCGACCAGGCAGATCGCATCTTCCAGTTCTTGCACGTGAGCCCGAGCCCGAAACCCGCGCGATTGGACCTGGGGGCTCCTGGGTACAGAGGCTGCCGTGCCCAGGGTATTCGCATCTGCGGTCGTGTGGCTTCGCCTCGTCGTCGTGGCTCTCTGGATCGCCGCCGCGGCGGCAACGACGATCTACCTGCCCGGGCTCGGCTCCGGCGAGGCCCTCGAGCTCGGCGGCCTCATCCCGGAGGACTCCCCGGCCATCGAGGCAGGACAGCGGTCGCAGGAGCTCTTCACCGTCCCGCTCACCGCCGACACGGCCGTCGTCGAGCGCGCCGCCGAGGGCTTCTCGCGCGAGGAGCAGGAGGCGATCGTCCAGCGGGCGGTGGACGTGTCGAGCCAGGAGCAGGCCGACGAGGAGATCCGCTTCGCCCTCCCGGTCCTGAACACCCGTGAGCTCTTCCCCGGCTCGGAGGAGGACGGTACGACCGCCGTCACGCACCTCTTCTTCTCGGGCGACTCCAGCCTCTCCGAGCGGGTCGGCCTCGCGCGCGGCTACCGCGACGCGACGGGCGGCGAGCACTATGCCGGCATCACGGGCCCGGGGCCCGCCCGCCTCGCCCAGTTCGAGGAGATCGAGAACGCGCTCCCGTGGGTCGAGCTGGGCACCGTGCTCGCCATCGCCCTGGTCGTCGGCCTGACCTTCCGCTCGCTCGGCGCGCCCCTGCTCACCCTGGTCGCGTCCGGCATCGCTTTCCTCGTCGCCAGCGGGACGATCCCCTGGGTCGCGGAGCGGCTCGGCGCCGCGATCCCGCAGGAGGTGGAGCCGCTCGTCGTCGCGCTGACGCTCGGGATCGTCACCGACTACACCATCTTCTTCCTCGCCGGCTGCCGGCGCGAGCTCGCCGGCGGCACGCCGCGGCTCGACGCCGCGAGGCGCTCGACCACCGCGGTGGCGCCGATCGTCGCCACGGCGGGGCTGATCGTCGTCACCGGAACCGCCGCCCTCGTCGTCGGCGAGCTCGAGTTCTTCCGCGCGTTCGGCCCGGCGCTGGCGCTCACGGCCGCCGTCTCCCTCGCCGTCTCCATCACCTTCGTCCCCGCCTGCCTCGCGCTCTTCGGCCGCCTCGTCTTCTGGCCCTCGCTGAAGCCCGGCGACGAGGAGCCCGAGCGCGAGGAGCCGCTCTCGGGCACCCGCTCGCGCGTCGCGGAGATCCTCACGTCGCGGCCGGTCGCCGCGCTCCTCGCGCTCGCCGTCGTCGCGGGCCTCCTGGCGGCGGCGAGCGGGATCCGGCACACGGAGCTCGCCCTGCGGCTCGGGAGCGGCCTTCCCGCCGACAACGAGGTGCAGGAGGCCGCGGTCGCCGCCGACCAGGGGTTCGCGGCCGGCATCCTCGCGCCGACAATCGTGCTCGTCGAGGGCGAGGGGCTCGGCCAGCGCCGGGACGGGCTGGCCGCCCTGGAGGAGGGGATCGCGCAGGTGCCCGGCGTCGCGGGCGTCCTCGGGCCCGGCGAGCTGCCGCCGGAGGCGCCGGGCGACGTGCTCGTCTCGGAGGACGGGAGCGCCGCCCGAGTCGTCGCCATCCTCGAGGACCCGCCGCTCGACTCGGAGGCGATCAAGACGTCGCGCGACCTGGGCGACCGGCTGCCCGGCCTCCTCCAGCAAGCCGGCCTCGACGGGGCGACCGCGGCGCAGACCGGGCAGACGGCGATCGCGTCCGACACGGTGAAGGCGATCGTGGACAGCTCGGCGCTGGTCGGCGCCGTCGTCCTCGCCTGCAACTTCCTGCTGCTTGCGCTCTTCCTGCGCGCACTCGTGGCGCCGCTCTACCTGCTCGCCGCCAGCGTGCTGTCCGTCGCGGCAACTCTCGGGCTGACGACCTACGTCTTCCAGGGGCTCCTCGGCCACAGCGACCTCACCTACTACGTGCCCTTCGCGGCCGGCGTCCTGCTCGTCTCGCTCGGCTCCGACTACAACGTCTTCGTCGCCGGGCGCATCTGGCAGGAGGCCGAGAGGCGCCCGCTGCGGGAGGCGATCGCCGTCGCGGCCCCGCGGGCCTCGCGCGCGATCAGCGTGGCCGGCATCGCGCTCGCCGCCTCGTTCGCCATGCTCGCCATCGTGCCCGTGGACGGGTTCCGGGAGTTCGCGTTCATGATGGGCGTGGGCGTGCTGCTCGAGACCTTCGTCGTGCGGCCCGTGCTGATCCCGTCCTTGATCGCCCTCTTCGGCGGCGCCGGCGCCTGGCCCAGTCGCCTCCGTCACGGAGAGGCGTAGGGGAAGCCCGCACGCGAAGTCAGCGTCGCTGCGGATGCCGGGGAGGCCGGGCGTCGAGATGCTCGAGCCATGAGAAGCGCACGCGTTGCTCTGGCGCTCGTCTTCGCCGCCGTCGTGCTGGCCGCCTGCGGAGGCGGGGACGACGAGACGACCGAGCCCGGAGCGACGACCGTGACGACCACCATTGAGGTCACGACCACGGAGCCGGCTCCGACGACCGCCCCGACGACGACGGAGGCCGCACCGCCCGGCCCGCCCTTCTCGACCGCGCCGGCGCGAGCCGCAGCGGGCTCGACCCGGCTCGCCCTCCTCACCGACGTCCGCCTCGGCCGGCACGAGGGCTACGACCGCATCGTCCTCGAGTTCCTCCCGGGAAGCCGCCCCGGCTATCGCGTGCGCTACGTCAGCCCGCCGATCGTCGAGGACGCGTCCGGGATGGTCGTCGAGGTCGACGGCGGCGCCTTCCTCTCGATTCGCATCGAGCCCGCCTCGGGCTTCGACCTGACCGGCGAGCTGGGCGAGGTCTACACCGGGCCCAGGCGCATCGCCGGATCGAGCACCGGCACCGAGGTCGTCGTCGAGGTCGTCCGCACCGGCGACTTCGAGGGGGTCCTCAACTGGGTCGCCGGCCTGGACGAGCGCATGCCGTTCCGGGTCGCCCGGCTCGCCGGCCCGCCGCGGATCGTCGTCGACGTCCGAACCTAGTCGTGGACGCGGGCGATGAGCTCGCGCCGGCTGAGGACCTTGCAGGCGACCCCGCCGAGCCTGACGTCGTAGCCGGCGTCCTTGGGGAAGAGCACCTTGTCGCCGGGGTCGACGCCGTGGGCCTCGGCGCCGACGGCCGTGACGATCCCCGAGCGGGCGCCGGCCTCCGCGCTCTGCGGGATGATCAGGCCCGTCCGCGTCTCGACGTCCTCATCGACGGGCTCGACGATGAGATGGTCGTCGAGCGGCTCGAGCGTGATCGCGAGCGGGGCCGGTTCTTCCATGCGTCGATTGTAGGCTCCCCCACGTGCCGAGCAGCACCGTCTGCCTGAGCTTCGACTTCGACGCGCTCTCCGTCTGGCTCGCCTACGACCGCGTCACGCCGGCCATGCTGAACCGGGGGGAGTACGGCGCGCGCGTCGGCGTGCCGCGCATCCTCCGCTTCCTGGAGGAGCGCGAGCTGGACGCCACGTTCTTCGTCCCCGGCCACACCGTCGAGTCGTTCCCGGCCGAGACCGCGGCGATCCTCGAGGCGGGGCACGAGGTCGCCCACCACTCCTACGCGCACGTCGACCCGAGCCTGCAGACGCCGGAGGAGGAGCGCGCCGACATGGAGCGCGCGCTCGCCGTGCTCGAGGGCATCGGGATTGCGCCGCTCGGCTTCCGCGCGCCGTCGGCCGACCTCTCGGAGTCGACGCTCGCCTTCGTGGAGGAGCTCGGCTTCCTGTACGACTCGAGTCTCATGACCGACGACTACCGCCCGTTCCGCCCGCGGATCGGCGACCGCGTGGCGCGCGGCGTGCCGCTCGAGCGAGGGCGCGAGGCGGGGTTCTGGGAGCTGCCGCTCTGCTTCGAGCTCGACGACTGGGTGCACTTCCAGTTCAACTTCGACCCGTACCGGAAGGGCGGCGCGACGCCCTCGCAGGTGCTCGAGATCTGGCAGGCCGAGCTGGACTGGATGGACGAGAACGTCGACGGCGGGATCCTCACGGTGACCATGCACCCGCAGGTGATCGGCCGCGGCCACCGGATCGCCATGCTCGGCGACTTCGTCGACCGCTGCCGGGAGCGGGGCGCCCGCTTCGCCCGGATGGGCGACGTGGCGCGGGCGCTCGGCTGAGGCCGAGGATGCTTGCGCCCGACGTTCACTACGCACGGAGCGGCGACGTCAGCATCGCCTATCAGGTGCTGGGAGACGGGCCGCTCGACGTGGTCATCGTCCGGGGCAGCCTGGCGCACCTGGACTCGGTGTGGGAGCAGCCGCTCTTCGTGCAGCACGTCGAGCGGCTCGCCTCCTTCGCCCGGGTGCTCCTCTTCGACAAGCGCGGCATGGGCCTCTCCGACCGGCTCCGCAGCGTTCCCACGCTCGAGGCGCGGATGGACGACGTCCGCGCCGTCATGGACGCGGCCGGCATGGATCGCGCCGCCCTCTTCGGCGCGCACGAGGGGACGCGGCTGGCCATCCTCTTCGCGGCGACCTATCCGGAGCGGACGGCCGCGCTCGTCCTCTTCGACCCCTCGCCCAAGGGCCGCCGCTCGCCCGACTACCCCTGGGCGCGGAGCGACGAGGAGTGGCGCGACTGGCTGCGGGAGGTCGGGGAGAGCTGGGGCACGCCGGAGTTCTTCGCGCGCCAGCTCCGCGAGTACACGCCGACGCGCGCCGACGACGAGGAGTTCCGGGCCTGGTACGCCCGCCACATGCGCCAGAGCGCGAGCCCCGGCGCCGCGGTCGCGTTCCAGCGGATGGTCATGGACGGCGACGTCACCGACGTCCTCCCCGCCATCCGCGTGCCCACGCTCGTCCTCCACCGCGCCGCGTCGGCCGGGCCGGCCGCCTACGTGGCCGAGCGGATCCCCGACGCGGTCCGCCGGGACGTCCCCGGCCTCGTCGACGGCTTCTCCTGGGCCGATCCCGCCGGGAACGGGCGTCTCCTCGACGAGGCCGAGGAGTTCCTGCGCGGCCTCGACCGCGCCGCCGCGCCCGAGCGGGTGCTGGCCACGATCCTCTTCACCGACATCGTCGACTCGACGCGCAAGGCCGCCGAGCTCGGCGACGCCGGCTGGCGCGAGCTCCTCGGCCGGCACAACGCGCTCGTGCGCCGGCGGCTCTCCGAGTTCCGCGGCACGGAGCTGAACACGACCGGCGACGGCTTCGTCGCCTCGTTCGACGGGCCCCTCCGCGGGCTCAGCTGCGCGGGCGCGATCCGTGACGAGGTGCGGGAGCTCGGCCTCGAGATTCGCGCGGGCCTCCACACCGGCGAGGGTGAGCTGAGCGGCGGGCGGGTCGGCGGCATCGTGCTGCACATCGCCGCGCGGGTGGCGGCGGCGGCCGGCCCGGGCGAGGTCTTCGTCTCCGGCACGGTGAAGGACCTCGTCGCGGGCTCGGGCGTCGAGTTCGCCGACTGCGGCGCGCATGTCCTCAAAGGCGTTCCGGGCGAGTGGCGCCTCTTCGCCGTGCGGGAGGCCGGCACGGTGCCGGCCTCCCGCTGACGCTGCGTCCTAGCCGCGCGCTTCGAGCGCGGGCAGGTCGCCCTGGTTCGAGTTCCCCTCCAGGAAGTCGAGCTTCCGGATCTCGCCGGTGAACTTCCCCCGGTACTCGAGGATGTAGAGCCCGTTGCGCAGGTCGACGACGTAGATGAGCCCGTCGTCGACGATCGGGTAGCTCCACATGGTCACCTTGTTCGGGCCGCCGTTCAGCGCCGGGTCCTCGGTGGCGACGGCGGGGAGCGGCGTCGGGCTGAACCAGCCCGCCTGCTTCGGCTTCGTCTCGTTGGCGATGTCGATCACCTGGAACCCGGCCGCGTGCCAGGTGAGGAGCACGAGGTTCGGCGTCACCGTCGGGTTGTGCGAGGCGAAGCTGGTGCGCTCGTCCGAGAGCGGATCGGGCGCCGGGCAGACGTTCAGCGACGTCTTGTACTCGCTGACGATCTCGGGGTGCGCCGGGTCCGCGTAGTCGATCAGGTGCACCCAGCCCCACGGGCAGCCGTGGAACGGGAGCGTGAACGTGCCGTAGATCTCGTCCGTGTTGACGATGAGATCGCGCCCGGGCACCTGCTCGGCGGAGTGGCTCTCTGCGCACTCGCGGTCGCAGTCGTCGCGCGCCGTTCCCCACTGCGGGCGGTCGAGCGGGTTCGTGTACAGGTCGTCGCTCAGGCTCAGGACCGTCCCCGGCGCCGGGGGCGAGTCGACGACCTCGCTCGTGTCGAGCACGAGCGAGTGGCCGCGCTGGTGCGCGAGCGTGGTCGTCCGGCCGTCGGCGGAGACGTCGATCGAGTGGAGCGCCAGGCGGCCGTCGAACTGGCTTCCCACGCCCCCGAGCTCGTACTGGGTGATCCAGGTGCCCTGCGCGAGCAGCTGCGGCGTGATCCCGCTCGCCACGCCGCTGATGTCCCAGATGCCGAGGTTGGCGTTGTTCGCGTTCGTCGAGCCGGTCGGGAGCGTCGCCCAGATGTACGCGCGCTCCGGGTCCTCCGGGTCGACCCACAGGAAGAACTCGTGCGGCCCGCGGATCGCGGTGTTCGCCTGCCGCGGGACGAAGCTCATGATGTGGGCCGGCTCGGCCGGGTCGCTCAGGTCGAAGAAGCGGAAGTTCGGCGTCGCCCCGCCCGAGCAGGCGTGCAGCGAGGCGCTGCACCCGAACGTCAGCACGATCAGGATCTTCTCGTGCTGCCAGATCCGCAGCTCCCGGGTCGTCTCACCCGGGTTGCCCGCGAGCGGCGGGCCGATCTCCTCGACCACCGCCGGAGCCGTCGGATCGGTCGCGTCGACGACGAGCAGGCCCGGGTTGGGATGCGCCGGCTGCCCGTCCGTGCGGTTCCCCACGTAGACGTAGCCGGAGTCGTCGAGCACGGCGATCGCCGCGTTCATCCCGCGGGCGAAGAGCGGCTCGTGGCCGACCACCCGCACGTGCTTGGCCGTGCCGGGCGCGGTGCCGCCGTCGACGACGGTCACGCGGGGCCCCGTTCCGGCGGCCTGCACCGCCGTGGCGAAGGCGAGCGCGACGGCGAGGCCGAGCGCCGGCAGTAGAACACGTCTCATGTGTACCCCCTCTGTCCAACTCCCTGTCCGTCCCACCAACGGAGGCGAGAGCCGCAGGCCGCCATCCTTGCACGGCGGAGGGCGCCCGGCCAGCGGGCGCCCTCCGATCTGCGTGCGGCGTCGAGCTACTTGACGAAGCGCAGGTAGGCCGAGTGCGCTGTTCCGTCCGCGAGCGTGAGCACGAGCTCGCGGCAGGTGCCCGCCCAGCCCTTCTGCGTCTTCCACGGGTACGAGTAGCGGTCGAGGTAGGCGACGTACGAGAGCGAGTCCCAGTTGGGGGTCTGCGTGGGCTCGAGCGCCCCGAGTGCCGTCTTCGTGTCGCAGTCGACCTGCCTCGAGGCGGGCGATCCGGCGGCGAGGATTCCGAGCCCGCGGTCGCCGCCGAGCGAGAACCACATCCGGTCGACGCCGCCCGCGTGGGCGTCGTTCAGCACCGGCGCATCCTCGTGCGTGGCGAGAAAGCCGCTCCAGTCGTAGAAGGCCGCCCGCAGCGCCTCCTCCCCGCCGACCACCGGCAGCGTCACGCTGGAGCGCTTCAGGTCGACCGTGAGCTGCGTCCCCGGGGCGGGCCGGACGGTGTAGTCGCGGTCGCTCGAGATGATCATGACCCCGAGCCGGCGCCCGGCCGCGACGACCGAGTCCTTCGGCTGGAGGTCGAACTCGAACGTGTACGTCGTCCCCGGCGTGATCGCCTCGGTGATCGCCGGGGAGCTGCGGTTCTCCGGGTCGATCCAGCCGCGGCTCAGCACGGTGCCGTTGCCGGTGCCGCCCGGATAGCTGATCAGGTGCGCCGTCAGGTTCGCCTTCGTCCGGTCGACGGCCACGTCCAGCGAGATCGTCGGCGTGCCGCTGATCCGGACCGGCGCGAGGAGCGGCGCCGTCTTGAAGACGAGCCGGTGCGGCGACGAGGCGGCGTTCATGAGGCTCGCCGGCGTCACGGTCGCGTTGTCGACGAGCGTCTCCGGGACGTCGGGCACCTTCTGGAACGTCAGCGTGCCGATGCCCGGAGCGCCCGGCTTGAAGCCGAGCGTCGCCGGAGCGGCCGCCGGATCGGGCCACTCGGGGTACGGGGTCGGGTTCTGCGAGCTCTGGCCCTCGCGCACGACCCACGCCTTCGGGTCGGACTCGACGTCGTTCTGGTGGTCCCAGAGGTAGCGGCTGAACCAGCGGTTCGTGCGCACGAGCGGCGGCGAGCCGCCGTGCCCGGCCTGGTGCCAGTAGAGCTGGTGCGGGACGCCGAGCGCCTTGAGCGCGTCGTAGAGGACGGCCGGATGCTTGGTCATCACGTTCCAGTCGTTGTTCCCGTGCGCGACGAGCACCGCGGCCTCGATCTTCTCGACGTCGTTCATGTAGTTGCGGGCGTCCCAGAACGGGCTGTAGTCGCCGGTGACCCGGTCCTGCCTCGCGGCGAGGTCGGCGATCACCGGGCGGCAGATCGCCTGGTCGGGCCGCGTGTAGGTGTACTCGGCGAGCACATCGGCGTCCTCGCCCTGGAACCCGCCGGGCGCACGCACGGCCCCGTTCGCGCGGTAGTAGTCGTACCAGCTCGAGATCGCCGAGATGGGGACGATCGCCTCGAGCCCCTCGACGCCCGTCGTGGCCACCCCGATCGGCAGCGTGCCGTTGTAGGACGTGCCGATCATCCCGACCTTGCCCGTCGTCCAGCCGGCGGCGACCTCCGTCCCGCCCGCCTGGGCCGTGTAGGCCTTCGCCCTGCCGTTCAGCCAGTCGATCACGGCCTTCGGGCCGAGCGTCTCGAACGGGTCGCCGGTGGTCGGGCAGCCCGTGGAGAGCCCGGTGCCGGTGCCTTCGGCGTGGACGACCGCGAACCCGCGCGGCACCCACGTGGAGACGTGCGCGTTCGAGATGATCGGGCTCGTGTTGCGGAAGACCGGCGCGGTCGTCGGCCGGAACGCCGGCGGCTGGCCGATCTCGTGGTCGACGCCCCAGTTGACGACGTCGACGCTCCCGCCGTAGTACGGGCTCACCTCCATGACGACGGGCACCTTCAGGCCGATCGTGTCGGTCTCCTGCACCCGCGTCACGTCGACGTGGATGCGGTCGAGCACGCCGTCGAAGTCGCTGTCGATGGTCGTCTCGACCCAGAGCTCCTGCCGGATCCAGGTCGCGGGCACGGTCGAGAAGACCGGCTGGGCCTGCCCGTCGACGAACACCGGGCCGGTGACCTGCGCCCCGGCCGGTCCGGCGGCGGTCCCCAGCACGACGAGCACGGCGAGCGCGGCGGCGACGGCGAGCGCCGTGGACCGCGCGTCGCGCGCGCGGCCCGCTCCTGCCAACGGACTCATGACTACCCCCTCAGAGAGTGAACTGCGGCGCGCCGATCCTCTCGCATCGGCCTCCGCCCGGCAACCCTCTCAGCGCGGCGCGCGCGGGCGCGTACGTCCCGGTGGGCTGGTCGGCCCACTCGACCCGGTAGCGGGCGCGCCGCGGATGGCAGAGGGCGTGCCAGCCGATGAGGCGCTGCGACCGACCCGGTCGTCGCCGCCGAGCGAGCTCGCCGAGGTCGCCTTGCGGGATCACGGAGCCAAAGAGCTGGACAGGGCCAGCCGCCTGGCAGCCAGATCGTTCCGCGCCGGATGCGGAGTACACTCCGAATGGATGGTGGGGACGCGGATGCGGCTGCTGGCCGGCTTCCTCCTGCTCGGCGCAGCCGCCACGGCGCTCGGGCTCACGCTCGGCGGGGCCGGCGGTGACGCTGTTGCGAAGCCGGTCGCAAGCGCGACCCTGCCGGCGGCCCCAGCGGCATCCGACACGGCAGTTGTCTCTCCCCGCACGACCTACGACGCCGCCGGCTCGTTCCGCGTCGACGGCAAGCGCTTCTTCCCGATCGGCCTGACGATGCCCCCGCCGCTCGGGGGGCGCACGCCGTGGGGCACGGCCGCGATCGACGAGCTCGTCGACGGCGGCATCACCGTCTTCCGCACGGGCCCGAGCGGGAGGGACTGGACGGACGAGCACCTGACCCAGGCACAGGCCTGGGCGGAGGCCGCGGCGGTGCGTGGAGCCCTGACGTGGGTGCACCTCCGCGAGCTCGCGGCGGCCCGGCCGGGGACGCCGAGGGAGGCCCGGCTCGTTCAGGTCGTCGAGACCCTGAGGGACAGCCCGGGCATGGGGCTCTGGAAGGGCGCCGACGAGCCCTGGCCCCGCTACCTTCCGCGGGACCTCGCCCACGCCTTCGCCACCGTGAAGGCGCTGGACCCGAACCACGTCTTCCACACGATCTTCGGGCCGTTCAGCGTCAACGGCACCATGCTCCAGCCGCCTCCGAGGCCGCCGGACCTGCGCCCGTACAACGCCGTCACGGACACACGCGGCACCGACGTCTACCCCATCTACCACCCCGACAACCCCGTCAAGATCCGCAGGCTCCACATGGTTGGGCGATGGATGGCCGCGCTGCGGAGGGCGACGGGGCGCAACGCGGTGACGATGACGCTCCAGATCTGCTTCAAGGGGGCAAAGAGCCGCTACCGCGACGACTACGTCCTGCCGACGAAGCGCCAGGAGCGCTACATGGTCTACGACGCGATCATCAACGGCGCCCGCGGCCTCTTCTTCTTCGGCGGGGAGCTGCCCCGCTGCCAGACCGAGCGCGACCGCGCGCTCGGGTGGAACTGGACCTTCTGGAACCGCGTCCTCGAGGATCTCGTGGACGAGATCGCCGAGGGAAGCCCGCTTCACGCAGCGCTCCTTCGGCCGGAGACCACGGTGCGCCTGCGGACGAACAGCACCCGCACCGGGGCAATCAGGCGGTACGGCAGGAGCGGCGAGCTCTGGGTGATCGCCGCCCACAACGGCGGTCAGACCAGGGCGGTGACGATCCGCGGCCTCCCGCCCTGGGCGCGCTCCGGGCGCCTCTATCCGGGCGGCGGCAGGGTGACGGCAGCCGGCGGCAAGCTCACGCTGCACTTCCCCCGTTGGGGCGTCCGCGTCGTCCGCTTCGTGCGGCCCTAGGAGGAGGGCCGACGGATGCGCAGCGTGGCCCGCATGCCCAGCGCCCGGTGGTCGGCGATCGAGCACCAGACGCGGTAGCGACCGTACGGAAGCCGGAAGCTCTTCGACCGCCTGGCGCCCGGGAGCGTCTGGCCGATGAAGAAGGTGTGCGTGCCCCCGATCCGCCGGAGTCTCAGGTCGTGCGGGTCCTCGCCGAAGTTGACGAGCTCGATCCGCACCCAGCGGTTGCGGATCGTGGTGCGCGAGAGCGAGAGCGTGAACTCGTCCGCGACGGCCTGGAGGCGCGTCGGGTACGGCGCGGCGGTGCCGGAATCGGCCGCCCGGAGGACGGTCACGCCGCCGAGCGCGAGGACGGCGATGGCGACGGCGGCGGGGCGAATCATCTGAGCAGCTCCGCGCGGGCGAAGCTCGCCGCGTTCGGAACGACCGCCGCCGCGTCGGTGGCGAACCACTGCTCGAGGAGCGAGCAGTAGAGCGAGCGGTAGTCGAAGGTGGCCCTGAGGTTCCCGTGGCCGTCGAGCCCGGACGCCGCGAGCCCCGGGAACTCGCCGAGCATCTGACCGCGCACGCGGGAGCCCATGAGGAGGCCGATGCCCGCGGCGCCGTGGTCGGTGCCCGCGGAGCCGTTCTGCTCGGCCCGGCGCCCGAACTCGCTCCAGAGGAGAACCAGCACGCGGTCGGCGAGCCCGCGGGACTCGAGGTCGCGCTGGAAGGAGCGCAGCGACCGCGCCGTCAGGTCGAGCGCCGTCGAGAGGCCGTTCGCCTGGTCGGCGTGGGTGTCGTACATGCCCGGCGCGGTGATCGTCACGCAGCGGAGCGGCAGGCCCGCGGCGATCATCGCCGCGAGGCCGGCGAGGCGCGACGGAAAGCGGTCCTGGCTCGCCGGGTAGGGGACGGTCGTGCCCCAGGTCCCGCCCTCGAAGGGCCGGAGCTGGGCGCGGAGCGTCGCCGCCTGCTGCGTGACCTCCGCGACCTTGGACGCGGCCGGGTCGGCGACGGGCGGAAACGTCCCGAGCGCGTCGAGCATGCGCTCCTCGACCTGGCCCCAGACGTTCCTGGCCCAGAACCCGTAGTCGTCCACGGCGGACACCGCCGCGATGGGGACGTTCGCGGAGGCGAGCGAGGGATGGAGGGAGTGCGAGAGCGAGAGGCCCTGGAGCGGGTTGTCCAGCGTGCCGGCGGCGTCGAGGTAGCGCCCGAGCCAGCCGGTGCGGAGGTGCGGGTCGGTCGCGCCCACCTCCCAGTAGTGCCGCGAGGTGAAGTGCGACTGGTCGGCGTTCGTGTAGCCGATCGCCGGCAGGACGGTCAGCTTTCCCTCGGCGTGGAGCTCGGCGAACGGCGCGAGCGAAGGGTGCCAGCGCAGGGTCGTGTCCTCAGAGAACTCCTGGCCGGCGTCGGGCGCGAGCGCGAGCCCGGGCCGGAAGGAGGCGTACTGCGCGTGCCCCGCAGGGAAGAGCATGGAGAGGGAGTCGGCGCCGCCGTCGAGGAAGACGGACACGAGCACGGGGCCCGGCGGCGCGCCCTGCGCGCGGGCGATGCCCTCGTCGAAGAGCCCGAGCGGGAGCTTGCCGGCGCCGTAGACGGCGAGCGCGAGACCGGCGGTGCGCGCGAGGAAGGAGCGGCGGTCGAGCCCGCTCCCGGCCGGGACCGGCATGCCCGGCTCGATGGCGGGGAGGCCTCGGCCCGCCTCGGCGATGGAGCGCCTGAGGGCGGCGGCGCGGGAGAACTCGGTGCAGGAGCAGCTCATGTCAGCAGGTCTGGTAGTCGGGTGAGATCGCGAAGAGGACGCGGAGGGCGTTGACGACGAGGACTGGGTACTCGGCGCGCTTCCAGCTCGAGTCGGCGTCGGCGAGCGCCGTCTCGGCGAAGCCCCGCAGTGCCGTGCGCGTGGCGGTCGTGGTGGTCGGGCTCCCCCAGAAGGCGGCCGCCCGGTCGACGAGGTTGCCGGCGTCGAGCGGGAGCCTGCCGCGCCACGCGTCGACGTCCAGCGCGTACGGGCTGGCCAGGTGGTTGGCGCCGATCCAGCGCCCGCGCAGGCTGGACGTGTCGAGCCAGCGGGCGTCGTCCCAGCCGGCGACGTTGGGCGGGTAGAAGAGGCGCTGGCCGTCGAGGGAGGAGATCCACGACCACGCCTCCGAGTTGACCCGCCGCCCGCGCGCCCGGTGCATGCCCGCGACCTGCACGACCGGCGGCTTCATCATCCGCGGCCCCGTGTAGAGGAGGGGGTGCCTGAGGATGGCCCCGACCACCGGCTTGACCTTGTAGCCCGAGCGCTTGTAGAGGCCGATCAGCGCGGACCGCGTGCCCGCGGGCGGGGGAACCGGGATGAAGTAGCTCCAGAGCTTCCTGACGAAGAAGGACGCGTGCAGCGGGTTCCGCACGCACAGCCGGCAGGCGTCCTGCCAGCCGAAGTTGCCGCTCTTGCCGAAGATGACCTTCGTCCCGGTGTCGTGGCGGCCCGCGTCGTAGCGGAAGTTCACGTAGCCGACGCCGTCGCGCCAGTCCACGCGCCAGCCGGTCAGCGCGCGGGCCTGCTCGCGGACGTCCTCCTCGGTGTAGCCGCGGCCGGCGCCGAGCGTGAAGAGCTCCATGAGCTCGCGCGCGTAGTTCTCGTTCGGCGACCACTTCGTGTTCTGGACGCCGTTCAGCCAGATCAGCATGGCCGGGTTCTTCGTGACCCCGAGCAGGAGCGACTCGAAGTTCCCGAGCGCGTTCGCGCGGAAGAACGCGTTCTGGTCGAGCATGAGCTTCTGCGAGCCGACGCCCGAGTTCGAGGTGGCGAACCAGTCGTGCCAGACGAGGGTCATGCGCTCGTGCAGCTGCCGGTTCGAGCGGACCATGCGGTCGAGCCACCAGAGGTGGTCGTGCCCCCAGGCGTCGCGGGGCGCGAGCGGCCCGCCGTCGTCGGCGACGGGAGCCGGCCCGACGAGACGCGCCTTCGGCGGGTTCAGGAGGTCGTCGACAGCGCGCTTCAGGCCCTTCTTCGCCACCGCGGCGGCCTGGCCGGGCTTCGGCCCGAAGCCCGCGCGCCAGAGCAGGCGCTCGGCCTCGCGCTTGCGGAAGGGACCGCGGTAGACGGGGACGCGGCTGGCCACCGACGGAGTATCGGGGGGCCACTGGGTCCCGGCGACCCCTTTTCGTGTGAACATGCGGTTCGGCACGGCCCGAACGTTCCATGACCACGTCCGCCAACGAACCTGTTGTCAGCCTCGACGGCCGCTACGACACCGGCGGGTTCTACGACGAGATGTTCGAGGCTCCCGACCGCCCCCGGCCGCACTACCGGGTGCTCGCGGACTGGCTCGGCACGCTCAGCGTCGAGGCCTTCGAGGAGCGCCGGCACGCGGTCGACGTCTCGTTCCTGAACCAGGGGATCGGCTTCACCGTCTACGGCCAGGAGGAGGGGATCGAGCGGATCTTTCCCTTCGACCTGATCCCGCGCGTGATCCCGCGCGAGGAGTGGGACCGCCTGGAGCGCGGCCTCGTGCAGCGCGTGCGGGCCCTGAACCTCTTCCTGCACGACGTCTACCACGAGCAGCGGATCCTCAGCGACGGGCGGATCCCGGCCGAGCTCGTCTTCGGCGCAAAGCACTTCCGCCGCGAGATGATCGGCCTCGAGCCGCCCGGCGGCACCTACGCGCACGTCGCCGGCGTGGACATCGTCCGCGACGAGCACGGCGAGTACCTCGTGCTCGAGGACAACCTCCGCGTGCCTTCGGGCGCCAGCTACATGCTCGAGAACCGCGCCGCGATGAAGCGCGAGTTCGCGCCGCTCTTCGAGCGCTACGGCGTCCTCGGCATCGACCAGTACCCGCAGGAGCTGCTCGCCGCGCTCCGCGCCGTGGCGCCGCCCGCGGCGGGCCTGGGCACCGTCGTCCTGCTCACGCCCGGCGTGCAGAACTCGGCGTACTTCGAGCACTCGTTCCTGGCCCGCCAGATGGGCATCGAGCTCGTCGAGGGTCGCGACCTCCTCTGCCACGACGACGTCGTCTACATGCGGACGACGCAGGGGCTCCAGCGGGTGGACGTCGTCTACCGGCGCGTCGACGACGATTTTCTCGACCCGCTCGTGTTCCGGTCGGACTCGCTCCTCGGCGCTCCCGGCCTCTTCAACGCCTACCGCGCCGGCAACGTGACCCTGGCGAACGCGCCCGGCACCGGCGTCGCCGACGACAAGGCGGTCTACCGCTACGTCCCGGAGATGATCGCCTACTACCTGGACGAGGAGCCGGTCCTCCGGAACGTCCCGACCTACCTCGCCGCCGACGAGTCCGACCGGGCTTACATCCTCGACCACCTGGCCGAGCTGGTCGTGAAGACCGTGGACGGGAGCGGCGGCTACGGGATGCTGATCGGCCCGGCCGCGAGCAGAAAGGAGCTGGACGAGTTCCGCGGGCGGATCGTCGCGGAGCCGCGCGAGCTCATCGCCCAGCCGACGATCGCGCTCAGCCGCATGCCGATCTACGTCGAGGAGCTGCGCCCCGCCCACGTCGACCTGAGGCCCTTCGTGCTCTCGAGCCGGCTGACGAGCGTCGTCCCGGGGGCGCTGACCCGCGCGGCCCTGCGCGACGGCTCGCTCGTCGTCAACTCCTCCCAGGGCGGCGGCAGCAAGGACACCTGGGTGCTGCGGACCTGATGCTGAGCCGGGTCGCCGAGTCGCTCTACTGGACGGGCCGCTACATCGAGCGCGCCGAGGACACGAGCCGGCTCCTGCACGCCAACTTCCACGGCCTCCTCGACACCGACCTGGACCGCGGCCGGGCCTGGCGCGACCTGATCTGGGTCGTCGGACAGGACGAGCTCTTCCGCGAGCACTTCAGCGACTACACGGCCCCGGCCGTGACCGAGTTCCTGCTCTGGCACCCGGCGAACCCGGATGCCGTCACGTCCTGCATCGCCCGCGCGCGGGAGAACGCGCGGGGCGTCCGCGAGCAGGTCTCGAGCGAGATGTGGGAGCACCTGAACCGTCTGCACCTCCTCGTCTCGAACCGGCGGCCCGCGGCCGTGCTCGCCTCGCCCCACGACTTCTTCGTCCGCGTCCGCGAGGGCTCGCACGCCTTCCAGGGCGTCATGAAGGCGACCCAGCCGCGCGGCGAGGCCTACGAGTTCCTCGAGCTCGGCGGGCACCTCGAGCGGGCGGACACGACCGCCAGGCTCCTCTCCGTCAAGGTGCCGGGCCTCCGCGCCGAGGAGCCGGCGGCCGTCGTGGGCGCACGGCTGACGAGCCTCCTCAAGTCCTGCGGCGCGTTCGAGGCCTACCGGCGGATGGAGAGCGACGAGCTGCGGGCGGAGCGCGTGGTCTCCTTCCTCCTCCTGGAGCGGCGGCTGCCCCGGGCGGTCTGCTTCTGCCTCGAGCTCTGCCTGAGCGCGATCCGCGCCATCTCCGGCGGCGGCGCCCGCCCCGAGCGCGCGATCGGCCGCGTCTTCGCCGAGCTCGCCTTCACGGAGCTTTACGGGCTCGACGAGTCGACCGACCTCCTCCTCGCCCGCGTGCGTCACGGGATCTCGGACGCCGCCGACGAGATCGCGAGCAGCTACTTCACGACGCGCGTGATCCCGCCCGGCCCGTACGCCGCCGCCCAGCACCAGCAGCAGCAGTGACGATGCTGATCCGCGTCGAGCACACGACCGAGCTCACCTACGACTCCCCGATCGCGGAGGCGTACACCGAGCTCCGCCTGCGGCCGCTCGAGGGCGGCGGCCAGCACTGCTCTTCCTTCCGCATCGCCACGGAGCCGCCGGGGCTCCGCGTGCGCGAGTACCGCGACCACCTCGGGAACGCCGTCCACCACTTCGACCTGCTCGAGACGCACGACCGGCTCGCCGTCACCGCGGTCAGCGAGGTGATCACCCCGGCGGCGTTCGTCAACGGCCGGCGCCCGCCGACGCCGCTCGAGCTCCACGACTACCTCCACCCCACCGGCTACGCGTCCTTCGCCGAGCCGATCCGGAGCTTTGCGGCCCGGCACGCGGAGGCCGGCGACGCCCCGGCGCGGGCGCACGATCTCATGGAGGGCGTTCGCGCCGAGCTCGTCTACGAGCCGGGCGCCACCGGGGTACAGACCCGCGCCGAGGAGGTGCTCGCTCTCGGCCGCGGCGTCTGCCAGGACTTCGCGCACGTCCTTCTGGCCGCCTGCCGGTCGGTCGGGATCCCGGCGCGCTACGTCAGCGGCTACCTCTACGACCCGACCGTCCCCGACGAGCGCGTCGCCTCCCACGCCTGGGTGGACGTCTGGGACGACGAGGGCGGCTGGATCGCGCTCGACCCCACCCACGGCCGCGACCAGACCGACGAGTACGTCCGCGTCGCCGTGGGCCGCGACTACGCCGACGTCCCGCCGACCCGCGGCGTCTTCAAGGGCTCGGCGCAGGAGACGCTCGCCGTCCACGTGCGGCTGCAGGCCCTCTAGTCCAGCTCGATCGCGGGCAGCACGCGGTCGAGCCAGCCGGGGAGCCACCACACGCGGTCGCCGAGCAGGACGATCAGCGCGGGCATGAAGGCGAGCTGGACGAGCAGCGCCGAGGCGGCCACCGCGACCGCGGCCCCGAGCCCCGCCGCCTCGATCGTCGGCACGCCGAAGATCGCGAAGACGACGAAGACCCCGATCATGATCGCGGCCGCCGCCGTGATCGTGCGCGCCGCGGCGCTCGTCCCGGCGAGGGCGGCCGCCCGCGTCGGCTCGCCGCCGAGGTAGCGCTCGCGGATCCGGGTGAGCAGAAACACCTGGTAGTCCATCGACAGGCCGAAGACGATGGCGAGCAGGAGCGGCAGGATCACCGAGTTCACGTAGCCGAAGTCCGTGAGGCCGAGGAAGTCGAGCCAGCCCCACTGGAAGACCGCGACCAGGACGCCGTACGAGGCGCCCACGCAGAGCACGTTCATGGCGACCCCCACGAGCGGCAGGACGAGCGAGCGCAGCAGGACCATGAGGATCAGGAAGGACGTCGCCAGGATGAAGAGGACGATCTTCCACATCGACCCGGAGATGGACGCGCGGAAGTCGACCTCCGTCGCGGTGAGCCCTCCGACCGAGATCGCCGCCGCCTCGGCCGCCGGCGAGGCGGCGAGGTCGTCGCGCAGCTGCCGGACGGCGTCCTTGGCGGCCTCCGTCTCGGGGCTGTGCCAGAGCTGGACGCTGTAGAGGGCGCTCCGGTCGTCGGTGGACGGCTGCGGCCCGGCCGAGCTTGCGACGCCCTGCTCGCCGTTGATGACCTGCTCGACTCCGGCGAGCACCTGCTGGTTCGACTGGCTCGCGACCGTGCCCGAGTCGAGCTGGACGAGCACGAGCGTGGGCGCGGTCGAGCCGAGGCCCGCGATCTGCCCGGCCAGCTCGGTGCCCTGCCGCGCCTGGTTGTCCTCCGGGAGCTGCTGGACGCTCGACTCGTTGAGGGTGATGCGGAGCGTCGGCAGGGCGAGGAGCACGAGGACGGCCAGCGTCCCCGCGACGGTCAGCCAGGGAAACCGCGTCGCGCGGGCGGTCTGGCGCTCCCAGAACGTCGTCGTCTTCCCCCGCGAGAGGACGGCGCCCACCCGCGCGAGCGCGTGGCCGGCGGGGCCCCTGCCCTCGGCGAAGCGCCCGAGCACGGTGACGAGCGCCGAGAGCAGGGTCGCGGCCGCGAGCAGCGAGACGGCGACGACGATGATCGCTCCCACCGCCATCGACCGCACGGTCGCGTTGGGAACCAGGAAGAGGCCCGCGAGCGAGACGATGACCGTCGTCCCGGAGAAGAGGACCGCGATCAGCGACGTGCTCATCGCCGTCTCGAGGGCCCGCTCGCGCGTGGCGCCGCCGGCGAGCTCGTCCCGGTAGCGCAGGAGGATGAAGAGCGAGTAGTCGACGGCGACCGCCAGGCCGATCATCGCGGCGAGGCTCGTGGCGAAGATCGAGATCGTCACGGCCTGCGAGAGGAAGTAGATGACCATGCCGGTCACGGTGACCGCGGCGAAGCCGAGCACGAGCGGGACGAGCGTCGCCACCAGCCCGCCGAAGGCGGCGAGCAGGAGGACCAGCATGACCACGAGCGAGACGTCGGCGGCCGTTTCGGTGCCCGCCTGGGACTCGTTCAGCTGCTCCGCCTGGAGCGCGGACTGCCCGGTGGCGTCCAGCGTCACGCCGTTCTCCTCCTGGCCGGCGTCGATCCGCTCGCTGAACTCCTCGGTGATGTCGACCGACTCGGTCTGCGTCGCCTGGATCCGTACCGGCACGATGAACGGCTGCACCGCCTGCGCCGCCTGCTGGGCCTGCTGCAGCGCCTGATTCGTCAGCTGGACGTCGTCGGTCTCCTTCGCCGCCGCCTCGATCCGGTTGACGGCGTCCGCGACCTGGGCGGGCGTGGCGCCCGAGGCGGGATCGACGACGACGCCGATCTGCGGCTCGCCGGCCGCGCCGAAGTCGCCGTCGTCGAGCGCGTCCTGGACGGTCTCCGACTGCGAGCCCGGCACGCCCGAGAAGCCGGCGCTCAGGTTGTCGCCGTTCATGCGCGCGAAGGGCGCCGAGAACGCGACGAGCGCGATCCAGATCCCGATGACGATCCAGCGCCGGCGGCGGACCGCGTGGCTCAGCCGGACCATGAAGCCGTGCATGTGCGCGGCCTCTAGTGGGTCTTCTCGTCGTGGCCGCCGAACTGCTTGCGCATCGCCGAGAGGAGCCGGTCGGCGAAGTCGTCCAGGCCGCGCGAGCTGAAGCGGGAGTAGAGCGCCGTCGTCAGGACCGGCGCGGGCACGCCCTCCTCGATCGCCGCCAGCGACGTCCAGCGGCCCTCGCCGGAGTCGGAGACGCGGCCGGCGAACGCCTCGAGCTGCGGCGAGTCGTGCAGCGCCGTCGCGGCCAGGTCGAGGAGCCACGAGGCGATGACGCTGCCGCGCCGCCAGACCTCGGCGACCTCGGCCGTGTCGATCTCGTACTGGTACCACTCGGGGTGCTCGAGCGGCGCCGTCTCGGCGTCCTGGTCGCGCTGCCGCTTCCCGACGTCGGCGTTGGCGATGACGTTCAGGCCCTCGGCATAGGCGGCCATGAGGCCGTACTCGATCCCGTTGTGCACCATCTTCACGAAGTGGCCGGCGCCGTTCGGGCCGCAGTGGTACCAGCCCTGCTCGGACGGGCTCGGCTCTCCCGCCCGGCCCGGCGTGCGCGGCGCGCCCTCGACCCCGGGGGCGATGGAGGCGAAGACCGGCGCGAGCCGCTCGACCGGCTCGCGCGCGCCGCCGATCATCAGGCAGAAGCCGCGCTCGAGCCCCCAGACGCCGCCGCTCGTCCCGACGTCGACGTGGTGGACCCCCTGCTCGCGCAGCCCGGCGGCGCGGCGGAGGTCGTCGTGGTAGTGGCTGTTGCCGCCGTCGATGACCGTGTCGCCCGGCTCGAGCACCTCGGCCACGGCGGCGATCGTCTTCTCCGTGATCTCGCCGGCCGGCACCATCACCCAGACCGCGCGCGGCGGCGTGAGCGCGGCCGCGAGCTCCTCGAGGGAGGAGGCGCCCACGGCCCCGTCCGCGGCGATCGCCTGCACGGCGTCCGGGGAGACGTCGTAGCCGACGCAGCGGTGCCCGTCCCGGAGGAGCCGACGCACGATGCCGGCGCCCATCCGGCCGAGGCCGACCATGCCGAGCTCGCTCATGCCGCCGCCTTCCAGTCGGCCTGGATCTCCTCGAGCGAGCGGCCCTTCGTCTCGGGCACGAGGCGCCAGACGAAGACGAACGCAGCGGCGCAGAGGAGCGCGAAGAGAAAGAACGTGGTGGACTCGCCGATCGCGTCCACGATCGAGAGGAAGAACTGGGTGACGAGGAACGCCGCGCCCCAGTTCACGGCGGTGGCCACCGCGACGGCGCGGCCGCGCACGCGGTTCGGATAGATCTCGGAGATGAGCGTCCAGACGACGGGGCCCATCGAGAACGCAAACGACGCGATGAAGACGACGAGCGCGAGGACGGTGACGATGCCCGCCGTCGCCGTCGAGGTCGCCGTGTCCGCGCTCGTGTCCAGGACGGCGAAGGAGACGCCGACGGCCGCCAGGCTGACGCCCATCCCGACGAGGCCGGTGAAGAGGAGCGGCTTGCGCCCGAAGTGGTCGACCCAGGCGACGGCGACGAAGGTGGCGAGCACGTTCACGAGCCCCACAGCGTAAAGGGTCGCCTTCGCCTGCTCCTCTGCGGTGGTGAAGCCGGCCTCCGCGAAGATCTCGTTCGCGTAGTAGATGATCGCGTTGATCCCGGTCACCTGCTGGAAGATCGCCAGGCCGACGCCGACGATCAGCGCCCGGCGGAGGAGCGGGCTGAAGACCTCGCCCCAGCTCGCCGTGCCCTCGCGCGCCTCCGTCGCCAGCTCGCCCTCGATCGTCGCTAGCTGCCCGTCGGCCTCGCCGGGGCCGGCGATCTTGGCGAGCGACTCGTGGGCGCGGTCGCGCCGCCCGACCTTCAGGAGCCAGCGGGCCGACTCCGGCATCGCGAGGAAGCCGGCGACGAGGAGCACGCCGGGGATCACACCCAGCGCGAACATGAGCCGCCAGCGGTCGGAGCTCGTGAGCGCGTCGTCGGCGAGGTAGGCGAGGAAGATCCCGACGGTGATCGCGAGCTGGTACGTGGAGACGAAGCGCCCGCGGAGGGTCTTCGGGGACATCTCCGCCGCATAGAGCGGCGCCACGACCGACGCGAGCCCGACCCCGAAGCCGACGACGACCCGGCCGACGGTCAGCAGCCCCGCGCCGGGCGCGACCGTCTCGACGAGCGCCCCGCCCGCGAACAGGAGCCCGGCGGCCACCGCCGTCCAGCGGCGCCCGAGGCGATCGGCCATCCAGCCCGCGACGAGCGCGCCGAACAGGGCCCCGAGCGTGACCCAGCTCGTGATGATCTCGCTCTCGATCGTGCTGAGCCCGAGGTCGTCCTGGATGAGCGGGAGCGC
>DASPGT010000013.1:0-24060 GCA_035620475.1 Gaiellaceae bacterium | reverse complement strand
CCCTCGAAGCCCGTGTACTCGCTCCCCGCGACGACCGCGGCGTCGAGGCCGTTGCGCGCCAGCGCCTCGCGGACGTTCCGGTACCGGCGCTCGACGTCGGCGCTCACTGCTCCCACGATGCCTCCAGTCCCTTGATCAGCGCGGTCACCGCCTCGTTCAGCGGGGTGGCCACGCCGTGCTCGCGGCCGAAGCGGACGATACCGCCGTTCAGGTAGTCGATCTCCGTCTGCCGCCGGGCCTCGACGTCCTGGAGCATGCTCGCCTTGTGGTCGTAGGCGACGTCGGGCCGGGCCGCGTAGTCGATCAGCCCCTCCGGGTCGGCGTCGAGCTCGATCTTCTGCGCCGCGGCCACGGCCTTGCCCTCGTCGACGAGGGCGCTGACGAGCCGCCGCAGGGGTGCGTTCTCGCAGACCCGGCCGTGGGTCAGCCCGGTGAGCGCGCCCACCGGGTTCGTCGCCGCGTTGAAGACGACCTTGCGCCACTGCGGGCCGCGGGCGTCGGCGACCGCGGCCGTCGGCATCCCCGCCCGCGTGCAGGCGTCCGCGAGGCGCTCGACCTCCGCCATGGGTGCCGGGCTCGGCTCGAAGGGACCGATGGTGGTGTCGCCCCTGACGTCCCACTGGACGTGGCCCGGCTCGACGATGCGGCCGGCCGGGAACGTCGTCCCCCGGATCACCCGGGGCACGTGCTCCGCGATCGCCTCCTCGTTGCCGAGGCCGTTCTGCACGGAGCAGACCGCTCCCCCGGCGAGCGCGTTCGCGGCCGCGCCCACCGCGGCGCCCGTGTGCATGCTCTTCGTGGCCACGATCCCGAAGTCGCACGGCGGCAGCTCCGCAGCCTCGGTCGTCGCGTTCATCCAGCCGACGAGCTCCCCCGCTCCGGAGAGGCGCAGCCCCTGCTCCCGGATGGCGGCGACGTGGTCGGCGTCGAGGTCGTAGACCCACACCTCGACGTCGTCGAGCTGCGCGAGCGACGCGGCGAAGAGCGAGCCGACCGCGCCGCAGCCCAGCACGCAGACCCTCATCCGGGCCACCTCAGCGTCACCTCGCGCCCGCCCGTGATGCCCCGCGGCCGGAAAAGGAGGATGAGCGCCATGACGACGCCCAGCGTAACCAGGCGCGTGCCCGTGGGAAGGGTCAGCTCGGCGAAGCCGAGGCCGAGGCCGCTCTCGGCCGTGAGGAGCAGGGAGTTGACGCCGCTGACCAGGAGCGCGCCGACCACCGCGCCCCAGAGGCTGCGCACACCGCCGATCACGAGCATGGCGAGCGTGACGAAGGCGAGGTCGAGGTAGACCTGCTGGGTCGTGATGCTGCCGAGCAGGTGGACGAGCAGGCCGCCGGCGAACCCCGCCAGCGCGCCCGAGATCGTGAACGCCAGCAGTCGCTGCCGGTAGATGTTGATCCCGGCCCCCTGCGCGGCGGCCGCGTCGTCGCTGGAGGCCCTGAGCACCCGGCCGAACCGGCTCCGCTGGTAGGCGAACGCGAGCGCGGCGACGGCGATCGCCCCGGCGGTCACCTGCAGGAAGCTCGTCGTCTCGGGGACGAGCGACAGCGTCCGCGCGCCGGGGCCGATCGCCTCCCAGTTGCGGAGCACGTTGTTCGTGATCACGAGCACGGCGAAGGTCGCGATCCCGGCCGAGAGCCCCGAGAGCCGCATGAGCGGGGCGCCCACGATCAGGGCGAAGACGCCGCCGACCGCCGCCGCCAGGAGCAGGGAGACGGCGTTTCCGACCTCCGCGCCCGCGATCACCGGGAAGAGGTCGGGGCTGAGCGAGAGCTTGAGCGCCTCCGGCACCGTCGTCAGCCCCGCGGCGAAGGCGCCGACGGCGACGAAGCTGACGTGGCCGAACGAGACGACGCCCGAGTTCCCGATGAAGACGTAGAGCGCGATCACGATCGTCGCCATCACGAGCGCGAAGCGGAACTGGAACTGCACGGAGCGCGACGTGAAGCTGCCGAGGACGCCGACGACGGCGAGGAGCAGGACGGGCGCGAGCAGCTGGGAGCCGGCGGCCAGGCGCCTCACAGCCGCTCCCAGGCCGCGCGCGAGCGGGAGAACAGCCCGCTCGGCCGCGCGAGGAGGACGAGGATGACGAGCAGGAAGAGCGCCGTGTCGAGGAACACGCGGCCGTCGGCCGGCAGCACCTCGCCGAGCACGGCGGCCGCGAAGCCGATGGCGAACCCGCCGAGCGTCGCGCTCACGAGGCGGTCCATGCCGCCGACCACCACCCCGACGAGCGCCGGGATGACGAGCTGGAAGCCGTAGCTCGGCGTCACGAGCGGCCGCTGCACCGTCAGGAGGACGGTCGCCGAGGCGGCGAGGACGGCGGCGAGGACGAACGCGAAGCGGATGACGGTGGAGGCGCGCACGCCCAGGAGCCGCGCGGTCTGCACGTCCATCGACGACGCGCGCATCTGCAGCCCGATGTTCGTCCGCCCGAGGAGCAGGGCGGTGGCGCCCAGGAGGACGCCGCCGACCGCGATCGAGACGAGCGTCACCCAGCGGACGCGCAGGTCGCCGATCTCCACCGCCCGGTTCAGCTCGGGCAGGACGCCGACGTTCTGCCCCCGCGCCCCGAACGCGAGCAGGGCGACGGCCTGGAGGAGGAACGAGACCGCGAAGGTGGTGACGAGCATCGTCGTCGGCGTGGTCGTCCTCAGCGGCCGGTAGGTGACGTCCATGGCGAGCGAGAGCGCGATGACGACGGCGAAGCAGGTGAGGAGGCTGACGAGCAGGGGCAGGTGGTTCGTGAGCGCGAGCGCGTAGGCCCCCGCGGTGATCAGCTCCCCATGGGCGAAGTTCACGAGCCGCATGACGCCGAAGACGAGGCCGATCCCCATGGCCACGAGCGCGTAGATCGATCCGAGCGCGACCGCGTCGATCAGGGTCTGGAGGACGTTCGTCACCGCCGGGTCACGCTCCGAAGTAGGCCTCGGTGATGCGCTCGGTGTCGTCCGCGTCGGCGGGGGTGAGCGTCAACCTGAGCTCGCCGTTGGCGAGGACGTGGGTGCGGTCGGCGAAGCCGATGGCGAACTGCGCCCGCTGCTCCACGAGCAGGATGGTCACCCCGCCCGAGCGGATCTCCGCGAGCGCGTCGAAGACGTCGTCGACGACGGCCGGGGCGAGGCCGAGGGACGGCTCGTCGAGGAGGAGGAGGTCGGGGCGGGCGACGAGCGCCCGCGCGATCGCGAGCTGCTGCTGCTGGCCGCCGGAGAGCACGCCGGCCGGGCGGTGGGCGTCCTCCGCCACGACGGGGAAGAGCCCGGCGACGCGCGCCAGGTCCTCCGCGGCGCCCTCGCGGGAGCGGCGCCCGACCAGGCCGAGGCGGAGGTTCTCCTCGACGGTCAGCTCGGGAAAGATGTGCCGCCCCTCGGGGACGAGCGCGATGCCGGAGCGTACGATCGCGTCGGTCGGCAGCCCGGCGAGCAGGCGGCCGGCGTGGAGGATCTCGCCCCGGTAGGGAGCGACGACGCCCATGATCGCCAGGAGCGTCGACGTCTTCCCGGCGCCGTTCGGGCCGACGAGCCCGACGACCTCCCCGCGCTCGACGCGCAGGTCGAGCCCCCGGACGGCGGGAACGCCCCCGTAGCGGAGCTCGAGCCCGCGGATCTCGAGCATCGGGTCAGGCATCCGTCTCAGGCGCGTGCGCGCGGCCGAGGTAGGCCGCGGTGACGTCGATGTTCCGGCGGATCTCCTGCGGCGTGCCCTCGGCGAGCGTCCGGCCCTCGTCCAGCACCTGGATCCGGTCGCAGACCTCGAGGATGAGCCCGACGTTGTGGTCGATCAGGAGCACGCCCGCCTCGCGCTCCTCCCGCACCGTCCGGACGACCTCCGCGAAGCCGGGGACCTCGGCCTCGGAGAGCCCCGCGGCCGGCTCGTCCATGAGCAGGAAGTGAGGATTCGTCGCCAGCGCGCGCGCGACGCCGAGCTTCCGCTCCTCGCCGTGCGGAAGGACGGCCGCCGGCGCGTCCGCGCGGGCGTCGAGCCCGAGCAGGCCGAGCAGCTCGTCGGCCCGCCGGCGGGCCTCCCGCGGCGAGGCGCCGACGCCGAGCGCCGCCACCTCGACGTTCTCCCGCGCGGACAGCTCCTTGAAGAGGCGCCCGTGCTGGTAGGTGCGCGCGAGCCCGGCCCGCGCCCGCCGGTGGGGCGCCCACGAGGTGATCTCGTGGCCCGCGAGCTCGACGGAGCCGTCGGTGGGAAAGTCGAAGCCGGTGACGATGTTGACGAGCGTCGTCTTGCCGGCGCCGTTCGGGCCGATCAGCCCCACGACCTCGTGCCGGTGCAGCTCGAGGCTGACACCGGTGAGCGCGTGCACTCCCTCGAACGAGCGCGTGATGCCGCTGGCCCGGAGGATCTCTCCGGGCCAGCGGCGAGGTTCCGTCGCCGTGCCGGTCACACGGCGATCACTCGATCTCGGCGGGCGAGCTCGCCGCCCTCAGCTCGACGAACGCCGGCTGGCTGTCCTGCACCTCCATCACCCGGTACTCGCGCCCGAAGACGGAGTGGAACTCCTCGGAGAAGCTGATCGCTCCCGAGATCGTCTCGAGGCCGTCGAAGCCCTCGAAGGCGTCGGCGAGCGCCGGCCCCTCCGTGCCCCCGGTCTGCTCGATCGCGGCGGCGATGGCGTCGATGGCGGCGGCGCCGGTGATGAACCCGCCCGTGCCGGGCGCCGCGTCCTGCGCCGTCATCTCCTCGATGAGCGCCTGCACGTCGTCGCTCGGGTCGTCGCCGAAGACCGACGCGTAGGTGACCGTGTAGAAGTTGCTCGTCCCCTCCGGCAGCCAGTAGTTGCCGTCGCAGGCCCAGCTGCAGATGATCGGCGTCTCGTTGCCGAGGCTCCGCAGGCCGCCGACGAGAGCGGGCATGTCGTCGAACGCCGTGGAGGTGGCGATGACGTCCACATCCGCGCCGTCGAGTGAGCTTATGACGTTCTGAATCGTCCCGTCGCCCTGCGTCCACGACTCCTCGAGGGCGATCTCGCCGCCGAGCTCCGTGTAGCGGGCGGCGAACGCCTTGACGACGTCCTGGAAGTACACGAGCAGGTTGTCGGTGACGGTGGCGGCGGTCATCCAGCCCTGGTCGATCGCGAACTCCGCCATCGCCGCGCCCTCGTCCTGGGCGACGTTGCCGATCGAGAACGCGAGCGAGCCCGCCTCGCCGAAGCGCTCCGGGCCCATCTGGTCCGTGCCGATGCAGGGGGCCACGGCGAGGATGTCGCGCGTGATCGCCTCCTGCACCGCCGGGGTCGCGTAGTCGACGTCGCAGGTGACGAGCAGCACCTCGGCGCCGCCGTCGATCAGCTCGATGGCCGCGGACTTCGTCCGCTCCGGATCGAGCTGGTGGTCTACGACACGCAGCTCGAGCGGCCGCCCGTCGACGCCGCCGGCCGCGTTGATCGCGTCGACCTGGATCTGCGCGGCGGTGACCGCGGGGCCGTCGAAGGGCGCCATCTGGTTGGTCAGGTCCACCGCCGCGCCGATGACGATCGGCTCGCCCGAGGCCTCCCCGCCCTCGTCCTCCGCCGGAGCGGTGTCTGCCGCCGTCTCGCCTCCGTCATCGTCGTCGTCGCCGCCGCAGGCCGCGACCGCGAGCCCGAACGCCAGCACGAGCGCGAGCAGCACGCTCCATCTCGTCGTTCCTCTCATGCCGAACTCCTCTCGACCGTTTGCACTTCCCCAGCCACCGCCGGAGCCCGGCCTTCTCCCGGCGGAAACGCCGCTTCCCTTCCCTTCACCAGGCGGTACATCGCCGTGTGGAGCGGCACGTCCACGCCCAGCCGCTCCGCCTCGCGGACGAGCGCGCCCGTGATGAAGTCCACCTCGGTGGGCCTCGAGGCGCGGACGTCCTCGAGCATCGACGGCACGTGCGCGTACTCGCTCTGCTGCGTCTCCCCCCGCCGCACCGCGAGCACGTTCATCTCCCAGGGATCCTCGTGCAGCTCGACCCCCGCGGCGGCCGCGACGCGCTTGCCCTCGTCCATGAGCGCGTGGACGAGGTGCCCCAGGTCCGCGGGCTCCTCCTCGCGGGCGAAGAGCCCGACGTGCCCCAGGCAGGTGAGCGCCGCCACGGTGTTGACGGTGGCGTTGAAGACGAGCTTCGACCACTGCGCAGGCAGGAGGTCGGGGAAGGCCTCCGCCTCCAGGCCCGCCTCCCGCAGCAGCCGCTCGATCGCCTGGACGCGCTCGTACGGCGTGGCCGTGCCCGCGTAGGGCCCGAGCCACGTCGCCGTGTCGAGCTCGTACTCGACGTGCGTGTCCGCGTGGCGGTCGCCGCTCATGAAGGTGACCGCGGAGACGAGCTGCCAGTCGCCGTGCCTGCGCACGATCTCCTCCGCGCCGAGACCGTTCTGCACGGTCATCACCGTCGCCCCGGGCGCGTGGCCCGCGAGCGCGGCGGCCGCCTCCTCGAGCTGGGTCGCCTTCGTCGCCACGATGACGAGGTCGAGCTCGGGCAGCTCGCCCGGGTCGGCCGTCGCCTCGAGCCGCGCCGTGAAGTCGTGCTTGCCCGAGACCCGCAGGCCCTCCCGCTCGAGCGCGCGGGCGTGCTCCTCCCGCCGCGTGAGCACCCAGACGTCGGCGACCGACGCGAGGTGAGCGGCGTAGAGGCTGCCGATCACGCCGCCCCCGACGATGCAGATGCGTTCCGTCACGTCTTCATAAGGACGGCGGCCCGGTGCCACAGTTGGCGGAAGGCGTCGTGGCCCCGGCGGGCGAGCTCGCCGGCGTCCTCCTTCCAGAGCGAGTCGGGGTAGGCCGAGCCGAAGGTTCCGTCGTCCGAGAACACCTCGAGCTCGTACGGGCCGCGCCAGCCGGCGCCGGCGAGGGCCCCGAGGAGGGCGGGCAGGTCGGCGACGCCGTCACCCGGAAGGACGCGGTCGCACCAGCCTCGCGTCTCCGCGCGCCAGTCGTTCACGTGGACGCCGACGATCCGGTCGGCGTACCGCTCGATCTCGCCGAGCAGCTGGGGCGTGTCCCACAGGTGCCACGTGTCGAAGAGGATCCCGAGGTTCCCGGCGCCCACCTCGTCGCAGAGGTCCGCCGCCTCGGCGAGCGTCGTGATCGTCGTCCAGTCCTCGCGGTAGTTGGCGCTCATGGGCTCGAGCCCGACCGGGATGCCGGCGGCCGCCGCCGCCTCTGCCACGGCGGCGAGCCCGGCGACGATCACCCGCCGGGCCTCGGCGTCCGAGCGGTCGCCCGCCGGGCCGGTGAGGCAGACGAGCGCCTGCGGCTCGAAGGGTGCGAGCCGGCGGACGCCCGCGCGAATCGCCTCGACGCGCTCGGCCGGGTCCTCCGGCCCCTCGAGGTGCGGGAGCGGCAGGATCGAGGGCATCGCCGGAATGCAGCTCGTGGCGACGAGCCCGCTCGCCCTGAAGGCGGCCAGCTGCTCCGCCTCCCGGCCTTCCTCCAGCTTGATCTCGCAGATGCCGATGCCGGCCGCCCCGGCGGCACGGTAGGCGTCCAGGTCCTCCTCGAGGCTCGCCCGGAGCGTGGTGAACTCGCAGACGGCGAAGGGAGGGTCGGTGGGTCGCAACCGGCGGCTCCGGCTCAGGCGGGGGCGGGCTCGCCCGCCGCCTCGGCGGCTCCCGCCCCGGCGAAGTGCGGCATGACCCGCGCGGCGAAGAGCTCCTGCGCCTTGATCGCCTGCCAGTGCTCGACGCCGCCCGCGTTGACGGTGATCGAGACCTCGGTGAGCCCCTCGCACACGTCGCGGACGGCCTCGATCCGCTCGATCACGTCCGCCGGCGTCCCCACCCAGACCACGTCGCCGTCGATCATCTCCTCGTAGGGCGTCTCGGCGAGCTGCTCGAGGATGCCCGCGGCGTAGAAGCCGTAGCCGGCCGCGTTCAGCTCGTCCGCCGGCGGCAGCTCGTCGCCCTCGGTGAGCGGCGAGGCGTTGCCGGCGAGGAACTGCTTCATGCCCCGCTCGGCCTCCCGCTTCGCGGCGTCGCGGTCCTCGTCGAGGTAGCAGGCGTGGATCCAGACGATGTCCGGCTCCGTGCCGTGCTCGGCGCACTTCGCCCGGTAGAGGTCGAGCTGCTCGGCCAGCGCGGCGTACGGGAGGAGCGGCGGCACGACGACGGCCCAGCCGCGCTCGGCGGCGAGCTCGTAGGTGCGGTCGCTCGTCCCGCCCAGGAAGACCCGGAAACGACCGGTCGGGCGCGGCACGACGTGCGAGTCGTCGATCCGGTAGAAGCTCCCGTCGTAGGAGAAGCGCTCCTGCTCGAGGGCGGTGAAGAGGATGTCGAGCGATTCCTCGTAGCGGTCGCGCGTCTCCGCGATCGGCACGCCGGCCTTCAACGGGATCCAGCCGTGGCCGCGCAGCGCGCCGAACTCGTAGCGGCCGCCGAAGAGGATGTCGGCCGCGGCGATCTGCGAGGCCAGGATGGCCGGGTTGTGGTACGGGAGGACGTGCCCGAGCGTCCTGAATCTGATCTGCCTCGTGCGGGCCGCGCAGATCCCCCAGAGCGCGAAGGGGTTCGCGGAGATGGAGAACTTGGGGAAGAAGAAGTGCTCGATGGCGGCGTAGGCGTGGTAGCCCAGCCGGTCGGCGTTGACGACCTGCTCCACCACCTCCTCGTAGAGGCGGCCCGGCGACTTGCCCGGCCAGTGCTGGATCTCCGAGTACAGGCTGAACTTCATGCGCTACCTCCCGGTCGGATCCAGGCGTCGCGACGCCTCATGCCGCGCGACTCTGAACCATGTTTTATCAAGTGTCAAATCCGCCGCCGCAGGGAGTCGAGGCGTCCGAGCGCCCGGCGCGGCAGCGGCGGCTTGAGGAGGTGCCGGGCGACGAGCGTCCCCGAGCCGGCGCCCAGTCCCGGCCCCGGATGCGTGCTCGCGCCGATGTGGTAGAGCCGGTCCACGGCGGTCGCGTGGCCGGGCAGCTCCGGACGCGGGCGCCAGACGAGGTTCTGGTCGAGGCTGCACGAGCCGCTGTAGATGTCGCCGCCGACCATGTTCACGTTCGCGGCCTCGATGTCGGCGGGCGAGAGGACGACGCGGGCCCGGAGCGCCGAGTCGAGGTTCTCGATCTGGCGCGCGAGGCGCGCCTGGATGCGGTCGGCGTAGCGCTCCCGCAGATCCTCCGTCCAGGAGCCGTCGCCCGTGTCGAGCTCGCCCGCGGCGTCGCCGAGGACGCGCGCCGGCAGCTCCTGGAGCTGGATCCAGAGGATGGACGCGCCCTCCGGGGCCCGCGAGGGGTCGACGGTCGCCGGCTGGCCGCAGACGATCGTCGCCTCGGCCGGGAGCAGGCCCCGCTCGGCCTCGTTGACCGCGCGGGAGACGCCGTCGAGCCCCGGCGTGACGTGGACGATCGCCGTGCGCCCGAGGCGCTCGTCCCCCGCCCACCGCGGCGGTTCCGAGAGCGCCATGTGAATCTGCATCCCGGCGCGGCCGTAGCGGAACCGGCGGGCCGCCTCGGCCACGTCCTGGGGCACCTCGTCGACGGCGAGGAGGCGGCCGTAGAGCTGGGTCGGCGTCACGTTCGCAACGACGGCCTCGGCCGCCTCGACGGTCTCCCCGCCCGCGAGGACGACCCCGGCGGCGCGCCCGTCCCGGACGAGGATGCGCTCGACGTCGCGGCCGGTCTCGCAGGCCCCGCCGGCGTCGCGGACGATCCCCGCGAGGGCCTCGACGAGCTTCACGCCGCCGCCCTTCGGCACCGGCATCCCGCCGAGCTCGACGGCCACGGCGATCACCCTCGTCATGAATCCCGAGGAGGCGGCGTCCGGCCCGACCCCGGTGTGCAGCACCCAGGGAGCGAGCAGGCCGCGGACCTGCGGTGAGGCGAACGTCTCGGTGGCCCAGTCCCGGCACGAGGCGAGCAGCGCCCCGGTGAAGTCGACGAGGCCGCGCCGGCCCAGCCGACGGTAGGCCTTGAGCCCGAGGCCGGCACCCGCCGAGGACCAGAGCTCGGTTCCGAGCACGCCGAACGCGAGGTCGGCGTTGGGCATGAACTCGGCCACGACCCGCCCCCAGGCCTCGCCGTCGCCGGGCGCCAGACGCTCGAACTCCTCGACGTTCGCGTCGTGCGAGGTCGTCAGGAACGCGCTCGAACCGTCGGGAAAGAGCGAAGCGGTCGGGAGCTCCGTCTGCAGGTACTCGAGCCCCCGCGCGCCCAGCTCCTCGCCCAGCTCGGCGTAGGCCGCGGAGCCGACGAAGAGCGGGTGCCAGGAGGAGAAGACCTCGTGCAGGTAGCCGGGCTCGGTAATCTCCTCGGTCCGGATCGCGCCGCCCAGGTAGCCGTTCCGCTCGAGCACGAGCACGCGCCTCCCGCCGCGGGCGAGGAGCGCGGCGCCGGCCAGCGAGTTGATGCCGCTGCCGACGAAGACGATGTCGTAGCGCTCGCTCACGCCAGAGGCTCCCCCAGGGTGTGGAAGGTGCGGTCGTAGTAGAGGAGCGGGCCGCCCTCGCGGTCCGGCGCGACGACCGCCTCCACGTCGCCGATCAGGAGCGTGTGGTCGCTGACGCCGAAGACACGTTCGACCGAGCACTCCAGGTGGACGAGCGCGCCTGCGATCATCGTCGCGCCCCGTCCCGAGCCCGGGCTCTCGCAGAAGGCGTCCACGTACTTGGGCCCGCCGGGCACGGCGCCGAGCTCCGCCAGGTCCTTCTGGTCGTCGCGCAGAACGGAGAGGCCGAAGCTGCGCGTCTCGAGGATCGCGTCGAGGCAGCTCGCGTCGTCGGCGAGCGAGATGAGCACGCGCGGAGGGCTAGCGGAGATCGAGCAGCAGGCGCTGATGGTCAGGCCCCAGAGCCGGTCGCCCTTGCGGGCGACGACCATCACGACTCCGGCCGCGAGCGAGCGCATCGCGGACTTGAAGGTCTCCTCGTCGACGCTCGCGGGCTTCCGCGGGCCGAAGGCCGGGTCCGCCTCGATGTACCCGCCGACGAGGACGCGGGGATCGGGCGCGAACTCGGCGTAATCGCTCACAGCTTCAGAAGAGGTCGCCCGCCCCCATGCGGCGGGCGACGAGGTTGGCGGTCAGGGAGAGGTGGAGGCGAAGCCGCTCGGCGGCCTCGTCGGGATCGTGCCGCGCGCACGCGGCCAGGATGGCCTCGTGCTCCTCGCGGCGCTGCCGCAGCGACCTGCCGGAGAGGGAGAGCGCCCGGTAGCGCTCGCAGTTCTCCCAGGCCGGGCGGATCAGGCGGACGAGCCAGGCCGACCCGGAGGCGGCGTAGAGCGAGAGGTGGAACTCGGCGTGCGCGCGGCGCGCTGCCCGCTGATCGCCCCGCCGGTGCGCCGCGGCGTAGGCGTCCAGGAGCTCGCGGCCCCGCGCGGCGTCCTCCTCGGCGAAGCGGTCGGCCGCCCGGCGCACGGCCAGGGTCTCGAGCGCGAGGCGGGCCTCGTAGGCGTCGTGCAGGTCGTCGATCGCCAGCTCGCTCACCCGCGCGCCGCGATGCGGGACGTGCACGGCGAGCCCGAGGCCCTCCAGCTGCCGGACGGCCTCGCGCACCGGGGAGATGCTCATGCCGAGCGAGCGCGCGAGCTCCTCCAGGCGGAGCGGCGAGCCCGGCGGGAGGTCGCCGGCGAGGATCGCCTCCTGGAGCTCGGCGACGGCCGCCTCCGCCATCGTCTGGTGCCGCCGCTTCCCCTGCGCGAGCGCCGTGTCGGGCTTCACGCCGGGCATCGTCCCGCGCATTTGATCAGATGTCAAACGGGCGGCCGCCGGCACGGCTCAGGCGACCGAGGCGGTGCACTCGATCTCGATCAGGCACCCCGGGACCGCGAGCCCGGTCACGCCGACGATCGTCTGCGCCGGGTGCGCCGCGCCGCCGGTGACCTCGTCGATCGCCGCGGTGATGACCTCGTACTCGGTGGGCTGGAGCGTGTAGATCGTGCGGCGCACGACGTCGTCCCAGCCGACGCCCACCTCCCGCATGGCGGTCTCGAGATTGCGCATCGCCGCCTTCGTCTGCTCACCGAGGTCGTCGCCGCCCACGATCCCGAACTCGGGGTCGAGCGCCAGCTGGCCTGCGAAGTAGACGAGGCGGCTCCCGCCGGCGACGCTGACGTGGCTGAAGCCGGGAGCCGGGTGGAGCGTCTCCGGGTTGACGTCCTGCCGGGGCACGGGCCCTCCTTTCGCTAGCGGTGGAGCGCGCGGGCGAGGTCGGCGAGCTCCTCGTCGGTGACGAGGCCGCGCTTCTCGGCGCCGCGCGCCTTGACGGCCTCGAGGAGGGCGCGCTCGTCCTCCTCGCCGAGCTCGAGCCCGAGCTCCGCCGCCTTGATCCGGATCGAGTCGATGCCGCTCTTCTTCCCGAGGACGATCGCCCGCTCGGCCGCCACCACCTCGGCCGAGTACGGCTCGATCGAGGGCGGGTCGTGGAACTGGCTCGCGACCGCGCCGCTCTCGCGCCGGAAGAGGGTCTCGCCCACGACCGGCTTCCACGGCTCCAGCGCGTAGCCGGACAGCTCGCGCACGCGCTCGGACACCTCGCGCGCCCGCTCGAGGCGGAGATTCGTCTCCACGCCGTAGAGCGCGTCGAGCGCGAGGGCGACCTCGAGCAGGTTCGCATTCCCCGCCCGCTCGCCCATGCCGTTGATCGTCCCCTGGATCCAGCGGGCGCCGGCCTGCACCGCCGCCACGGCCGCGGCGGTGGCGAGCCCGAAGTCGTTGTGACCGTGGAAGTGCACCGGGACGGCGTCGCCGACGAGCTCGACCGTGCGGCCGACGAGGTCGGCGACCGCCTCCGGCGCGGCGATGCCGAGAGTGTCGACGACGACGACCTCGCGCGCTCCGGCCTCCACCGCCGCTGTATAGACCTGCGCGAAGAAGCCGGGGTCGGCCCGCGTCGAGTCGACGCCGAAGTACGCGACCGTCACACCCTCGCGGGCGGCGAACGCGACGGCGTCCCGGATCCGCCCGAGCATCGTCTCCCGGCTGACCCCGAGAGCGTCGAGCTTCAGGTCGGAGATGGGAGACTCGACGACCGACGCCTGGACGCCGAGCTCGACGAGCGCCTCGACGTCCGCCGCGACGGCCCGCGAGAAGCCCCAGATCTCCGCCTCGAGCCCGGCCGCCAGGATCAGCTCGATCGCCCGGCGGTCGTCAGCGGAGACCCGGGGGAAGCCGGCCTCGATCCTGTCGATCCCGAGCGCGTCGAGCGCGCGGGCGATCTCGAGCTTTTCCTCGGGCGAGAGCACGACGCCGACGGTCTGCTCGCCGTCGCGGAGCGTCGTGTCGTAGAGCCCGACCCGCGCCTCGCGCCGGTACGGGTCGTTGAGCGCTCCGGTCCAGAGCTTGGCCCGGTCGATCACGGTTCCCGGAAGTCGTCGGGATAGGACGAGAGCTGCTCGGCGCCGTCCGCGGTCACGAGGAAGTTGTCCTCCACCCGGAGGCCGCCGCCGCCCTCCCAGTACGCGCCGGGCTCGATGGCGAGCACCATCCCCTCCAGGATCGTCCCGCCGCCGGCCTGGTGCGCGTAGGGCGGCTCGTGGGCGCGGGCGCCGACGCCGTGCGCCACCGGGTGCGAGGGCTGTCCCGGATAGCCGGCCTCGGCCAGGCCCTCCCGGATGAGCCGGTCCAGGTCGGCGAGGCTCGCTCCCGGGCGCACGAAGTCCACGGCTGCACGGTAGACGGTCAGGAGCTGCTCGAGGAGCTCGTCGTAGCGGGGGTCGAGCTCGCCCGGGCACACGTTCTTCGTGTGGTCGCACCAGTAGCCGTCGGCGCAGACCCAGATCTCGAACAGGGTCGGCTCGCGCTCCTGCACGGGCCGGTCACCCGTCGCCGTGAACGTGCGGATCCCGGGGCCGGACCAGACGAGCGCGAACCCGCGCGCGAGCTCGACCTCGCCCTTGTAGCCGGTGCCCTCGGCGTGGACGAACCCCTCCCAGACGGCCGCGGCCTCGCTCTCCTTCATCCCCGGGCGCAGCCGGTCTCGCACGTGCTCCATCGCGCGCGCCGCCAGCTCGTTGGCGACGCGCATGCGCCCGACCTCCGGCGCCGTCTTGACCGCCCGCGCCTCGGCGAGGAGCGGCGTCGCGTCCTCGGCGGCGCCGAAGGCGTGGAAGAACTCGTGCGTGTACGTCGTGGGCTCCCCGACCATGCGGTCGGAGGCCTGCGTCCCCAGGGAGAGCTCGAGGCCGACCCTCTCGTAGCCGGCCTCGCGCACGACCGCCTGCGCGACCTCGAGCGAGCGGGCCGTCGGCGGGCGCGGATCGCGCTCGTCGTAGCCTGCGAAGAGCCGGATGTCGGAGGTCCAGGCGGTGCGCTCGGCGTCGGCCTGCTGCGGCTCGAGCACGACGAGGGTCGGCTCGCCCTCCCGCGGGAAGACGGCGAGGTCGTAGCCCTTCATGCACCAGTAGTCGGTGAGGTAGAGGACGTTGTCCGGCGCCCGCACGACGAGCGCGTCCAGCTCGCGGTCGGCCATGAGGCGTCGGACGCGGTCGAGCTTGGCGGTGTCCACCGGCCGGCTCACCGGCACGCTTCCGGCACGGATCCGTCACCCACCGGTGCGGAGTTCCGCGGTAGGCTCGAAGCCAACGGGGCGGGAGGTGGGTCTCCCGTCAAGACGCGAGTATCTGGAGGGGCGGTCACCAGCGGACGCGCGGCGGCGCGGGCTCTCCGTGCGCCTCCTCCCACGAGATCACCGGGTTCCGCAGGACGCCGATGCCCTCGATCTCGCCCTCCATGACGTCACCGGGCCGCAGGTAGAGGGAGGCAGCGTCCTCGCTGAAGCCGGCCACGCCGGACACGGTCCCTGTGGAGAGGACGTCGCCGGCGCTGTAGCCGAGCGCGGAGTAGTGGGAGACGATCTCCGGGATCGTCACGGACATGCGGCTCGAGTGCGAGACCTGGCGCGGCTCGCCGTTGACGCGCAGCTCCATGGCCAGGTCGTGCGGGTCGGGGATCTCGTCGGGCGTCACGATCCAGGGGCCGAGCGGGCAGAACGTGTCGATCGCCTTGCAGAAGGAGAAGACGCCCGACCGCATCTCGCGCCGCTGGATGTCGCGCGCCGTCACGTCGTTGAAGATGACGTAGCCGCCGATGTAGTCGGCCGCCTCCTCCGGCCCGAACCACTTCCCGGGCTTCCGGAGCACGACGGCGAGCTCGAGCTCGTAGTCGAGCTCCTCGGTCAGGTGCTCCGGGTAGACGACCGGCTCGTCCGGCCCGACGATGGCGTCGACGTTCTGGAAGAAGACGATCCACGGGGCGATCTCGTGCGTCCAGCCGACGCGCTTCGACTCCTCCTCGTGCTCGCGGAAGTTCCCCGCCGTGTGGAAGAACTTCTTCGGGACGATCGGCGCGCGCAGGCGCGCCCCGTCGAGCGGCACGCGCTCGCCGGTCTCCTCCGCCCCGCCGCGCTCGAAGTAGGTGCGCATGTCCTGCACGTCGAGGACGGCGATCTCACCCCCGTCCAGGGCGCCGACGCGGCCCTCGTCGAAGGTGACGAGCCTCACGCCGCAGCCCCGCAGACCGTCCGGGCGACCCGCTCGTAGACCTCCGCCGTCCTCACCAGCCCCTCGATCTCGAGATTCTCCCCCAGGACGGCGTCCGGCAGCCCGCTCGACGTCCCGTAGTTCACCGTGGCGATCCCGTAGCGCGAGAGTACCGACGCGTCGGAGAACCAGCGGGTCACATCGCGCTCGGGCGGCGAGCCGAAGACCTCCTCGTGGGCCCGGTCGAGGGCGGCCACGAGCGGGTGGCCCTCCTCGATCTCGGCGCCCGGCGCAGTGACGTAGACCTCCGCCTCGACGCCCTCCAGCCCGCGCCCGAACTCGAGCGCCCGGCGGCGCGCCTCGGCCATCGGCACGTCCGGCGGGACGCGCAGGTCGACATAGAGGTCGGTCGCGTGCGGCGTGCGCGAGACGCGCCAGCCGAAGCCGCCGCGGATCGCGCCGACGTTGGCGACCCCGCGCACGTCCCCGTAGCTCATCTCCTCCTCCCAGGCAGGGAGCCAGGCGAGCACGGCGTCGAGCACGGCGCGCATGCGCACGATCGAGTTCTCCTCCTGCCGGCCCGCGCTGAACGCCGTGTGGATGAACGGGCCGCGCGTCCGCAGGCGGAGCCACAGCGTCCCGAAGTGCGCGAGGACGACCTTGTTCTCCGTCGGCTCGCCGAGCACGCACATGTCGGCGGCGCCGCCGTGGCCGACGAGGTGGCGAGACCCGGCCGCGTAGCCCCGGTACTCGGCGCCCTGCGCGTCGCCCTCCTGCGTCTTCTCGATCTCGCCGGCGACGGCCGCGATCATGACGTCGCCGTGCAGGCGGACGCCGTCCTCGACGAGCGACCGCACCGCCTCGACGTAGCAGGCCACCGCGCCCTTCATGTTCGAGATCCCGAGCCCGTAGATCCTCCCGTCGCGCTCGAAGCCCTCCGGCTGGAAGCCGGGAATGCCCTGGAGCCACGGCTCGCGCCCGGAGTACGAGGTGTCCAGGTGCCCGTTGAACATGAGCGTCGGCCCGCCGCCGGCTCCGGCCCACGTTCCGAGGACGTTCGCGCGCCCGTCCTCCACCTGCTGCCACTGGACCTGGAGGCCGATCGACCCGAGCTCGTCGCGAACCAGCTCCGCCGCCGCCTGCTCCGAGCCGGTGAAGGACGGCGTGGAGACGAGCCGAAGCGCGAGGTCGACGAGGCGGCGCTCGTCGATCATCGGACCTGCGGGAGGACCCGCTCGCCGAAGACCTCGAGCTGGCGGTGCCGGTCCTCGCCCCAGAGCTCGAGCATGACGTGCGTGCAGCCCGCCTCGCGGTACTCCTCGATCGCCGCGACGCAGTCCTCGGGCGTCCCGGCGATCGGCTTGCAGCGGTCGAGCAGGGAATCGGTCACCTGCTCCTTGGCCGCGAGCCGCCCGCCGCGCTCCATCGCCTCGGCAACCGGCGCGAGCTCGGCCATCTCGATCTCGGCCAGCTCGAGGAGCGTGTCGGCCGAGCCCTTGATGTTCTGGAACTTGTTGGCGAGGTACATGGCGGCGATCTCGCGGGCGCCGTCCCGGCCCGCGGCGCGGTCGGACTCGTGGATCGACGCGACGATCGTGCAACCGATGTCGACGTCCGCCGCGACGTTCTCGCGCGTGTAGCGGACGAAGGCCGGGGTCGTGATCGACGGGGTGAGGCAGCCGTCGCCGATCTCGCCCGCGAGCGCCTGCATCTTCGGCGCGGTCGCGGCCACGTAGACGGGCGGCACCTCCCGGGGCGACTCGGCCTCCGCGGCAAGCGCGGGGACGGACGCGCTCCAGGTCTCGCCCTCGTACTCGAAGGCCCCGCCGGCGAGGACGCCCCGCACGATCGCCACGGCGTCGCGCATCGGCCCGAGCGTCTTCTTCGTCTGCATGACCGCGTTGTTCAGGAAGATCTTCGACGTGCCGAAGCCGAGCAGGAACCGCCCCGGCCCGGCCGCCTCCTGGACGACGCGCGCGTCCATCGCCGCCTGCACCGGATGGCGCGTGAAGGGCGAGATGATCCCCCAGCCGACGGCGATCCGCTCGGTGCGCTCGGCAATGAGCGCGGAGACGACCGTCGAGGAGCGGGCCTCCATCCCGTGCTTCCGCCACCAGGGGTAGGCCTCGGCGAGCCAGATCGTGTCCATGCCGACGCGGTCCATCACGGCCGCCGTCTCGAGCATCTCCTCGAGCGGCTCCATGGTGAGCTGCATCACGCCGATGCGGAAGGTCTGGGCCATCGCGTCGAGGCCCGCGGGCGCTACGCCTCGCCGGCCTTGACGGCGACGCGCTCGTCGAGCGCCGTCAGCACCTGCTCGACCTGCTGGTTGACGATCGGCTGGACGACACGCTGGCCCATGCTCGCGACCTGGCCGAGGATACGGACGTCCGCCTGCCAGCGCATGTCGGTCGCGCCGCCGTCCTCGGTGAGGTCGAACCGGGTCTCCATGCTCATGACCGCGCCGACCCCCTTGCCCTTCGCGTGGAGGCTCGCGCGCTCCGGCGGCAGCGACTCGGTCTTCTCGAAGTCGATCGACATCTTCATGCTCCCGAGGCCGAGCGGCACCTTCACCTTTGCCTTCCAGTGGGTGTCGTCGACGATCTCGAAGCTCTCCACGCCCGGCATCAGGCCCGCCATCTCGGCCGGGTCGTTCAGGACCTCCCAGACGCGCTCCCTCGGCGCCTCGTAGCGCCGCGTCCCCTCGACCTTCACCGCTCCGAGACCTCGATGCCTGCGCGGCTTGCGGCCGGATCCCGGATCAGCTCCCACACCCGGTGGTACGGGTTGTGGCTCTCGGTGACGATCGGGTTGCCCACAGGGCGGAGCGCGTCCTGAAGCGCGGCGCAGACCGCGTGGATGCCGGCGCCCCCGCCCTCGCCCATGCCCTTGGTGCCGAGCGAGCTGAACGGCGAGGGCGACTCGATGAAGCCGGTCTTCAAGGGCGGCATGTCGAGCGCGTGCGGGACGTGGTAGTCGTAGAAGTTGCTCGCCAGCAGCATCCCATCCTCGTCGTAGGGGAACGTCTCGAACATCGCCGCGCCGAGCGCGTGCGCCGTGGCGCCGTGCACCTGGCCCTCCACGATCTGCGGGTGGATTCGCGTGCCGCAGTCGTCCACGGCCGCGTAGTCGACGATCTCGTAGACGCCGGTCTCGGGATCGACCTCGACGACGCAGGCGTGGATCTGCGTCGCGTACGTGAGCGTCAGGTTGCCGAACTTGCGCTCCGTGTCCGGCACCTGGAAGGGCGGCCGGTAGACGTAGCGGCAGTTGAGCGTGACGTCGTCGAGCTCCGGCGGGAGGCCGGCGTTGTTCACGTTGATGATGGCGCCGCAGGCCATGAAGGGAAGCGCCGCCTCCGGCATGTCGCGCCGCTTGGCCATGCCTTCCTCGAGGAGGATGTCGTCCGGCCCGCCGGCGCCGAGGATGACGGCGGCGAGGCGCCGGATCTGGTCGGCGAGCTCGAGGGTGGCCCCTCTCACCGCCTCGAGGCCGGTGACCGCGAACTGGCTCGCGTAGGTGCCCGAGAAGCCGGCGTGGGAGTTCCAGTAGCTGTCGTGACCGGCGCGGACGTGGACCTGGTCGGGCGTGACGCCGAGGAGGTCGGCGACCACCTGCGAGGCCACGGTCTCGTGGCTCTGGCCCTGCGGGGTCGTGCCGAGCGTGACCACGATCTCCCCGAAGATGTCGAGCCGCACGGTGGCGACCTCGTTGTTGCCCGAGAACTGGAGCTCCGGGTTCAGGAGCTGCGACTGGCCGAAGTTGTTCGTCCCCGAGTCGAGCGTCGAGCCGATGCCGAGCCCGAGGAGCTTGCCGCGGGACTCGGCGTCCGCACGGCGCTCGTCCAGCTTGTCGTAGCCGACGAGGTCGAGCGCGATGTCGAGGCAGCGCGCGTAGTCGCCGGAGTCGTAGACGCAGCCGTTCGGCGTCTCGTAGGGCATCTCGTCGGCGCGGATGTAGTTCCGCTTCCGCACCTCGACGGGGTCGAGCCCGAGCTCGCTGGCGACGACGTCGATCACGCGCTCCGTGAACCAGAGCTGCTGCATGCGCGAGTAGCCGCGGTTGGGCGCCGTCGGCGACTTGTTCGTGCACGCCTGCGTGAAGTCGACGCGGACGTGGCGCCAGCGGTAGCACCCCGGCGTCACCTGCGCCCAGATGATGCAGCCGAGCGGCTCGTAGCGCGGGAAGGCGCCGGCGTCGTCGATCGCCCTCACCTTGAAGCCGAGCATGGTCCCGTCCGAGCGCACGGGCACCTCGACGTCGAGGAACGTGCGCTCGTTCCCGTGCGTGTTGGCGGTGTGCTGGTCGGTCCGCCACTCCGTCCACTGGACGGGCCGGTGCAGCTTCCGCGCGAGGAGGCAGAGCGCCACGAAGTAGGGGTGGAGCGTGATCTTGTTGCCGAAGCCGCCGCCGATGTCCTGCGTGACGATCCGCAGCTTGTCGGTGCCGCAGCGGAGCGCCGGGGCCATCCAGACGATCCCGATGCCCGGCATCTGGTGGTTGCAGTGGAGCGTCCACTGCTCGGTGCCGCGGTCGTACTCGACGAGCGCGCCCGCGCACTCGAGCGGGGTCGAGGAGAAGCGGTGGAAGTAGAGGCGGTCGATCCTGACCACGCGGTCGGCCTCGGCCAGCGCCTCGTCGTAGTCGCCCCAGTCGAACGTCCCCGACCAGACGACGTTCGTCCCCGCCTCCTCGTGCAGGACAGGAGCCCCCGGCTCGAGGGCCGCGACGGCGTCGACGACCGCGTCGAGCGGCTCGTACTCGACCTCGACCAGCTCGGCGGCGTCGCGCGCCAGCTCGCGCGTCTCGGCGACCACGGCCGCCACGGGCTCGCCGGCGAAGCGCACCTTGCCGACCGCGAGCGCGTAGTCGCGGATCTCGTTCCCGGGCGGCGTCGACATCTCGAAGAACGGGTCGGTGAGCGCCGCGACCTCCTCGCCGATCAGCGTCCCGTACACGCCCTCGACGGCCTCCGCCGCGGAGACGTCGATGGAGACGATCCCCGCGTGGGCGTAGGGCGAGCGCACGAAGTGGACGTAGCCCATCCCGTGCCGCTTGACGTCGTCGAAGAAGACGCCCTGCCCCTGGACGAGGCGCCGGTCCTCCTTGCGCGGGATGCTCTCGCCGGCGAAGCCCTTCTGCGGGGCCTCGACCTGCTCGGGCGCCGTGGTGGTCACGCCGACACCTCCCCCTTCGCCGCAGCCGCGATCGCCTCCACGATGTTCACGTAGCCGGTGCAGCGGCAGACGTTCCCCTGGATCGCGCGGCGGATCTCGTTCTCGGTCGGCTCCGGGTTGTGGTCGAGCAGGTGCTTGGCGCTCATCAGCATTCCGGGCGTGCAGTACCCGCACTGGAGCGCGTGGCGGTCGGAGAAGGCCTGCTGGAGCGGATGGAGGGCACCGCCCTGGGGTGCGAGCGACTCGACGGTCTCGATCGAGGCTCCGTTCGCCTGGACCGCGAGCAGCATGCAGGACTTGACGGCCGCCCCGTTCAGGAGGACCGTGCACGCGCCGCAGTTGCCCGTGTCGCAGCCGACGTGCGTCCCGGTCAGGTCGAGGTCGTCGCGGAGGAAGTGGACGAGCAGGCGGCGGGCCTCCACCTTTCGCTCGTGCGACTCGCCGTTGACCGTGACCGTGACGCGCATGCTCGTGACGGGCTCCATCTAGCTCCCTTCCTGTGCGGCTGCGAGCGCGCGGGCCGCGACGACCTCCGCGAGATGCCGGCGGTACTCGACCGTGCCGTGGAGGTCGGAGGGCGGGTCGAGCTCCGCGCCGCGCACCGCCGCGCGCACGGAGGCTTCGTCGGCCGCCGCGGTCAGCAGAACGGGCGTCGCAGCGACGCACCCGAGGACGATCCGGGCCTCGCCGCCCGCAGCGGTCACGGCGGCGTTGACGATGCACGTCCCGTCGGCGCCGATTGTGACCGCGTCGAAGCCGTCGAGGGCCTCGCCGGCCGGCGGCACGACGATTCTGGTCAGAAGCTCGCCGGGGGCGACGGCGGTCATGTAGACGCCGAGGAAGAACTCCTCGGCCGGGACGGTCCGCTCCCCGTCCGGGCCGACGAGCGTCATCGACGCGCCCATGGCGACGAACAGGGGAGGCAGGTGGTTCGTCGGGTCGTTCGAGCAGACGTTGCCTCCGACCGTGCCCCGGTTGCGCACCTGCACGTCCGCGATCTGCGCGGCCACGTCGGAGAGGAGCGGCCGGGCGGCCTTGACCTCGGCCGAGGTGATCACCTGCGCGTAGGTCGCGAGGGCCCCGAGGTCGAGCCCGCCGTCGGAGGTCGCGGCGATCGTCCGCAGCTCCGCCAGGTCGGCGAGGTCGACGAGCACGTCGGGCGCTGCGGCGCGCGCCTTCATCACGTTGACGATGGTCTGGCCGCCCGCGAGCGGCCTGGCGCCGTCGTTCTCGGCGAGGAGCCGCACGGCTTCGTCAACGCTGGTAGGTCGCGCGTACCCGACCTCGCTCAGCAGCATCGCCAGCGATCCTAACGAACCCGATCCTTCGCCCGTCAAGGGAGTCGACCCGGGCGCGCGCCCCCGCGCTGGGCCTCGAAACAGCCCCCGCTCCGGTGTAAGGTAGGCGCTCGGCGGGGGACGAAGGCGTCTAACCACGCCGCTGACACGCCGTCAGAGAGAGTGAAAGTGAGGCCCATGCTCGAGGTCACGGCTCACCCGGACGGCTCTCGCCCCGAAGCTGGGGCCTAAGTCGGTGCGGTACCTGACCGACGAGGCCTCGGCCGAGGCCCGGCGAGACGAGGGCGACACCGTCACGACCCGCGTGACGATCGGCCCGGACTTCGGGTGCGATGCGCTCGAGCAGCGAGTGCTCCGCTTCGCTCCCGGGCGGTCCGGGCGGCACGGGGGCTCCAGCCGCGAGGAGCTGCTCTTCGCGGTCGCGGGCTCCGGGACGATCGCCGTGAACGGCGCGGAGCACGGGCTCGCGCCGGAGACCGGGATCCTCGTGCCCCCGCAGGCGACCTACGAGGTCGTCAACCCGGGCCCGGACGAGCTCGTGCTCGTCTCGGTCCTCGGGCTCGAGCCCGGGGACGACGCGGGCGAGGGGCCTGCGCCCGTCGCAGTGCGTGTCGCGGAGCAGCCTGCCCATCCCGCGGGCAGGGACCGCGAGTTCCGCTACGTCGCGAACGAGGAGGTGGGCTGCCGCACCGTCACGCAGTTCGTCGGCTCGATCCCCCCGGGACGGGCGCTGCCGCACTACCACACGTACGAGGAGGTGGCGTACATCCTCGAGGGGGAGGGCGTGCTCCACATGGGCGGCGAGAGCTCGACCGTGCGGGCGGGCTCGTGCATCCACTTTCCGCCGCGGGAACCGCACATTCTCGAGAACGTCGGCTCGGGGACGCTCAGGGTCCTCGGCGTCTTCCATCCGGCCGGCGATCCCTCGATGGCCTACAACGTCCCTGAGGCCCAGGAAGAGGAGGAAAGCGTATGAGGAAGTCCCGGATTTGGCTTCTGCTCGCCCTGCTCGTGGCCGCGCTGGCGGTCGTGGCGGCCGGTTGCGGAGGCGACGACGACGACACGACGGAGCCCGCGGCCGAGGACACGACGGCCATGGAAGACGACGGGACGATGGAGCCGGTCGAGTGCACCGCCTCGATCGGGATCATGGGCCCGTTCACGGGTGACGTCGCCGCGATCGGCCAGGAGCAGCTGAACTGGGCGAAGTTCGCGGTCGACCAGTACAACACCGAGCACGGCACGAGCTTCACGCTCGTCGAGGGCGACACGCAGCTCGACCCGGCGCAGGCCGCCACGGTCGCGCCGCAGTTCGTCTCGAACAGCGACATCGTCGCGGTCGTCGGCCCGGCCGGCAGCCAGGAGGTCGAGGCCGTCGGCTCGATCTACGACGACGCGAGCATGGCGTTCGTCTCCCCGTCCGCGACGGCGACGAACCTGACGGAGGACTTCGACACGTTCTTCCGGGTCGTCCCGACCGACGCCGACCAGGGGCCGACCGACGCCACGTACATGGCCGAGGAGCTCGGCGCCATGAACGTGCTCATCATCGACGACCAGAGCTCCTACTCGACCGGTCTCGCCGACTCGACGACGGCCGCGCTCGAGGATGCAGGGGCGACCGTCACCCGCGAGTCCGTCAGCCAGGACCAGACGGACTTCTCGGGGCTCGTCTCGGCGGTCGCGGACGACACGGACGTCGTCTTCCTGCCGTGGCAGGTCGCCGCCAACGCCCAGCTCTTCGGCAACCAGCTGGCGGAGCAGGGCAAGGACGCCGTGATCTTCGGGTCGGACGGGCTCTTCTCGCCCGACGACTTCTCGATCGCCGGCTCCTACGTCTCGTCGTTCGCCCCCGACATCACGGGGATCGACGACCCGGCGATCCAGGAGCTCGTAACGGCGTTCGAGGCCGAGTACGGCGACTTCGGCACGTTCGGACCGCCCACCTTCGCGGCGACGACCGTCGTCATGGAGGCGGCCAAGGCCATCTGCGAGGGCGGCGAGGAGCCGACCCGCGAGGCCATGGTCGAGGGCATCTCAGCGACGAACATGTCCGAGTCGATCCTGGGTCAGCCGATCTCCTTCACGGACATCGGCGACATCAACGACGCCACGTTCTTCATCTTCCAGGTGCAGGACGACGGGAGCTACCAGCTCGTGCAGTAACCACGGCCCACCAAGCAGCCGTGGGGGGGGGGGGGGGGGGG
>DASPGT010000012.1:0-27497 GCA_035620475.1 Gaiellaceae bacterium | reverse complement strand
CTCGGTGGCGGTTTCGACGGTGCTCATGCTGACCTCCGTTGTCTTGCGGGACGGTGTTTCAGCTGACCTCCTCTCCGGTCCGGGAACCTGGCCCACGCTACTCCTGCCCACCAGGCCCATCAAGCAGCGCCACCAGACCGTAACCCAACCGCATCCGCAGTCAGTCGACGGCCGCCGGGCCCCGGCGCGATCCGCTAAGGGATGCCCTCGCCGCAAGCGGCTCGGCCGATCACGCCTCCCCGGTGACCTTGCCGCAGCAGCTCACCCATCAGCCGGTGCGGACGGGGCCACCCCTCCCCCCGCCCGCCTCTAGGACCCGGAGGGGACGATCTATGGGAGAAAAAGTCCGCTCTCCCCACGGCGTAGGAGGCTTGGCGACCGAAGCGCGTGACGCCGCAAGGGAACCTTTGCGTCCTTCTCGGCGTCGCAGAAGTCGTGAGGCTCGCCTGCACCTGTCTTGTCGCCGTACTGCTCGCCGCTGGCCCCCTGCTTAGCTCCGGCTGCGGAGGCGACGACGATGGAGATTCGCTCGAAGGGACAGAGTGGACGCTCGTCTCCGGCGTCGAGATGCCCCCCGATGCGGTGCCGACGCTCTCGTTCGACAGCGACGTCGTCCGCGGCCGCGCAGTCTGCAACGACTTCGGTGGACCCTACGAACTGGACGGGGACTCGATCGAGATCGGCGAGATGGACATGACCGCGGTGGGCTGCGGGGATCGCGAGAGAGAGCGGATGGAGGAGACCTACCTCTCCGTGTTCGCCGAAGTAGACCACTGGTCGGTCGAGGGAGAGCGCGAGCTGGTCCTCACCTCGGACGGCGACGAGCTTCTGCGCTACGCCGCCACGATCGATCCGTAGGGGTTCCTCGCCCTCAGATCGACTTCTCGTAGAAGACGCTCGTCTCGATCTCCCGCGGGGTCATGGCCAGGTAGTCGCCGAAGGCCTCGCACTCCACGAAGCCCTCGCGCACGTAGAACGCGATCGCCTCGTCCTGGTACATGCCGGTCTCGAGCCGGAGGACCGAGTAGCCGGCGCCTCTCGCTTCCTCCTCCAGACGGCGGAGCAGCGCCCTGGCAACGCCCTGCCGCCGGGCGGTCGGCTGCGTGAACATCCGCTTCACCTCGGCGAAGCCGTCGTAGAGGGCGAAACCGCCGCAGCCCACGGCAACGCCGTCGAGTCGTGCTGCGAAGAACCTGACGTTCCCGTCGAAGAGTCGCTCGACCGGAAGGGAGTGATGCTGCTCCGGCAGGTAGGGACCGCTGAGAGCCCGATCCAGCTCGGCCAGGAGCTGTCTGATCTCGTCGGTTGCAACCGTTACCCGCTCAATCGCCAAGTCCACCCGTCAGTCCTCGCGTCAACGCTCGAGCTTGGCCTCGATCGCGGCCAGGCGCCGGTCGAGCTGCAGGAGGAGGGCGCGGGTCTCGGCCTGGTCCTCGTCGCGGTCCGCCCGCTCCGCGGCGCCCCGCTCCTCCTGCTCCGTGGAGACGAAGAGCGAGGTGACGATCGCGGTCAGGAAGGAGAGGAACGTGATCCCGAAGAGGATGAGCCCGCTCCCGACGATCCGTCCCGTCATCGTGGTGGGAACGATGTCGCCGTAGCCCACGGTCGCCAGGGTCACGATCGCCCACCAGACGCCGTCCCCGAACGTCGGGAAGTCCTTCTCGTCGACGATGGTCGCGACGAAGCCCGCGAGCAGCCCCACCCCGACCGTCACGAGGACGAGAAAGGGGAAGATGCGCCGGTTCGCGACGACGCGCTTGATGCGCTCGTCGAGGCGGACCCGGCCCGGAATCCGGTTTGCGCGGTCGGCACGGCCACCTCTTTCGCGCGCGCGGCCCTGTCCCTGCGCCGCCGCAAGCCCCGGCGCGCTCGGCTACGGCAACCGGCAGACGATCGTGCCGTGGTCGGCGCCGGCCGGTAGCTCCGCCTGGGTGACGACACAGGTTCCGACCTTCGTCTCGATCGGCTCACCTTCCTCCGGCGGCCGCGGAAGCTCCAGCTCGTCGAGCTCCGTCCAGCCGTGCCCCTCGATGGTGACGATGAACCGGTGCACTGAGCTCCCATCATGTCAGGAGCCCAAAGGCACGAGTCTCATGGCTCCGTGTGGACGATCACGTCGACGATCTCGGGGTGGTCGCGGCGGATGCGCTCCTCGACCTCGCTCGCCTGCGCGTGCGCTTCGGCGAGCACGCGGTCGGGGGCCATCGCCAGGGTGAGGATGGCGACGAGGCCGCGGTCGGTGACGAGGAAGCGCAGCTCGCGCGGCTCGCCGCCGGTCGTCGCCCGGACGATCTCGCGCACGGCCTGCGAGTGCGCCTCGAGGGCGCCGTCGGGAACCGAGCTCACCGGCGCGGGCTCGGAGAGCGGCTCCAGGTGCGTCTGCACGGCGTCCACCTCGGGGAGCGCGGCGAGGATCCGGCGCTCGACGTCCTCGGCCAGCTCGTGCGCGTCGGCCAGAGTGAGCTCGCCCGGGAGCTTCAGGTGGAGCGTGACCTCCGTCCGGTCTCCGTCCTGGAGAACGGCGACGTTGTGCACCTCCCGCACGCCGTGAACGCTGAGCGCGGCGGCGGTGGCACGCTCGCCCAGCTCGGCGGCTTCGGCCGGCTCGACGTGGACGACGACGTCGGCGCCCGGCACCGCGCGCTCCACCGCCTCCTCGACCGCGTCGGCGGCGGCGTGCCCCTGGCCCACGGCCGCCCCGGGGGGCACCCCGATGACGACGTCCGCGAAGTGCCGGCCGGCGGCGCGGCGCATGCGCAGGCGGCGGAGCGTCACGCCCTGGCCCACCCCCTCGATCGCGCGGCGCGCGGCCTCCACCTCGTCCACGGGCGCCTGGTCCATGAGGACGTCGACGTTCCGGCGGATCAGCCGGCCGGCCGCCAGGAGGACGAGGACGGCCACGAAGAGCGCCGCGATCGCGTCGCCCTCGGGGTAGCCGGCGCGAGCGGCGAGGAGTCCGAGGAGGACGGCCGTCGAGCCGGCGAGGTCGCCGGCGAAATGGAGTGCGCTCGCGGCGAAGGCCGGGCTCTGGTACTCGCGCGAGGCGCGGTGGGAGACGGCGGCACGGCTCGCGTCGATGGCGATGACGATCCCGATGACGAGGAGCGCGTACCAGGTCGCGTCGACGTCGCCCGTCCCGTCCACGAGGCGGCGAATCGCGGCCGCCGCGAGCAGGAGCGAGATGAGGACGAGGATGGACGCCTCGGCGAGCGCCGCCAGGTGCTCGGCCTTCCCGTGCCCGTACGGATGGCTGTGGTCGGCCGGCCGCACGGCAACGCCGACGGCGAACAGCGTCAGGAGCGCGGCGACGAGGTCCGTCCCCGAGTGCGCCGCCTCCGACAGGAGCCCGAGACTTCCGGTGGCGAGCCCGGTCACGAGCTTCAGCGCGATCAGGACGACGGCGGCGCCGACCGAGACGAGGGCGATCCGGCGCTGCGGGCTCACCGCCTAAGGCTAACCTTGGCCGCGGGTGCCGACTCCTCACGACACCGGGGACACCTTCACCGTGGTCTGCCCGCACTGCGGGGAGTCCTTCGACGCACCTCTGCTCGGCGAGACCGAGCGCAACCTCGGCTTCAAGTGCCCCCACTGCCGGCTGCTCGTCGCCTACCAGCCGGCGGCCGAGCGGGACGACGTCGAGGCGAGCTGAGCTGTGAACCGTCCCAGCCTGTGCGGCCACCGCCGCCGCTGAGACAGCCCGCGGAAGAAAAGCGCCTGGGGTCAGATCTTGCAAGCAAGCACGGGACGTGTCCTTGCGCGAATGCAAGATCTGACCCCACGGGCCTCGCGCGCCGGCCCGGCGACCCGCCAGCCGATCCCAGCGATCGCGTAGAGCCGCATGAACACGAGGCTCCTCGCCTGGGCTCGGTGAGAACGGGAGGAAGCGGCCAGCCGCTCCCTCCCTCCCCGTCTGGGCCTGTGCGGCTCCCGCCGCCGCTGAGACAACACCCCGCGGCTAACGGTCGCCGCGGGAGCGCCGATAGAGAGACCGTGTCCGTCGCCGCCCGCACCGCCGAGCGCGTGGAGGCGCCCCGCGCCGCCCTCGCGCGCGCGGGGACCCGTGCCGTCCCGCTGCTCGCCGCGCTCGTCGGCGCGAGCTTCCTCCTGCGGCTCGTCCTCGGCTGGCTGCGGGCGACCCCGACGTTCTTCGCGGACGAGTACATCTACGCGGAGCTCGGCCGCTCGCTCGCCGAGAGCGGCCAGCCACTGATCCGCGGCGCATCGGCGAGCTTCCCGGCTCTGCTCCAGCCCCTCCTGACCGCGCCGGCGTGGCTTGCCGGGGACGTGGAGACCTCCTTCCGCCTCATCCAGGTGCTCGGGGCGCTCGCCATGTCGCTCGCGGCAGTGCCGGCGTTCCTCCTCGCCCGCCGGGTCGGGCTCGCGCAGAGAGTCTCGCTGGCGGTGGCCGCGCTGGCGCTCGTCGTTCCGGACTTCGTCTACGCCGGCTGGGTCCTGGCGGAGCCGTTCGCCTACCCGCTCGCGCTCGGCGCCGTGGCCGCAGGCGTGACCGCCCTCGTGCGACCCGGGCTCCGGCTCCAGCTCGCCTTCCTCGCGCTGGCCGCCCTCGCGACGTTCGCCCGCGTCCAGTTCGCGGTGATCCCGGTCTGCTTCGTCGCCGCCGTCGTGCTGATGGGTCTGCGCGAACGGCGGGCCCGCGCCGCCTTCCGGGAGCAGGCGCTCGTCCTCGCCGCCGTCGTCCTGCCCGCCGTCGCGCTCGCGGCCGCCGGGCCGAGCCGCGTCCTCGGCTTCTACGAGGGCATCCTCGACCTGGAGATCGCCTCGCCGGAGATGGCCAAGTGGATCGGGCTCGACGCGATGCTCCTCGGCTACGCCGCCGGCGTCGTCCTCGCCCCCGGGGCCCTGCTCGGCCTCTGGCTCGCGCTCCGGCGGCCGCGCTCCCGCGAGGAGCTGGCCTTCGGCGCGCTGGCGCTGCCCTTCGTGCTCGCCCTCCTGGTCGAGGCCGCCGCCTACGGCCTCGGGGACGACCGTGTCCAGGAGCGCTACTTCTTCTACGCCGTCCCGCTCGTGGGCATCCTCTTCGGCCTCTACGCCTCGCGCGGGTGGCCCCACCGCCTGGCACACGGCGTACTCGCCGCCGGGGTCGTGCTGTTGGCCGCGCGGGTCCCGCTCTCCGGCTACTCCGCTGCGGACCGGAAGACGAACGCGCCCACCCTCTTCGCCACCGCGCGGCTGGAGCAGGCGCTCGGCGACGTCGCCACCGCCTCGCTCGTCCTCGCCCTCGGCATCACGCTGCTCGTCGCCGCGGTCGTGCTGGCGAGCCGGTGGCCGCAGGCCGCGACCCCGGTGGCGCTCGGGCTCGCCCTCGCCGTCGGCGCCGCCACGTACGCCGGCGCGGTCTCCTACAACCTCGCCAACGCCGAGCGGACCCGCGCCGACGTCCTCGGCCGGCAGCCGTCCTTCGTGGACGAGACCGGAATCGAGGGCGCGGCGATGCTGCTCACGAGGTCGAGCGAGCGCGGGGTCGCCTCCGAGTACCTCTTCTGGAACCGCTCGCTCGAGGCCGTCTACCTCCTCCCCGGCTCCGAGCCGCCCGACTCCTTCGCCGTCACCCGCCTGACGGTCGCGCCCGACGGGACGCTCCTCGCCGGCGGCCGGCCCGTGACGCGACCGCTCGCGGCGGACTCCTTCAGCGACACGCTCCGCTTCCGGGACTCCGGAGAGATCGCGGCCGCCCCGGCGTTCCGCCTGGTCGCCTCAGCCGGCCCCCAGCGCCTCGAGCTCTACGCGCCCGGCCGCTTCGCGGACGGCTGGCTCGGCCTCCGCGGCAGCTTCCAGCTCTGGCCGGAGACGGACGCGGGTGTCCTCGCCTTCGACCTGACGGGCCCCGAGGGCTCGCCGCCGGTGGCCGTCGAGCTGAGGCCGCAGGGCCTGCCCGCGCGCGAGGTGGTCGTCGAGCCCGGCCGGACGGCACGGGTCTCGGTGCCCGTCTGCGCGGCGGGCCCGTGGAGCATGGAGTTCGTCGCGCCCTCGACCGGAGCGGTCGGCGGTCGCTACGTCAGCGTCCAGTCCTCGGAGCCCGTGTACCGCGCCGACCCGGAGGCCTGCTAGACGCAGTCCTTGAGCCCCTGCGCCTCCGGCAGGGACTCGAGCTTCTTCAGCGTGTTGTTCTCGATCTGGCGGATGCGCTCGCGCGTGACGCCGAAGGCCCGCCCGACCTCCTCGAGCGTCCGCGGCTGCTCGCCCTTGAGCCCGAAGCGAAGCTCGATCACCTTGCGCTCGCGCGCCGGCAGCGACTCGAGCGCCTTGTCGATGTCCTCGCGGCGGAGATTGAGCGAGGCGGAGTCGAACGGCGACTCGGCCGCGTCGTCCTGGACGAAGTCGCCGAGCTCGGACTCCTCCTCCTCGCCGATCGGCTTCTCCAGCGAGACGGGGAGCTGCGCCATGCGGAGGATCTCGCGGACCTCCTCGCAGGTCATCTCGAGCTCCTCGGCGATCTCGTCGGGCAGCGGCTCGCGCCCGAGGCGCTGGACGAGCTGGCGCTCGATGTGGACGACCTTGTTCAGCTTCTCGACCATGTGCACCGGGATGCGGATCGTCCGCGCCTTGTCGGCGATCGCACGCGTGACCGCCTGCCGGATCCACCAGGTGGCGTAGGTCGAGAACTTGAATCCCTTGCGGTAGTCGAACTTCTCGACGGCCCGGATGAGCCCGAGCGATCCCTCCTGGATGAGGTCGAGGAACGAGAGCCCGCGCCCGAGGTAGCCCTTGGCGATCGAGACGACGAGGCGGAGGTTCGCCTCGATCATCTCCGTCTTCGCGCCCATGTCGCCGCGCTCGATGCGCTTGGCGAGCGTGACCTCCTGGTCGGCGGTGAGGAGCGGCACGCGCCCGATCTCGCGCAGGTAGAGCCGCAGCGAGTCGAGCGACGGCTCGACGGTGAGGTCGAGCTTCGGAACCTTCTCCTCCTCGGCGAGGGCGGGCTCCTCGTGAGGCGGCATCTTGTGCTCGACGCCCTCCATGAGCTCGATGCCGTGATCGATGAGGTAGGTGTAGAACTCCTCGACCTGCTCCTTCGTGAGGTCGACTTCCTCGAGCCCCGAGACGATCTCGTCGTAGGTGAGGAACCCCTTGTCCTGTCCGTCGGCGACGAGCTTCTGCAGCTCCTCGATCTCGGGCAGGGAGACGTCGACCTGGAGCATTGACCCGCCTTTCTCGTTACCGGTGCAACGTTTGTGGCTGGAACGAAAAGAGAGCCGGCGAGGTTCTGCTGTTCGCCGGCCCTACAGGCACATCGGCCCGGGATTCTACAGCGCCTGTGGAAAAGTGGTAGACGAAATTTTCCTCAGGCCTCGGCCGACACCGACCCGACGAGGTCGCCGCGGCTCGAATGCAGCGGCCGCTCGGCCAGCTCCGGCAGCCCGAGCACGACTCCGGCCGCCGCGTACGAGGCCCGGTAGGCCCCGTCCTCGACCTTGAGGGCAACGCCCGTCCCGTCCGGCAGGCCGGCGCACAGGAGCCCTTCGGCCCCGCGCTTGGCGACCGAGCCCGGGAGCGCGCGCATCACGAGCGTGTCGACGGCCTGCGGCCCGCCGACCAGCTCGGGGTGAGCGGTCATCGCAGCGGTGACGGAGGCCATCCCCTCCGGCTCACCGCGGGCGAGCCCGGCGAACATCCGCGCCATCTCGGTGAGGGAGAGCGCGTACGTCGGCACGCCGCAGCCGTCGATCGCGGCCGCCGGCTCGCGCCCGACAAGGCCGGAGACGAGCGCCGCGATCTCCCGCTGGAGCGGGTGCTCCGGGAGCCGGTAGCCCTCCGTCTCCCAGCCGCGCGCACGGCAGAGGAAGAGGAAGCCGGCGTGCTTCCCGGAGCAGTTGTGGCGCAGGCGCGAGCCGTGCTCGGCGCCGCACTCGAGGTCGTCCGCCGAGACGCCCGCCCGCTCGAGGAGGGCGCGCACGGCCACGAGCTGGCCGGGGAGCGCCTCGTGCGAGGCGCAGGCGATCGCGAGCTCCTCCGGCGGGAGATCGTAGGGAACGAGCGGAAGCGCCTGCACCGGCTTCAGCGCCGAGCGCACGTAGGCGACCAGGGCCGGGTCGCCCCAGGACTCGGCGACGGCGCCGTCGCGGACGACGACCGCGTGGACGCGGTGCCGGGACTCGACGATCTCCCCGCGGGTCACGGCTACATTGATCGCGTCCACGAGGAGGAATCATTCCCGAGTTTCCCGAGGTGGAGGCGGCACGGCGCGTGCTGGACGGGCCGGTCGCCCGCTCGCCGGTCGCCAAGGCCGGCCCGGCGCACATCGCCACGCTGAAGACGTTCGACCCGCCGCTCGCGGCGCTCGAGGGCCGGCGCCTCGCGGGGGCGCGCAGGCGCGGGAAGCACCTGATGTTCCCCACCGAAGACGGCGAGCTCGTCCTGCACGTCCACCTCATGTCGGCCGGCCGCATCCGCTTCCTCGAGCCCGGCACGAAGGGCCCGAAGACGCCGGCCTTCCGGCTCCGCCTGGAGGACGGCAGCGAGCTGATCCTCACCGAAGGCGGGCCGAAGAAGCGCGCGCGGGTCGGCGTCTACCGGCCGGAGGAGCTGGAGGAGGAGCTGGCCCACCTCGGCCCGGAGGCCTCGGAGATCACGGCCGGGGAGCTGGCGGAGATCGCGCGCCGCGAGTCGCGACGCCTGCATCCGTTCCTGCGCGACCAGCGCGCCCTCGCCGGGATCGGCCGCGCGTGGTCGAACGAGATCCTGAACCGCGCGAGGCTCTCGCCGTACGCGCTGACGACCGACCTCGCGGACGAGGAGCTCGAGCGCCTGGCTGCGACGATCCGCGAGCTCCTCGCAGAAGGGCTGGAGCTGCGCCTCGCCGGCGCGGCCGACAAGAAGGCGTACAGGGTGCACAACCGCCTCGGCGAGCCGTGCCCCAACTGCGCGACGCCGCTCGAGCGCGTCGACTTCGAGGAGCACACGATCTTCTACTGCCCGGAGTGCCAGACGGGCGGGCGCGTCCTCAAGGACCGGCGGCTCTCGCGCCTGCTCAGGTAGCCACCGCGCGCCGCCTCAGCGGTACGCGTCCCACATCTGGTCGCCGAAGACGCTGCGGCGCGCGCCGGTGCCCTCGCCGTCGACGGTCGTCCCGTTGTACTGCGGGACGCGGCCGGCATTCTGCCCCTGGTTGTGCCGGATGCAACCGCCCTGGCCGTTCGGGCCGTAGTCGACGCCGTACGTGCCTTCCTTGGTCGCGCAGGTGTCCGGGATCGTGAGCGCGCCGGCGCTGACCACCCGGTCGGCGTAGTCAGTGATCACGGTCTCGTGCTGGCCGGGCCAGTAAGCCGCCGTCTCGGGGATCAGCCGGAGGACGAGGGCCATGTACTTCGTGGGCAGCATCGTCGCGCGCTGGTACGAGCTCCCCGGCCGGGCGCCGCCGTCGACGAGCGCGTACGGGTCGCGCGTGCTGCAGTTCGTGCACGCGTCTAGCTCGTCCCAGTACTCCTGCTCCCACGCCTCGACGTTGCCGTTGTGCCACATCTGGCCCCAGAGCGCCCTGCCGTTCACGCCCCGGTAGAGGCTGAACGTCTCCCAGAAGTTGCGCTCCGGCGCCGCGGCGATGTCGGCGGCCATCTCCGTGTTCCTGAGGAAGGTCGCGGCGAAGACCTCGAGGAGGAGCTTGCCGGTGGAGTTGCCGCCGCCGCCGCGCGTGACGTTGAGGCCGCCGCGCGTCCCCGCCCAGAGGTCGATCCCGTTCTGGACGAAGCCGATCAGCACCGGCAGCTTGGCCGCCTGGTCGGCGGCCGCCGAGCACGGCGGGCTGGCGCATGCGTTGTCGAGCATGAGCCAGAAGGCGACCTCGGCATCGGCCCTGAGGACGTTCGCGCCCCAGGCGTTGCCCTCGTGGAAGGCGTCCACGGGCTCGAGCTCGCCGCCGGCGGCGACCGAGCTCGGGCTGTTGTCGAGCCGGAAGTGCGCCGTCCGGAGGAGCGCCTCGCTCCGGCTGATCTTCGCCGGGACCGCGCTCGAGCTGAGCCGCTTCAGCAGGCCGAGGTCGAGGCTCGTCGTCGAGAAGAGCGGCTTGTGCGTGCCCCAGTAGGGCGGACGGAACGTCGTCTCCGGGCTGGCGGGGGCGGAGGCGAGCACCGTGAGGACGGCCGCGAACTTCCCGCAGTGGCGATCGGGGCAGGCGCCGCCCGGGTCGTTCGAGACGTACTTGACGATCGACTGTCCCGGCTGCGCCGTGTAGGGGAAGGAGACGGACGCGCTCTGGACGCCCTCGAGGCGGCCGTCCCAGCGCTGGGCGTTCCCCGACGTCACCGCGGGGTTCACGTCGACGCCGTGGCGCAGGCTCGAGCCCGAGCCGGTCATGGCCGGCGTGATCTGCCGGATGACGGCGGGGCCGACGACGTACCAGTCGCCGTTGGCGAAGCGGCCGCAGGCGTACGTGCTCGACCCGAGGTCGAAGACGATCTGCGCGCTCGAGCCCGGGGCCGTCGACGTGTACCGGATGTCGGTGCCGGTGCAGACGCCGGCGGTCGGAGGCGGAGGCGGGGGCGGCGGAGGCGGCGGAGGCGGGGGATCCGGAGGCGGCGGCTCGGCGGCGACGGCGGCGGTGGCCGCCGAGGTTGCCTCGGCGGCGCCGAGGGAGTTGGTGGCGGTCACGCGCGCGCGGAGGCGCGAGCCGACGTCCGCGGCCGAGACGAGGTACGTGAGGGACGCGGCCCCGGGGATGGCCGCGCAGTTCCAGCCCGTGGAGTCGCAGCGGAGCCACTCGTATCCGTAGGTCATGGGCACGGTGCCCGCCCACGTCCCGTCCGACGTCGTGAGGACCTCGCCGACGGCGGCGCTCCCGGACAGGCCCGGAGCCTGGACGGACGCGGGCGGGCCGTCGTCGGGCACGGGCGCGCACTGACGCGTCCGGGCGCGGATCGTGGCGATCCGGGAGACCCGGCCCGCGCGGCTGATCGCACGCACGCCGAAGCGGAACGAGCGGCCGCAGGGGAGGTTGCGGTACGCGTAGCGGCGTGTCCGGACGACGGCCTGGCGGCGGAGGTTCTTCGAGACGGCAAAGCGCGGCGCGGTCCGCTTCCAGGCCAGGACGACGGTCTCGGTGGAGGCGGAGACGACGCGGAGCGGCGCGGGCTTGGCAGGCCGGGGCGAGGCGGCCGACGCGGGGCCGGCGCCCAGGAGTGTGGCGGCGCAGGCGACGAAGGCGACGGCGACCGCTGCCCCCCGCCGGGACCACGGGTAGGGGCGAACGGACAGAGTGCGGCGGCTCATGCACGCGTCTAATCGGCGTGCGGCCGCGGCGGCGCAACGACCCTGTCCCTCGGCCGGGGGGCCGCGAACGGGGGATCAAGCGCCGGTTCACCCGAAAGGGTGGCCCGGCCGGGATGCCCCCGTCAGGAATCAGCCGAGCACGAGGGTGAGCATGGAGCCGAGAAGCACGTACGCCGCGATCGCCGCGTTCGTGTGACCAGAGTCTCGCCTCGGGCGGGCGCGAGCCATCGGCGGGAACGCGGATCTGCCTGCGCGGAACTACCGAGGCACCCCCGTTCCGCTCGGGAGGCCGGCTCCCGCGGCTCTGCCCCTAGCGGCCGCGAGCCACGACCGCCTTCAGGGCGGCAACGACCTCGGGGTCGAACTGCGTGCCCGCGCAGAGCTGTAGCTCCGTCAGCGCCTCCTCGGGCGAGCGCGCCTCACGGTACGGGCGGTCGGTCGTCATCGCGCTGTAGGCGTCGCAGGCGCAGACGATGCGCGCGACGAGCGGCGTCTCCTCGCCGGCGAGGCCGTCGGGGTACCCGGCGCCGTCCCAGCGCTCGTGGCAGGAGCGGACGAGGTGGCCGACGCGGCCGAGGAGGCCGCCGACCTGCTCCAGCATCTTCTCGCCCTCGACGGTGTGCGTCTCGATCACCGCCCGCTCCTCCGGGGTCAGCTTCCCCGGCTTGGAGATGATCTCGGCGGGGATGCGGATCTTGCCGACGTCGTGGAGAAGCGCGGTCAGCTCGGCGTCTCGCTGCGAGCGCGCGTCGAGGCCGAGCTCGGCCGCGGTGGCGACGACCAGCTCGACGACGTCGCGGCTGTGCGTGCCCGTGTAGGCGTCGTCGGCCTCGATCACGTCGCCGAGCAGGAGTGCCGTGCCGCGGTAGGCGCGCCCCAGCTCGAGCGCGTGGTCGATGCGGCGGGTGCGCTCCTGCGCGAAGAACGCGAGCAGGCCGACGAGCGGCAGGACGAGCAGGAGCGCGTAGGGCTGGTCGAAGGCGACGACGGCGAAGAGGAAGCCGGCCGGGGCGAGCGCGGCGTCGACCAGGTAGACGGGCGCCGTCGCTCGCAGCTGGTCGCGCGCGGACATGCCGAAGGCGTAGCGCGCACGCGCCGCGGAGCTGGCGAGGTCGAGCCCGAACTGGGCGGCCAGAGCGAGGCCCAGCACCGGCAGCACCGCCCAGGTCGGGTCGGGCTCGCCGGCGAGCGCGAGCACGACCGCCGGGCCGAGCGCGTGCCACGCGCTGAAGACCTCGAGCAGCGCGCGCTCGCCGTGCACCCTCCCGCGGACGACATCGACGGCCGCGCAGAGGACGAAGCCGAGGGCGACGCAGAGCGGCACGACGCCGACCGGCAGGAGGAAGAGCATGGGGACGAAGACGATCTCCGTCGGCACCGCGAAGCCCGGGCCGACCTCGAACTCGACGCGCGCGGCGACCGCGTAGGCCAGCACGAGCAGGACGAAGACGCCGGGCGACGCCGCTCGTCCCGTCGGCGTCAGGAAGGCGAAGGGGACGGCAACAGCGAGGAACGCGAGCGCCCCGGCGAGCGCCGCCCGCGAGTCACGCCCGCCGAGCCGCTCGGGCGCCCGGGCGCGGGCGTCCTCGATCAGCCCGCCGGCCTGCGGGTCGAGCTCGGCCGCAGTGGACGGCGCCGCGGTCATCTCCACACCGGATCTTCGGGGGCCGGGGCGGCCCGAGTCTCACTCGAACGGGGGATCGTGACGGGCCGCTTCCCTCCTCCGAGGGATAGCCGCTCTCCCCTTTCCGGGGACACTGAGACAACCAGCGGCAAGGAGAGGTTTGCGGTCATGGGAGGTCTCGTGCGGCAGGTCGTGCTCACGCTCGTCGCGTCGCTCGCGCTGGCGGCTCCGGCGGCTGCGGGCTCGTTCGCCGACTCGGCCGCTCCGTGCGAGGGCCGGACGGCGGAACAGCCGTTCAAGCGCTGGCTCGACCCGATGCGGTACGTGCTCGCGCCGAACGGCAACCTCGAGAGCGGCGCGACCGGGTGGCGGCTGACCGGCGGCGCGAAGGTCGTGGCCGGGAACGAGACCTTCTACGTCGGGGGCGCCGGCGACTCGCGCTCGCTGTACCTGCCGACCGGCAGCTCGGCGACGACCCGGGCCATGTGCGTGCAGCTCCTGCACCCCACGGTCCGGTACTTCGCCCGGAACCGGGCGACGCCCGTCCTCTCCAGCCTGCGGGTCGAGGCGCTGGTCGAGAACCCGCTCACGGGCGGCGTGCTCGTCCTCCCGGTCGGCGTCCACACCGGCCCGAGGGCCTGGCACCCCTCCCTCCCGGGCCTGGTGCTCGCGGACTTCCTCTCGGTCCTCGGCGACGACGGCGAGCTGGCGGTCGCGTTCCGCTTCAAGCCGCTCGGGCTCGGCGCCGCCTGGCAGATCGACGACGTCTACGTCGATCCGTTCAGGAACCGGTAGGCAAGCGGATCAGCAGGGTTTCCTCGCGGGCCTCGAGGTCGCCGCCGAGCGCCCGGAGGAGTAGCGCAGCTGCGGGAGCGGCCAGCTCCCGCGCCTCCTCCCCGAGCACGACCGGCAGGGCGCTGCGCGAGAGCGGCGACAGCGTGAGCTCGGCGCCGGCGACCGCGAGCGACACGCTGTCGTGGCCGCCGAAGCGGGCCGCCGCCCGCGCGAGCTGCGCGAGCGCCCGCACCGTCGGGTCGGGGTCGACCCGGACCGGTGCGCCCCGGCCGCTCACGAGCACGCGCCCCTCCTCCAGCCGGCCGGCGGCCTCGCGGGCGAGCTCCAGCGAGTCGCGCTCGGCGAGGGCCGGCTCGTACCTCCCCGCCTCGATCCGCGCCACCAGCCGGAGCTGGTCGACGAGCTCGTCGATCTGGGACGACGCCGCCCCGATCATCTCCAGGTAGCGCGGCGCGGGGTCGTCCAGCGGCAGCTGCTCGAGCGTCCGCGCGAAGCCGTAGACGGTCGCCAGCGGGGTGAGGATGTCGTGGCAGGCGACCGAGACGAGCTCGGCGAAGCGGCGGTCGTTGGCGGTTGTCACTGGGCTGCTACGTTCTCCGGGATGGAGCGGAGACTAACGGCGCCGGGGGGAGCGGTTGACATGCAGGCCTCCGTCCCGGAGGTGCAGCTCGGGCTCTCCCGCGCGGGCGTCACCGGCGTGCAGAAGGCCGTGCGGATGCAGCACGGCGGGTCGGACGCGCTCGTCTCCGCCGAGATCGACTGCTTCGTCGACCTCGACCCGGCGCAGAAGGGCGTGCACATGTCGCGCTTCCCGGAGCTCTTCGAGGAGGCGATCGACAAGCTCGTCATCGGGGAGATGCTGCTCGTCGAGCAGCTGGCCGAGCACATCGCCCGCCACATCGTCGAGCGGCAGGACGCGCTCCGCGCCGAGGTGAAGATCGCGGCGCGCTACCCGATCGAGCGCTCGACGCCGGTGACCGGCCTGCGCACGCAGGAGCTCGTCACCCTGATCGGCCTCGCGGCGGCGTCGCGCTCGGCCTCGCGCCGCCTCGTCGGCGTGGAGGCGACGGGGATCAACGCCTGCCCCTGCGCGCAGGGTCTCGTCCGCGACCAGGCGGCCGAGCGGTTGGGCGACGCCGGGTTCGAGGAGGCGGACGTCGAGCGGATCCTCTCGCTCGTCCCCCTCGCCACCCACAACCAGCGCGGCCGCGGGACGCTCTACCTCGGCACCGACCTCCGGCTCGACGCCGAGGACCTCGTCGAGCTCGTGGAGAGCTCGATGAGCTCCCCCGTCTACGAGCTCCTGAAGCGGCCCGACGAGCTCTTCGTCGTCGAGCACGCCCACCTCTCGCCTCGCTTCGTGGAGGACTCCGTCCGGCTGATGGTCAAGGGCGCACTCGATGCCTACGGCGAGCTCACGGAGGAGGACTTCGTGCTCGCCCGCCAGGTCAACTTCGAGACGATCCACAACCACGACGTCCTCGCCGAGCGCTTCGGCACCGTCGGCGAGCTGCGCTCCGAGCTGGCGAACGGCGGCCACTCGCCGCGGCACACCGAGCTCCGCGACTGGCTCCGCGCCGTCTAGGAGGGTTTTCCGGGGAGCGGCGCGTTCGAGCCGCCCAGCCGCGGCCGCCTGAGCTCGATGCGGCTCTCCTCCCCGGCCAGCAGGCGACGGATGTTGGAGCGGTGGAGGACGACGATGGCGAGCGCGGCGCCCGCCGTGAAGCCGATCACCGGCCAGGAGGCGCCGAAGAGGACGGCCCAGAGCGGGAGCGAGACCGCAGCGGCGATCGACGCGAGCGACGCGTAGCGGAGGACGAAGAAGACGAGGAGCCAGACGCCCGCCGCCGCGAGGGCCGCGAGCGGGGCGACCGCGAGGGCGACGCCGCCGGTCGTGGCAACCATCTTCCCTCCGCGCTGGAAGCCGAGGAAGAGCGGCCGCCAGTGGCCGATCATCGCCGCGACGCCTGCCAGGACGCCGACGAGGTCGCCGCCGAGCCAGAGGCCGAGGAGCGCGGCGGCCGCGCCCTTGGCGATGTCCAGCAGGGCGACCGCGATCCCCAGCCTGAACCCGAAGACGCGCCAGACGTTCGTCGCACCCGGGTTCTTGCTTCCCAGCGTCCGGATGTCGACGCCGCGCAGGAGCCGGGGGAGCCAGTACCCCCACGGCATGCTGCCGAGGACGTAGCCCGCGGCGATGAGGGCAAGGTCGGTCAGGACGCGATGCCGTACCCGGCGACCCAGCCGTTGACGACGTCCCAGTCGAGGTTTCCGAAGAACGCCTCGATGTAGGACGCGCGGTCGGTCTGGTAGTCGAGGAAGTACGCGTGCTCGTAGACGTCGAGGGCGACGAGCGGGGCCGCGTTCCAGATCGGGAACGTGTTCTGGGCGTCGCCGACGTAGTTGAAGAGCCGCTGCTCGTCGAAGTCGTAGGCCGTCCAGGCCCAGCCGCGCCCGGCCATCCCGGTCGCCTTCAGGTCGGCGCGCCAGTCGTCGGCGCTGCCGAAGTCGCGGGCGATCAGCTCGCCGATGGCGCCGTCCGGGCTCCCGCCGCCGCCGCCCAGGTGCTCGAAGTAGATCTCGTGGTTCTTGACCCCGCCGATCGCGAAGGTCAGGTCGACCTTGAGCGCGCGGATCTCGGAGTAGACCTGGTTCGCCGCGGCGAGGTCGACCTCGCCGAGCTTCGCCAGGATCTCGTTCCGCTTCGCCACGTAGCCCTGGTAGAGCTTGTAGTGCGCCTCGACCGAGGCGCGGGAGATGCCGTCCATCTCGAGGACCTCGGGCTTGAGCTCGCGCGCCGCGATCTCCGCCCGGTTGAAAGCCAAGGTTGCCATGCCAGCCTTTCCGTCGACTCGTTTACGCGCGCGGGAGCTTATCGTTCCGGGCGTGACAACCGACCCCCGGAGCGCACTCGTGACCGGCGGGACCGGACGCGTCGGGAGCGCGGTCGCGGCCCGGCTCGAGGCGGACGGGTTCGCCGTTCTCGCCGCCGGACGCCGCGACGGCGACCTTGCCGACCCGGAGGCCTGCCGCGCGCTTGTCGGGCGCGCCGCCGCCGAGCTCGGCGGGCTCGACCTCGTCGTCCATGCGGCGGCGGAAGGCTTCGAGCCGCGGCGGGTCGAGGAGGTCACCGCGGACGAGTGGGACGCCGCCTTCGGCGCAACCGCCCGGGGCAGCTTCTTCGTGGCGCAGGCGGCGGCCCCGTATCTCCGCGAGTCGGAGCTCGGCCTGCTCGTCCTCGTCGAGGACGTTGCCGCCTACCAGCCGTGGCCGTCGTTCGCGCCCCACTGCGCCGCCAAGGCGGCCCAGGCGATGCTCACCCGCGTGCTCGCGCGGGCCCTCGCCCCCGACGTGCGGGTGTGCGGAGTCGCGCCGGGGCCGGTCGCAGTCGACCCGGAGCAGGAGGAGCGCCGCGCCGCCGAGACGATGCTCGGCCGCGTCGGCTCCCCGGAGGACGTGGCCGGCGCAGTCGCCTACCTCGTCGGAGCCCCGTTCGTCACGGGCACGTCGCTGGTCGTCGACGGCGGGCGGCTGCTCCGGTAACACGCCCGACACAATCCACCCGCGGCTTGTGTTTCGTATAGCCGTGGCGTATATGTCTGTCGCCGTGGCAGCAGCCGAGAGCGACTCCCGGCTGATCGAACGCGTGGCCGGGGGTGATCGAGACGCGTTCACCGAGCTCTACCGGCGCTTCGCGCGCCCGGTCCTCGCGATGGCGATGCGCCAGCTCGGCGACAACGGCCGCGCCGAAGAGGCGGCGCAGGAGACCTTCGCCGCGGTCTGGCGCTCCGCCCGCAGCTACCGCGCCGACCGGGGCTCGGCCTCGGCCTGGCTCTACGCGGTCGCGCGGCACGCGATCATCGACCGGGCCCGCCAGCGGCGCGAGCCCGCCGTCGAGGTGCCCGACGAGGCGACCACGGAGGCGGGGCCGGAGGAGCAGGCCGAGGGCGCCTGGCTCGCCTGGCGGGTGCACAGCGCGCTCGAGCAGCTCCCCGAGCGCGAGCGGGCCGTGCTCGAGCTCGCGTACTGGAGCGGCCTCTCGCAGGCCGAGATCGCGAGCTACCTGGACGTCCCGCTCGGAACGGTGAAGACCCGCACGCGCACCGGCCTCGCGCGCCTGGCCGGGCTGCTCGACGAGGTGAGGGCATGAGGAAGCCACCGGACCTCCGCGAGCTGGTCGGCCGGGACCTGCCGCCGGCGGAGCTCGAGCGGCTCCAGGAGGTCGACGCGCTGCTCCGGCGTGTTCCCGCACCTCCTCACGATGTGCCCACGAGCCTGACGCAGGCCGTGGCCGAGCTGCCGCTCGACCGGAGGCGCGCCGCGCGGCCGCGCCGGCGCGTCGCCGCCGTGCTCGCGTTCGCGGCGGTCCTGCTCGCGGCGAGCTTCTTCGCGCTCGGATACTGGAACGGGAGCCGCTTCCCGGCGGCGTACACGGTCGACCTCGAGCCGACCGCGAGCGCTCCGGAGGCGAGCGCCGTCGTCAGGGTCGGCGAGCGCGACGAGGACTCCGGAAACGTCGAGCTCCTCGTCGACGTCTCCGGCCTGCCGCAGCTCGATCCCGGCGAGGACTATGCCCTCTGGCTCGAGAGGGACGGCGAGTGGGCGGCCACCTGCGGCTACTTCGCCGTCGGCGAGGGCACGACCACCGTCCGCATGACCGTCTCGTACCAGTTCCGGGACTTCGACACCTGGGTCATCTCCGGCGGCAACCGCCGCGACGAGCCGCCGCCGCTCCTCACCGCGGAGATCCCGGACGCCTGACCGGCGCTACGGCGCGGTGCGGCCGGCCGAGACAAAGGCCTCGTACGTCACCGGCATCTCCTCCGCGAGGAAGCGCTCGCACGCCTCCGCGTAGCGGCGGATCTCGCGCTGGGCGGTCTCGGCGGCGCGCAGCGAGACGAAGTTCATGAGCGCCCGCGCGTTCACCGTCCAGTAGAACTCGGTGTAGGCGCCCACCGGCATGACCGCCCGCGCCAGCTCCCGCGCGACGCCCTGCTCGACGAGGCGCTCGTAGGCGGCGTAGGCGGCCGCGTACACGGCGGCCAGCTCCTCCCGCGCCGTCTCGGCAAGCTCGGGCTCGACCGGCTCGAACGAGTAGGAGCCCGGCTTCCCCACCTGTGTCCGCACGTCCTCGGCCGCCGGCACGTAGAAGTCGTCCGTGGCCTTGGCGTAGCGCATGCTGAACTCGTTGAAGGAGCCGATCCGGTGCCGGAACCACTCGCGCGCGACGAAGATCGGCGCCCGGATGTGGAAGCGGAAGGCGTTATGTTCGAAGGGTGTCCCGTGCCTTTCGCGGAGCAGGAAGCCGATGAGGCCGCGGTCGGAGTCGTCCATCTCCTCCTTGCGCCGCGCGAAGCTGACCCGCGCCGCATTGACCACGGAAAGGTCGCTCGCCATCGCCTCGTCGAGCCTGACGAAACCGTGGTCGAGCACGTCGATCGTGCGGGTCTGAGGGACGGACGGAGACGCGACGCTCACCGGAATCGAGTCTATCGCCGGGTCCTGTCGGCGCCGAAGGTTTCAGTAGAGTTCCATGCGGCAGGTGCGGCTATCTGGATCACCGATGCGCGGGCTGGGCCTGACGGCCTGGCTCGGCCTTCTCGCGCTCGGCCTGGCGGCCCCGACCGCCGCCCGGACGCAGGCTGCGGAGCGCCCGCTCCCCGCGCCCGTCCCCGTCGCCGACGACGCGCTAGCAGCCGCGCTCGAGACCGGCGAGCTGTCCGAGGCCGAGTACGCGCTCGAGCGCGCGCGCAGCCTCTTCCAGCTCGGGAAGGTGCGCCGCGAGTTCGGCCACGTCGTCCGCCCGGACGCGCGCGACGCGACGCTGATCCTCCGCGACCTCGCCGTCCGGGTCGGCGACCTGGCTCCCGCCGAGCGGGTCGCCGCGCGCCGCCTCCTCGCCCGGCCGGACGACCCGGACCCGCCGCCGGGCCAGGATCCGAAGGTGCCGATCGGCGACGGCTGGACCGCGGACGAGTCGATCGACAGCCCGTCATGTGGTGGCAACGTCTGCGTCCACTGGGTCGACGAGGTCGGGAACGACGACGCGCCGCCGCCCGATGACGTCGACCCCGCGAACGGCATCCCCGACTGGGTCGACCTGACGCTCGTCACCTGGGAGGACGTGTGGTCCCAGCAGATCGACGGGATCGGGTACCGGGCGCCGCTCACGGACCTGGGCTCCGCGAACAACGGCGGCAGCATGCTGCTCGACGTCTACCTCGACGACGTCGGCTCGAGCGGCGTCTTCGGCTACTGCACGAGCGACGACCCCTCCGCCGGCGCTCCCGGCGTCTACGCGGTCTCGGCGTACTGCGTCATCGACGACGACTTCGCGCGGGAGCAGTACGGCGACGAGCACACGCCGCCGGAGTTCCTCCAGGTGACGTCGGCGCACGAGTTCCACCACGCCTCGCAGTTCGCCTACGACTGGCTCGAGGACCACTGGTTCATGGAGGGAACGGCGACGAACATCGAGGAGACCGTCTACCCGGCGATCGACGACAACGTGAACTTCCTCGAGCTGTGGAGCCCGCTGACGCGCCCCGGCTCCTCGCTCGACCGCGGCGGGTTCGGCAACTCCGAGTACGGAGCCTGGATCTTCTGGCGCTTCCTCCAGGAGAAGGTCGCCGGCGACCCCGGCATCGTGCGCGAGATCTGGGAGCGTGCTGACGCGTCGGTCCCGAACGTCTCGCCGGACAACTACTCGCTCCAGGCGGTGACGAAGGAGCTGAGCCAGCGCGGGCTCGGCTTCCGGAACGTCTTCGCGCAGTTCGCCACCGCCAACCGCCTCGGCGACTACGAGGACGCACAGGCGGCCGGCTACCCGATCTCGCCCCGGGCGGCCGTGTTCGGCATCGGGCGGAACCACCCGTCCGTGGGCTGGCGCACCTGGCGGATCAACCACCTCGCCTCGCGGACCGTCGCCTTCGCGCGCGGATCGTCGGGGCCGGCGAACGCGAGGCTCCGGGTCGAGGTGCGGCTCCCGAAGCACGGCGCCCGCGCGACCGTCCTGGTGGTCAGGAAGAACGGCACCGTCGTCGTCCACCGCCTCAACCAGGGAGCCACCGGCTTTGCCCGGTGGGGGGCGCCGTTCGCGCGCGCCACGGTCAGGCGCGTCGAGGTCGTCCTCTCCAACGGCAGCACGCGCGTGGCCTCGTGCTGGACCTTCCCGGGCCCGCCCTCGACGTCCTGCCTCGGCCGGCCGCTCGACGACCAGCGGCCCTTCCGCCTCCGCGTGCAGCTCGTCCGCTGAGGCCCGGCCGCGCGGCCGTCGTCCCTAGAGCCGCCCGGCGGCCACGATCCGCTGGAGGAACTGCTGCGTCCGCGGCTCGCGCGGCGCGCTGAAGATCTGCTCGGGGTCTCCCTCCTCGAGGATGACTCCGTCGTCGAGGAAGCAGACGCGGCTCGCGATGTCCCGCGCGAAGGACATCTCGTGGGTGGCGATCAGCATCGTCATCCCCGCGTCGGCCAGCTCGCGGATGACGCTCAGCACCTCGGCGACGAGCTCGGGGTCGAGCGCGCTCGTGACCTCGTCCAGGAGCATGAGCTCGGGCTCCATCGCCAGCGCGCGGACGATCGCCACCCGCTGCTGCTGGCCGCCGGAGAGCCGGTCGGGGTAGTCGCCCGCGCGGTCGGCGAGCCCGAAGCGGCCGAGCAGCTCGAGCGCGTCCTCCTCGGCGTCGGCGCGCCGCTTGCCGAGCGCCTTCGTCGGGCCGAGCGTGACGTTCCGGAGGACGGTCATGTGCGGGAAGAGGTTGAACGCCTGGAAGACGATCCCGACGCGCCGGCGGACGCGGTCGAGGTTCACGCCCGGCGCGGTGATCTCGTCGCCGCCGAGCACGACCCGGCCCTCGTCCACCGGCTCGAGCATGTTCACGCAGCGCAGGAGCGTCGACTTGCCGGAGCCCGAGGCGCCGATCAGGCAGACGACCTCGTGCGGCGCCAGCTCCAGGTCGATCCCGCGGAGCACCTCGTGCTTGCCGAACGACTTGCGGACGCCGTCGAGGACGAGGGCCGGTGCGGCGCTCACAATGCACCCCCGGCCGCGAGCTGGCGCCGCCGGTCGCGCGCGACGAGCCAGTCCGTCAGCCGCGCCAGCGGGATCGTCAGCAGCACGAAGAGGATCGCCGTCACCAGGTACGGCGTGTAGTTGAAGGTCGAGGCCACCTCGATCTGCGACTGGCGGAAGGCCTCGACCACGCCGAGGAGCCCGACGAGCGCCGTGTCCTTCTGCAGGCCGATGAAGTCGTTCAGGAGCGGGGGGACGACCCGGCGCACGGCCTGGGGGAGCACGACGAACCGCAGCGCCGTCACGTGCGAGAGCCCGAGCGAGCGCGCGGCCGCCGTCTGGCTCGGGTGCACGGACTCGATTCCCGCGCGGTAGACCTCGGACACGTAGGCCGAGTAGACGAGGACGAGCGCGACGACGCCCCAGAAGAGCGGGTCGATGGGGAGCCAGGAGAGCCCGAGCGCCGGGACGCCGAAGCCGAGCATGTAGATGACGAGGATCGTCGGAATGCCGCGGAAGAGGTCGGCGTAGACGACGGCCAGCGCGCGCAGCGGGAAGAACACGGGACCCGGCAGGCTTCGCAGCACCGCGATCAGGAGCGCGAAGGGCAGGATCAGCACCTCGGCGATCAGGAAGATCTTCACGTTGACGAGGAAGGCCTCCGGAATCACGCCGAGCGAGTCCCGGAAGACCTCGCCGTTGAAGAACGCCTGCTTGACGGACGGCCAGCCGGGAGCGTTCGAGACGACGAGGACGAGAACCGCGGCGAACACGAGCGTGCTCGCGAGCGCGATCAGCGTGCTTCGCCGGCCGGAGGCGCCGGAGTGGTTCAAGCGGCCGCTACTCGAGGACGGGCGGGGCGGCGGTGTTGATCCACTCCTCCTGGAACTGCGCGATCGACCCGTCGGACTGGAGCGCGGCGATCGCCTCGTTCACGCAGTCTCGGAGCGGGTTCCCCTCCTCGAAGACGAGCCCGAAGTACTCCTCGCCGGCGGGCAGCCTGCCGACGACGGTCGCGTTCGGCACCTGGACGGCCGTGATGTAGCCCGTGCTCGGGAAGTCGACGACGATGCCGTCGATCTGCTTGTTCTGGAGCGCCCGGATCGCGTCGTCGTTCCGGTCGTAGACCGCCGGATCCTGCGACGGCTGGATCAGCTCGACGATGGCGTTGTAGCTCGTCGTCCCCACCTGCGCGCCGAGCTTGGCGCCCTGCAGGTCGGCGAGCGAGGCCGCGCTCGCGAACTCCGAGCCCTTGAGCGTCACGACCGCCTGCTCGACGTCGTAGTAGGAGTCGCTGAAATCGACCGCCTCGTCGCGCGCGGGCAGGTAGGAGACCTGGTTGATGTCGAAGTCGAAGTCCTTCGGCCCCGGCCTGAAGACGTTGTTGAACGGGACGACGGCCCAGCGCACCTCGTCCATCGTGAAGCCGAGCTGCTCGGCGACGGCGTACGCGACGGCTGCCTCGTAGCCGAGGCCGGTCGCGGGCGTGGTCGGATCCCAGGGAGCACCCTCCTCGTCCTGGAACCAGGGCGGGAAGGCGGGGTTGTCGGTGGCGATCGTGAGCGACCCGTCCACCACCGTGACGAGCTCCTCCTTCGCGCAGGGGTCGGGTTCCTCCTCGGTCGTCGCCTCGGTCGCGGTGTCCGTCTCCTCCGTGGCGGGAGCCGTCGTCGCCGGCGCGGCCTCGTCGTCGTCCGAGCCGCACGCCGCCGTCGCGCCGAGGAGCGCGACCGAGACCAGGAGTGCGATCGCCTTGCGCATGGAGCGAGGCCGCCGAGCCTACCACGAACCGCCGCCCTGCCCGGGCCCGCTTGACACCTGGGTCCCTGACCTTTTCAATGGCTTGGTGGTTTGTGCGGCGATGGAGGGGGTGCCGCGTGCGGCCGGGACAGGCGTGACCGTTCTCACGACCAGCCGCCGCCTGCCGTGCCTCGGCACCGACGCCGCTTCATGAGGGGGCCCAAGCCTCCTTCTCTCGTTCCTACGAGGAGGTGCTCTGATTTGCCAGGCAGATTTCGCAGGCTCGTCCTGCTGGCGCTCGCGGCGCTCACTGTTTCTCTCGGGTTGGTGGGCAACGCGAACGCGCAGCTGACGCCGCCCTGGTGCGGGACGCCGGTTCCGGACGCGGCCGAGAATCTTCCGGACGGGACCGATCCGACCGACCCGCCCGGAAGCTTCCCGCACATCCCCTACTACGCGATCGGCTGCACGCTCGACCAGATCGCCGCCGATCAGATCGGCGATCGCATGAGCGTCGAGGTCATCGGCTACTCGGCCCTCGGCCGCCCGCTCTACGGCGTCGTCTTCAACCCGTTGGAGACGCCGCAGCAGATCCGCGACTACCAGCGCTGGAACCAGTACCGCGGTATCGCGCTCGAGGATCCCGCGCGCGCGCAGGAGCTCCTCGAGAAGTGGGGCGACGACGTCAAGGTCCCGGTGTTCGTCAACGGGGCCATCCACGGGAACGAGTACGAGGGCGTCGAGTCGAACATGCAGCTCATCGAGGATCTCGCCACCACCCCGTACGGCGCCGATCCGCAGATCGACGACATCCTCAACCACGTCATCCTCGTCTTCAACGTGATCCAGAACCCGGACGGCCGGGTCGCGGGCACGAGGGCCAACGGCAACGGCTTCGACATGAACCGCGACTTCATGACGCAGTCGCAGTCCGAGGTGCGCGCCACCGTCGCCCTCATCCAGAAGTGGCTGCCGGTCGAGGTGCTCGACCTGCACGGCTACGTCACCCCGACGCTGATCGAGGCGACGACGAAGCCGCACAACCCGAGCATCGAGTACGACCTCTGGCTCAAGTGGAACCAGGCCCGGATCGACGCGAACGAGGCCGCCCTGAACGCGGTCGGTTTCGACGTCACCCGGCCGATCAACGACTGGTGCTCGGACGGCGACTTCAACCGGCCGCCGACGGTCTGCTCCGACGGGCAGATGCCCGGCCCGGCGGTCGCCGAGAGCTGGGACGACTGGGGTCCCTTCTACACCCCGATGTACGCCCAGCACGTCGGCCTCGACGGCTCCACGGTCGAGATGTGCAACCAGCCGACCAGCGGCAACTGCGGAATCATCGGCGACTCGGTCGCCGAGACGCCCGGGCGCCTGGGCTCGTTCCAGATCCAGTACATCACCACGACCTCGACGCTCGACTACGTGGTCGACAACCGCAACGAGATGCTCTACGACGAGGCGGAGCGCTACCGCCGCGGCGTCGCGGGCGAGCCGCGCGTCGACTGCTGCGATCCGCCGTTCGACGTCGACAACAACTGGATGAAGGAGTTCCCGGACGCGTACGTGATCCCGGTCGGCAACGGCCAGCGGTCCGACGCGGAGGCCAAGCGCCTCGTCGACTGGCTCCTCCGGAACGGCATCGAGGTCGAGACGATCCGCTTCGGCGGCTCATTCGACGGCCAGACGTTCGACCGCGGCTCCTACGTCGTCTGGATGGATCAGGCGCACCGCGGGCTCGCCGACACGGCGCTGAACGCCGGCGTCGACGTCTCCGACCGGATCAGCATCCTCTACGCCCCGCCCGCGGCCTGGAGCCACGGCTACCTCTGGGGCGCCGACATCGTCGAGATCCCGCTCGACTCGGGCTTCTCGCCGGTGACGAACCGGATCAACAAGACGCAGACGCCCGACGGCGGCGTCGAGCCGGGTCGCGCCGAGGCGTACGCCCTCGAGCTCGACTCGGCGACGGCCGTTCGGACGCTGAACTCGCTCGTGGGCGGCGGCCTCCCGGCCGAGATGGCCCTCGAGGCGTTCCCGGCCAAGACCGGCGGCACGCTCCCGGCGGGCACGGTCCTCTTCGGGGCCGACCACGCCACGAAGGTGGCGCTGGCGTCGGCCGGCCGCGACAACGGCCTGCTGTTCCGCCGCGTCGTCACCGAGGACTTCCCGTCCTCGACCGACCCGATCGACCGCGTCCCGCGGATCGTCGCCCTCACGGGCGCCGTGAACCAGGACGTCTGGTCGCTCCGGAACCTCGGGTTCCCGGTGGACACGGTCTCGACGGGGACGATCAACTCCTCGCCGACCGATCCGCTCGTGAACTACGACGTCATCTGGAACACGGGCGGCTGGCCCTCGGCGGCGAACCCGACCGCCCGGGCACGGCTGACGGCGTTCTTCGCCGCCGGCGGCGGCTACATGGGCGCCGGCACGAACGGCGCCAACTTCCTCACCGCCGGCGCCGAGGTGACCGGCCTCACCGTCGGCACCAACGGCGGCGCCGGGCGCAGCGGCATCATCCGCTGGCTCAACGAGGGCTCTGCCAGCCCGATCACCGGCGCGTATCCCGCCGAGGACTACGCCATCGTCGACCCGCCGAGCTGGTTCACGGCGGTGCCCGCGACCTACTCCGTCGACGCGCGGTACCCGTTGACGGACTTCTTCATCGCAGGCATGTGGCAGAACTCGGAGACCACCTCGGCTCCGGGCTCGCCGTTCGTCGTCCACGGCATGAACAACGCCGGCACGGCCCGGCTCGTGAACTTCGCGATGAGCCCGCTCTACCGGGCCGATCCGGAGCGCGAGTGGCCGATGGTCGGCGCGGGCGCCTACTGGGCCGACCAGTAGACCGGCAGACAACCTAGGCACCCAACGCGAGGGGCGGGGAAACCCGCCCCTCGCCCTTTCCGGCCACGTTGACCTATCCCCGGCGGCCGGTTCGGGGCCTGACCCCTGGCCACGGCCCGACGGGCCGTGGCCGGGACGGACGCTGGAGGCGGAGCAACCCCGGACGGCCCGCGGTCTTCGGCAGCAGTCACGCTCCTCCCGCCGTCACACCTTCGTGACACACAGGGTGTCCGTGGCGGCCATGCCCCGGGGTCAGACCCCTGGACGTGGCCGCCGGGGACGTGGCCGGTTTCCGGGCCTCCGAAGCACTGGCTTGTGCGCCCATTGAGCCGGCGGGAGCAGAGTCGCGGCCGTGCGCCCGCCCGCCCCACCGGATCGAGCCAGTGTCTTCACCTCCCCGACACCCCGGGTGACGGCCGGCGGGGCTAGGTTCGGCGCGGTTCCCGATTCGCAGGAGGAAGAGCGATGAGACGCCTGTCCGCAGTCCTCGCGGCCCTCGCGGCCCTCGCGGCCGCCCTCGTCCTGCCCGTCGTTGCTCTCTGCAGCGACGGCAAGCCCATCAACCCGCATTCGCTCAAGCCGCTGACGCTCGCGGTAATCGGCGACACGCCCTACGGGGAGGCCCAGTACCTCGCCTTCCCGGGCCTGATCGCCGACGTCAACGCCGACCCGGAGGCCGACCTCGTCCTCCACGTCGGCGACATCAAGAGCGGCTCCACCCTCTGCACGGACGCCTACTTCGCCGGCATCCGCGCGTACTTCGACGCCTTCGCCGACCCGGTCGTCTACACGCCGGGGGACAACGAGTGGATCGACTGCCACCGCGCGAACAACGGCGGTTACCATCCGCTCGACCGGCTGGCGGCGATCCGCTCGGCCTTCTTCCCGGAGCCCGGCACGACGATCGGCGGGCGCGAGAAGGCGGTGCTCACGCAGGCCGACGAGCCCGGGTACGGCGAGTTCGTCGAGAACCAGCTGTGGCTCCAGTCGCGCACGGCGTTCTCCGTCGTCCACGTCGTCGGCTCGAACAACGACCTCCAGCCGTGGTTCGGCGCCGCCGAGACGCCGCTCCAGACCGCGCAGCGCCTGGCCGATCCGCTCCCAGGTGAAGATCGGCTGCGCGGGCGGACCTAGGGCGCGCCGACCGGCCGCAGCGCCGGGAAGAGCAGCACCATGCCGGGCCCGTAGCGCTCGTCGAGCGCGGCCTGTCCGGCGCCGCCCGGGTCGACGACGACGCCGACCTCGGCGGCCAGG
>DASPGT010000011.1:0-6110 GCA_035620475.1 Gaiellaceae bacterium | reverse complement strand
CCGGGCGATTCACTAGACTGGTCTGTTCCCGTGCCTCGGCAACGAACAGCACGGCTTCCGGTGCTGGACGCCCCCGTCCGGCGCGGCAACGGGCCTCCCTCGCGACCGGGACGCGCTTTCAGAGCGCGGCTCGTCGCCGCGGTGCTCGTGCTCGTCTCGCTCGCGCTGATCACCGTCTACTTCCGGGAGTCGAACGACGGCCCCCTCCACGCCGCCCAGCGCATCGGCGTCTCCGTCCTCATGCCGTTCGAGGTGGCCGGCGAGCGGGTCGCGCGCCCGTTCCGCGACGGCTGGGCGTGGATGTCCGACCTGCTGGACGCCAAGGACGAGAACGAGGAGCTGCGGCGCGAGAACCAGGAGATCCGGCGCGAGCTGATCGAAGCGCGCACCGCGGCTCGCGAGTACGCCCTCCAGGGCGCGATCGCCGCGTACGTCGCCGGCCCCTCCTTCCCGGTGGACTTCGAGCCGATCGTCGCCCGCATCATCGGCCGCCCGCCCACGCCGTACCAGCAGGAGGTGATCGTCTCCGCCGGAACGAGCGACGGCGTCCTCCGGAACGCGCCGGTCGTCTCCGAAGGGGGCAACCTCGTCGGCAAGGTCACCGACGTGACCGACTCGACCGCGCGGATCACGCTGATCACCGACCAGTCGAGCTCGGTCTCGGCGGTCGTGCTCGAGACGGAGGCCTCGGGCGTCGTCAAGCACGGGGCGAGCACGTCGTCACTCATCCTCGACCGCGTCGAGAAGGACGAGATGGTCTCGGAGGGCAACACGGTGATCACCGCCGGCTGGACGACCGAGCGGTTCGAGTCGCTCTTCCCGCGCGGGATCCCCATCGGGGTCGTCGAGTCGGTCGGCCAGCAGGACGTCGACCTCTTCAAGCGGATCCAGGTCGCGCCGCTCGTCGACTTCGACTCGCTCTCCGCCGTGATCGTGCTGATCGAGAAGAAGCGGCCGCAGCCGGCCCAGCCGGCTCAGCAGGGCCAGCAGGGCCAGGGGAAGCAAGGCCAGCAGAAGCAGAAGGCCGCCGGGAGGCAGCAGGGGACGGCGACCCGGCCTTGAGTGCCTTCGACCCACTCAAGGCGGGCGGCCTCGTGCTGCTCGCCGCGCTCGTCCAGGTCTCCCTCGCGGAGTGGATCGAGATCGGCGAGGCGCATCCCGACGTCGTCCTCGTCACGCTCGTCGCCGTCGCGCTCCTGCGCGGGCCGACCTACGGGGCGGTCTCGGGCTTCCTCGCTGGGCTCGTGCTCGACACCGCCTCGTTCGGGACGTTCGGGCTCACGTCGCTCCTCCTCACCGTGATCGGCTACTGGACCGGGCGCTTCGGCGAGGCGACGACACGCTCCTCTGCGCACCCGCTCCTGATCGCGGTCGCCCTCTCGTCGGTCGGCTTCGCTCTCGGCTCGGCGGTCCTCCACTTCATGCTCGGCGTCTCGATCCCCGCCTCGCAGCTCTTCCTCGCCGTCCTCCTGCCGGGCCTGGCCTTCAACCTGCTGCTGGCCTACCCGGTCTACGCGCTCTGCGCGCGGATCCTGCCGCCGCGGCTCGTCGTCCGCAGGGAGGCGAAGCCGGCTGTCTAGCACCGTCGAGAAGCCTCGCACCCGGCGCCCCGGCTTCCTGCCGCCCGACCCGCGGGTCGAAGAGCCGTACCGCTTCGGCCCGCAGATGGCCCTGCGCGTCGGCATCCTCGGCGTCCTCGCCGTGGTCGTCTTCTGCGCGCTCTTCTTCCGGCTCTGGGCGCTCCAGGTGATCTCGGGCGAGCGCTACCTCGAGAACGCGAACAACAACCAGATCCGCAGCTTCGGCGTCGTCGCGCCCCGCGGCTCGGTCGTCGACCGCGACGGCGACGTCCTCGTCTCCAACAAGCCGGGGACCCGGGTGCAGATCTGGCCCGCCGCGCTCGAGCGGATTCCGGTGGGCGAGCGCGATGCGATGCTGCGCCGCCTCTCACGGCTCCTCGGGCTGAAGGTCGGCATGGTGCGGACGAAGATCGAGGAGCGCCTCGTGAGCGACCCGCTCACGCCGGTCACCATCGACACGAACGTCGGTGAGCTCAAGACCGCGTACCTCATGGAGCACCAGAGCGACTTCCCCGGCGTCCAGATCTCCGAGACCTACCTGCGGAACTACAACCAGGGCATCCTCGCCGCCCACATCCTCGGGTACGTCAGCGAGATCAGCGCCGAGCAGCTCGAGGCCAAGGCCGAGCAGGGCTACCGGGCCGGCGACCGCATCGGCCAGACGGGGATCGAGGCCGCCTACGACACCTACCTCCGCGGCGTGCGCGGCGAGGGGCGGGTGCTCGTGGACGCGCTCGGGCGGATCACAAGCGAGCGGGAGTTCAGCCAGCTGCCCGAGCCCGGCGACAACGTCCGGCTGACCCTCGACGCCGACCTGCAGCGCGCGGCCGAGGACGCGCTGGCATACGGGATCCGGCTCGCGCACGACCAGGACGAGTGGGCCGCCGACGGGGGCGCGCTCGTCGCCATGGACGTCCACACCGGCGAGATCCTCGCCCTCGCCTCCAACCCGACGTTCGACCCGGGCATCTACGTCGGCCGCGTGAAGGAGAAGGACCTGAAGGCGCTCGCGGCCAGGAGCGCGAACTACCCGACGCTGAACCGTGCGGTCGCCGGCCTCTTCCCGCCGGGGTCGACGTTCAAGCCGTTCGTCGCGCTCGCCGCCATGCAGGAGGGGATGCTGCGCCGCGACGAGTACATCCAGTGCACGGGCCAGGAGGAGATCGACGGCCAGGTCTTCATGAACTGGGACCCGTACAAGAACGAGCCCATGACGGTCTCGACGGCGCTCGCCAACTCGTGCGACACCTTCTTCTACAACGTCGCGCTCCGCTTCTACCAGCGCAAGGACTCGCCGCTCCAGCGCTGGTCGAAGAGCATGGGCTTCGGGGCGGGAACCGGCATCGACGTCGGCCCCGAGGCCGAGGGCCTCGTGCCGACGCCCGCCTGGCGGCGGAAGACCTTCAAGACCGAGATCGACAAGATCTGGACGAGCGGCGACTCCGTCCAGCTCTCCATCGGGCAGGGCGACCTGCTCGTCAGCCCGCTGCAGATGACCCGCGCCTACGCGATGATCGCCAACGGGGGCAAGCTCGTCGAGCCGCACCTCGTCAAGAGCGTCGAGGAGCCGCGGAACGCCGGCGAGCCGCCCGTCGTGCTCCGTCCCTACACGCCGAAGCCCGCCAGGGAGATCGGCCTCGATCCGAACGCGCTGCAGGTCGTCCAGCAGGCGCTCTACGACGCCACCCACGCGAGCTACGGGACGTCCCAGCACGTCTTCGGGAGCTTCCCGGTGTCCATCGCCGGGAAGACGGGGACGGCCGAGAAGTTCGTCACCCTGCCGGGGTTCAAGGGCCTGCTCGACCAGTCGTGGTGGTGCGGCTACGGCCCGTACGAGTCGCCCGAGATCGCCGTCTGCGCGCTGATCGAGAACGGCGGCCACGGCGGCACGGCGGCGGCCCCGGTCGCCCTCAAGGTCTTCGAGAGGTACTTCAACGTCGACCCCGGCAGCTACAGCGCCGTGATCCAGCAGAGCGACTAGGTGAAGCCCAGGATCTGATGGCCACTCCCGTCACCCGCGTCCCGCAGCCGACCCGCGCCCAGACCGCCGCCTGGGAGTTCGCGGCGTTCCTGCGCCACCTCGACTACATCCTGCTCGCCGCCACCGGCGGCCTGCTCGCCTACGGCCTCTGGGTGCTGGAGTCCGTGACGCGCAACGACGTGGCGGGCGACCCCGGCTACTACGCGTTCCGGCAGACGATCTACGTCGCCGTCGGCGTGGTGCTGCTCGCGGCCGCGGCCGTCGTCGACCCGAACGCCTACCGGCGCGTCCGCTGGCCGCTCTACGGCGTCGCCGTCGTCCTCCTCGTCGCCGTGTTCGTGCTCGCCGAGGAGGTCCGCGGGTCGAAGCGCTGGATCCAGCTCGGCTTCTTCAACTTCCAGCCGTCCGAGCTCGGGAAGATCGTCCTCGCGATCGTGCTGGCGGCCTTCGTCGCCGACCGGCGCCAGCGTCTCTCGGAGTGGGGGACGACGCTCGGCGTCATCGGCCTGTCGGCCCCGCTCATGGTGCTCGTCTTCAAGGAGCCGGACTTCGGGACGACGCTCATCTACGCGGCGATCGTCATCGGCGCGCTCTTCTTCGGCGGCGCGCCCTGGCGCCACCTGGCGGCGCTCGCGATCGTCGCCGGGCTGACCGCGGGAGCGCTGCTCTGGTTCCTGCCGTCGGCGGGAGTCGAGGTCCTCGAGCCCTACCAGCGGGAGCGGCTCACCGGGTTCGTCGACCCCGACATCGACCCGAGCGGCTCGACCTACAACGTCAACCAGTCGATCACCGCGGTCGGCTCGGGAGGGTTCGACGGCCGCGGCGAGGCCAACGCCACGCAGACGAAGTTCAACTACCTGCCGGAGCACTCGACCGACTTCATCTTCTCCTCGCTCGCCGAGCAGCGCGGCTTCGTCGGGGCGGGGATCCTGCTTCTCCTCTTCGCGATCGTGATCTGGCGCGGGACGAAGATCGTCTCCGTGGCGCGAGACCTCTACTCGGCGGTGCTGGCCGGGACGATCGTCTTCGCCCTGCTCATCCAGCTCTTCATCAACGTCGGCATGACGATCGGGATCGCGCCGGTGACGGGCATCCCGCTGCCGCTCGTCTCCTACGGAGGCAGCTCGCTCCTGACCACGCTGATCCTCATCGGGCTGCTCGAGGCGGTGCACGTCCGCGGCCGGCTGGCCTCGGCCCGCTAGAGATCAGGCCTCTAGTAGCCTGCCTCTCGTGCCGAAGCTCCCCCTCAGCCCGACGTCGGTGTGGGGCGTCGTCAAGGAGATGCGCGTGTCCGAGGAGGACCTGCGCCCGCTTCTCGTCGGCGGCGCGGCCGAGCCCGCCCGCGCGATCCACGCCGCCTTCGCGGAGGGCGCCGATACCGAGGCCGTCCGCGACGTCTCCGGCCGGACGCCGTCCGCCTACGACCTCGAGGGCGCGAACGTCCTCGTCTGGGCCGCCGTCGGCGGGGCTCCGGGAGCGGAGGACGAGAAGGTCTTCCAGCTTGCGGCGCGCAAGGGGGTCGGCATCGTGTGCGTGCTCGCCGACGCGCCGCCCGGGGAGCCGCCGACCATCCCGTACGTGCTCGACACGGACGTGATCCCGGTCGCGCCGGGCGCTCCCCTGCCGGTCGCGAGGATCGCCGAGCGCGTCGCCGACCGGGCAGACGACACCGCCCACCATCTCGCCGCCCGCGTCCCGCTCCTCAGGGAGCCCGTCTCGGACGCGATCGTCAAGCACTTCGCGCGCCAGAACGGCGTCCTCGGCGTGGCCATCTTCATCCCCGGCGCCGACTTCCCGGTGCTGACGCTGAACCAGATCCGCATGGTGCTCCGCATCGCCGCCGCCCACGGCGAGGAGCTCGACCGCGAGCGCGCGTTCGAGGTTCTCTCGGTGATCGCGGCCGGCCTCGGGTTCCGGTCGGTCGCCCGCCACCTGGTCGGGCTCGTCCCCGGCTTCGGCTGGGCGGTCAAGGGAGGCGTGGCGTTCGGCGCCACGCTCGCGGTGGGCGAGGCCGCCGTCGCCTACTTCGCGGCAGGCGGCGCAAGGGCGGTCGAGCGGTCCGTCCGGTCCTGGTCCTAGCCTTCTCGCCCATGGAGTTGCACGAACGCCACGAGGCGCTCCTCATCGAGGAGGCCGACGCCTGGTTCGAGTACCTCGAGGCGACCCAGGCCGAGGCCGCGACCGGGCGCTACGACGAGGTGGAGCCCTGGGCGTGGGCGCGCCTCAACCAGCGGCTCCGGGCGGTGGAGCGCAAGCGCAGAGGGCTCAGCCCGGCGGCCGCGTAAGCGGAGGCGACGGTCGCGGCTGCTACGCTGATGCCGATGCGCATGGACGGTTCAGCCCCCGGTGGGGCAGTCGAGGTCCGGCGCGAAGATCACATGAGATTTGGGGCAGACACCCTGCGGCTCGGCCGACGCCTGACCGGCGCCGAGCGCGGCGTGCGCCCGAAAGGAGTCAACCGACGTGAAATGGTTTCGCCTGAAGAAGCGCGGGGAGGAGGCGCCGGCCGAGGCCGCCGCTCCCGAGACGCTGACACCGGAGGCGCCGGC
>DASPGT010000010.1:0-10578 GCA_035620475.1 Gaiellaceae bacterium | reverse complement strand
CGCCGCCGCCGCCTCGAGCCCCGTGCGGGCGGCCGCCTCCGCGTCCCCGGCGGCGAGCGTGACGGCGGCGCGGGCGCGCAGCGCCATCGCGACGCCGAAGTCGAGCCCGAGCTCCGCGGCGCGGGCCTCCGCCCGCCGGGCCGCCTGCTCGGCCTCGTCCTGGTCACCGAGCGCGAGCCAGGCCAGGGCCACGCGCTCCTGGAACATGGAGCGGAGCACCCCGGGGACGGACGGGAGCTCGGGGCCGCCGCCTGCCGGGACGAGGACGTCCAGGCAGCGGGCGGGCTCGCCGGCCTCGAGCAGGATCGAGCCGTAGGCGCAGGCCGACCACGTGCGCACGGGGCTGTCCGCGAGCGGGCGCCCCAGCTCGACGCTCTCTTCGGCCGCGCGGAGCGCGGTGTCGAGGTCACCGGCGAGAAGCGCCACCCACGCGCGGTTGAGGAGCGCCCACGCCATCACCTCGGGGCTGGCCGACAGCCGGGCCGCATCGACAGCGCGCTCGGTGACGTCCTCGGCCTCGACCAGGCGACCGAGGAGAGCGAGCGCGAACCCCTTGCGCTGGGTGAGCAGGGGGAAGAGCGAGCCCTGGCCGGTTGCGCGCGCCACGGTCAGCCCGCGGTCGAGATGGCGAAGGGCGTCCTCGAGGTGGCCGAGGTAGGTCTCGACGTTGCCGAGGTTCGCGGCAGCGTCGATCCTGAGCGCGAGCTCCTCGTCGCTAAGGGCATCGACGAGCGCGGCCGCCTCCTGTCGGTGTGCCTGCGCCTCCTCGACGCGGTCGCCGAAGGCAAGCGCCATGGCCACGACGGCTGCGCCGGCCGCGCGGAGAGGCCGGCTGCCGAGCTGCTCGGCCAGCGCGAAGGCCTCGTTCGCCCACTCGAGCATGCGCTCGTAGTCCCGCCCGTAGAAGGCGTCGAACACGAGCTCGAAGAGGAGCGTGGCCGCCTCGGGGGAGGAGCGATCGGGGAGCTCGTCGAGGGCCGCGAGGAGCCGAGCGTGGGCCTGGTCGTGCTCGCCGAGTAGATGCTCGACGCCGGCGCAGGCGGCGACCATCTCGATCCGTTGTGCCGTGGCCTCCGCGGGCACGAGCTCGAGGAGCTCGAGGCGGACGGCGCGGCCCTCGGCGAACTGACCTGTCCCCTCGAGGACCGCGGCGAGCTGGCGCATGAGCGCGATGCGCTCGTCCGCGTCGTCCTCGCCCGGCGGCAGGAGGCGGAGCGCTGCCCGGTACCAGCGCGCCGCGCTCTCGGGCGCGCGTTGCGCGGACGCGTCGGCCGCCTCACGGAGGACCGCGATCGCGTCCCGGTCACCGAGAGCCGCGAACTGCTCGACGTGGCGGGCGCGCACGGCCGCCGGCTCCCCGTGCGCGGCTAGAGCGCGGGCGGCCCGCTCGTGGGCGGCGCTCCGCCAGCCGCTGCCCGTCGCGCCGTAGACGGCCCGGCGGAGGAGCGGGTGGCGAAAGCGGAAGCGCCGCGGCACGTCCGTCCGGCGGAGGAGCCCTCTGGCCAGGAGCTCGTCGAGCGCGACCAGCGCCTCCGCCTCGGTCACCTCCCCGGCCGCTGCCGCGAGCTCGAGCTCGAACGGGTCGCCGATGACCGAGCCGGACTCGAGGAGCCCGCGTCCCTCGGGCGAGACGGTGGCGAGCTCCTCCGCGAGCGCGGCCGCGATCGCCGGCGGGACGCCCTCGCTCTCGGGGATCGCCAGCTCCTCGGCCGCGAGCGAAGCGGAGCGCGGCCCCAGCCCGGCCGTCCGCGCGAGCTGCTCGAGGTAGAAGGGATTGCCGCCGCTCTCCGCGTAGAGCGCCCGCACCTTCTCGTCCCCGAGGCCGGCCTCGAGGAGCTCGACTGCCTCGGCCTCCGGAAGTGGCCCGAGCTCGATTGGAACGAGCACTCCTGTGCGGCGCGCCTGCTCGACCGCCGCCGCCAGGCGCGGCGGGGCCTGCGCCGGTCGCAGCGCGACCCCGATCAGCACCTGCACCTGCGGCGGGCGGCGGAGGAGCCCGGCGACGAGGTCGGCCGAGGCCGGGTCGGCCCAGTGGAGGTCGTCCAGGAGGAGGACGAGCGGCGCCTTCTCGGCAAGCTGCTCCAGAAGCTCCCGCACGGCCCGGTGGACGCGGTAGCGCTCGTCGAGGACGGTGGCGGGTGCGTCGGCGGCCGTCGCGAGAGACGGAAAGATGCGGGAGAGCTCGGCGCCTGACTGCCGGTCGATGCGCTCGACCCACTCGGGATCGAGCGTGCGCAGGTACTCGTCGAGCGCGTCGACGAAGATCCAGTAGGGGAGGTCCTGCTCGAGCTCCGAGGCGCGGCCGGCGAGGACGAGCCACTTCCGCTCCTCGCCACGCAGCGCCAGCTCGGCCAGCAGCCGGGTCTTGCCGATGCCTGGCTCTCCGGAGACCTGGAGCACGGCGTTCCCGCCCGCCTCGACGCTGTCGAGGGCGCGCTCGACGAGCGTCAGCTCCTCCGCCCGCCCCACGAGCCGCTGGGCCTGGTCCGCCATCCCTGATCTCCGGGGCGAGCATAGGCCAGGGGGCCCCTGACAGGAAGATCAGGGTGCGGATCAGGGGGTCCGCCCGATTCGGAAGCGGGCCTGCGAGGCCATCCTCGACGCATGCCTCGCTTTCTTCTCCACCACCGCCACGAGCCGAACGAGTGCGGCGCCGTGTACGCCGCCTGGAAGGGCTTCGACAGCCCGCTGCGCCACGGCGCCACCCTCGCCTCCTGCCTGCAGGGCGGCCACGCGATCTGGTGGGAGGTCGAGGCATCCGACGGGAGCGGGGCGCTCGCCCTGCTGCCGCCCTACGTCGCCACGAGGACGGCCGCGCTCGCCGTGAGCGAGGTCGAGATCCCGTGACCGCACCGATGCTCGAAAGGAGAACTGACATGCAGTCCCAGACCAGCTCCCGGAACGTCGCAGCCCGCATGGGCCGCTGGAGCGCCACCCATCGCAAGCTGGCCATCTTCGGCTGGCTTGCCTTCGTCGCCGTCGCCTTCGTGTTCGGCGGCATGATCGGAACGAAGAACATCGACTACAAGACCTCCGGCCCCGGCGAGTCGGGCCGCGCCGACCGGATCCTGGCCGAGGACTTCCAGCGGCCGGCCGAGGAGATCGTCCTGCTCCAGAGCGCGTCCCTGACGACGAGCGATCCCGCCTTCGCCGCGGTGATCGAGGACGTCGTGCAGGGCCTCGGCGAGCTCGGCTCGGTGACGAACGTCCGCTCGCCGCTCGACCCGGACAACTCCGGCCACCTCGCCCCGAGCGGCCACGCCGCGCTCGTCACCTTCGACATCAGCGGCGACGCGGACGACGCCGAGGGCAAGATCGACCCGATCGTCGACCGGGTCGCCGAGCTGCAGAAGGCCCATCCCGACGTCTACATCGGCCAGTTCGGCGACACGAGCGCGAACAAGGCGCTCAACGAGTCGTTCGGCAAGGACATGGAGAAGGCCGGCCTCTTCTCGCTGCCCATCACGCTCGTCATCCTCGTGGTCGCCTTCGGCGCCCTCGTGGCCGCGGGCATCCCGCTCCTGCTCGGGCTGACGGCCGTGCTCGCCACGCTCGGCCTGATCGCGTTGCCGAGCCAGGTGCTCCCGGTGCACGAGGCCGTGCCCGCGATCGTGCTCCTCATCGGCCTCGCGGTCGGCGTCGACTACTCGATGTTCTACTTGAAGCGGGAGCGCGAAGAGCGCGCCGCCGGCAAGAGCGAGGAGGCTGCCCTCGAGGCCGCCGCCGCGACCTCCGGCCGCTCGGTCCTCATCTCCGGCCTCACGGTCATGGTCGCCATGGGCGGCATGCTTCTCACCGGCGATCCGAGCTTCGCGTCGATGGGCATCGCCACGATGCTGGTGGTCGCCATCGCCATGCTCGGCTCCCTGACCGTGCTGCCGGCGCTTCTCTCGAAGCTCGGCGACAACGTCGATCGCCTGCACGTCCCCTTCGTCGGCCGGCTCCGCCGCGACGACGGCCAGGGGCGGATCTGGGGCGGGATCGTCGACCGCGTCCTCAAGCGCCCGGTGCTGTCGGTCGCCGTGGCCGGCGGACTGCTTCTCGCCCTCGCGGTGCCCGCGCTTCAGCTCCACACCGCGCAGCCGGGCCCGGAGTCGTTCCCGCAGGAGCTGCCGGTCATGCAGACGTTCAACCGCCTCCAGAACGCGTTCCCGGGCAAGGAGATCCCCGCGAACGTCGTCGTGAAGGCCGACGACGTCACCGCCCCCGAGGTGCAGGCCGCCATCGGCGAGCTGCGCAAGCGGGCGGTCGCCACCGGCCGCATGCACGAGCCGATCACGGTCGACGTCAACGACGCCGGCACGGTGGCGAGCATCGCCGTCCCGATGGACGGCAAGGGCACCGACGACGCCTCCAACGCGGCCCTGGCGTCGCTCCGGGGCGAGGTCGTCCCCGAGACCGTCGGCGCGCTCGACGGCGTCGAGACCGCCGTCACCGGCATGGCCGCGTCCTCGAAGGACGGCAACGACCAGCTGAAGGCGACGGCGCCGCTCGTCTTCGGCTTCGTGCTCGTCTTCGCGTTCGTCCTCATGCTGGCCGCCTTCCGCTCCGTCGCCATCGCGGTCAAGGCGATCGTGCTCAACCTGCTGTCGGTCGCGGCCGCCTACGGCGTCCTCGTGCTGGTCTTCCAGCACGGGATCGGCAAGGGCCTGCTCGGGTTCGAGACGACGAGCGGCATCGTGCCCTTCCTGCCGGTGTTCCTCTTCGTGATCCTCTTCGGCCTCTCGATGGACTACCACGTGTTCATCCTCAGCCGGATCCGCGAGCTCTACGACGGCGGGGCGAGCACGGACGAGGCCATCTCGCAGGGCATCAGGAGCACCGCCGGGGTCGTGACCAGCGCCGCGATCGTCATGGTCGGCGTGTTCGCGATCTTCGGGACGCTCTCGATGATCGTCTTCAAGCAGTTCGGCGTCGGCCTCGCCGCCGCCGTCCTGATCGACGCGACCATCGTCCGCGCCGTGCTCCTGCCCGCGACGATGAAGCTCCTGGGCGAGTGGAACTGGTGGTTCCCGCAGTGGCTCGGATGGCTGCCGAGCCTCGGGCACGAGCGCAAGCCCGAGTCCCCGGCCCTCGAGTCCGCCTAGCCCGACCCCTCACTCCGGCGCCGCCCCTCCGTGGGCGGCGCCGGAGTACTCTCCTTCCGAACGGAGCCCCCATGGAGAACGCGGCCCCTCATCCCTCCGCCTCGAAGGCCTTCCTCTCCCGGATCGGGGCCGCGCTTCGCACCGAGACCGGGCTTGTCCGCCTCGCGCTCGGCCTCGTCGCCCTCCACGTGGCCGACGACAACTTCTTCCAGCCCGCGGCCGGGACGTCCCCCGGCGACCACCTCGTCAGCGGGCTCGTGCCGATCGCGATCCTCGCCCTCGTCGCCTGGCTCTACCCGCGTCTCCGCGCCGGCTTCCGTGCCGCGACGGCGATGACCTTCGGGGCGATCGCGATCGCCGTCGGCGCGCCGGCCGCCTACTACCTCGCGAAGGGGATCCCGTCCGGCGATGCCTTCACGGGTCTCCTCGCCCTCGCCGCAGGCATCGGGCTCCTCCTGAGCGGGCCGGTGACGCTCTGGCGGCACCGCCGCCGAGGCGGAAGCCGCCGGCGCCGCTACCTGCGCCGCACGCTGACGCTGATCGGCGGGCTCGTCGCCGCAATCCTGGTCGCCTGGTTCGTCGTCTTCCCGGTCGGCGCCTCGTACGTCTTCACCCACGCGGGGCGGACGGCCTCGACGCCGGAGCTGGGCGTCACCGCCGCGGAGGTCACCGTGACCACGAGCGACTCGCTCGAGCTCCAGGCCTGGTACGTCCCCTCGAAGAACCGCGCCGCCGTGGTCGTCTACCCGGGGGCCACGCGGGCGAAGCAGGCCAGGATGCTGATCGAGCACGGGTACGGCGTGCTCCTGCTCGAGGCCCGCGGGCAGGGCGAGAGCGAGGGCGACGTCGACCGCTGGGCCGGCGACCGCGACCTGCTCGCCGGCGCCGCCTTCCTTCGCAACCGTCCCGACGTCGATCCCGAGCGGATCGGCGGGATCGGCTTCTCGGTCGGCGGCGAGCTCCTCCTCGAGGCCGCTGCCCGCTCCACCGCGTTCGCGGCGATCGTCTCGGAAGGCGCCGGCGAGCGCATTGGAGAGGTCGACGCCTCCGGCCCGGAGCGGCTGCTGGCCGAACCGGCGATGGCCGTGATGACGGCCGCCATGTCCGTGTTCTCGAACCACGGGCCTCCCCCGGCGATCGTCGACCGGATCGGCCTGATCGCCCCGCGACCGGTCTTCCTGATCTACGCCGACCCGGGCATCGGCGGCGAGAGCACCCGGCAGCCGAAGTACTTCGACGCCGCCGGCGAGCCCAAGGCGATCTGGAAGGTCCCGGACGCCGGGCACACGGGCGGCCTCGACGCCGCCCCCGCGGAGTACGAGCGGCGCGTCGTCGGCTTCTTCGACCAGAGCCTGCTCGATCGCTAGCGGCCGGGCGGAGCCCGCGCCCGGGAGCGCGGGCTCCCGCGGCGACCGCGCTACGGCGTCTGGAAGGTCGAGACCGTGTCGGCCCCGATCCTCAGCCTGAGGGTCGCCCCCTTCGGCACTTGCAGCGTCGCGCCGAACGTGCCGTCGGCGACCGTGAGGAAGCCCTTGATGACCGGGTCCGTCCCGGCTGCCCAACGGTGTACGGCTGCCCTCCGCGCGAGGAGGACACGCCCTTCACCTCCACCTGCCAGTTGCCGCCGATCTCGCCGGTGATCGCCCACGTGACCGTCTCCCCGACGGCGAGGAAGAGCAACGGCAGGAAGTCGAGCGCCGCGACCGCGGCCGGCAGGTCGAGGGAGATGCGGCCGGGGTCGAGGCCGGCCGCTCCGTTCCCGGCGAGACCGAGCTCGGTGACCGCCCGGCGGACGTCCTCCTCGGCGAACTCGTCGAGGATGCCGACGAGCTGGCGCACGTCGGACTTCCGTTCCTTCTGCGTGGTGGGCATCGTGTTCTCCTTTCGCGCCGGTTCCAGGTCCGGCACGCGGCCCCCACGCGCTCTCCTCGCCCGGTTCTTCGCGCGCGCAGCCCGGGCGGTTCAGTCGCCGTCGAGGAGGAGCGTCGCCTTGACGCCGCGGTAGGCGAACGCGTCCTCGAAGCGGTCGAGCGGCACGCGCAGGCCGACGAAGGCCTCCAGGGCCTCGGGCCAGCGCTCGCGGGCGCGGTCGAGGTCGGCGACCGCCGCCTGCCAGTCGACCCGGTGGGCGTTCACGCTGCCGAAGAGGACGCGGTTCTCCACGACCGCGTCCTGGGCGAGCACGCGCCCGTCGATGCTGACGTGCTGTGCGCGCCCGTCGATTCCGAGCAGACAGGCAACGCCGTTTCGGCGGAGATGGCCGATCGCGTCCAGCATCACCTGCGCGTCGCCCGCGGCCTCGAGGACGACGTCGAACCCGCCGGTCTCCTCGGCGAGCTCGGCGGGTGCGGTCTCGGCGACGGAGACGTAGCGGGCGCCCGAGGCGGCAACGAGCTCGCCCTTGAGGCTGTCCGCCGGCCGGCGGGCGGCGGTCCAGACCTCGAGGCCCTCGAGGCGGAGGAGGTAGGTGGCGAGCATCCCGATCGCCCCCGCGCCGAGGACGAGCGCGCGCCGCGGCGTCCACGGCTGGCGCCCGCCGATCGCCCTGACGTGGCGGAGGGCGCGCTCGCAGATCGAGGCGGGCTCGGCGAGCACCCCGAGCCGGCCGAGCGACGGCGGCACCGGGATCAGCTGGTCGGCGGCCTCGGCGACGAGCTCGGCGGCGAAGCCGTCGAGCCGCGTGATGCCGCGCTCGACGTAGAGGCCCGTCTCACATGCGTCCGGGGAACCCTCCGCGCACGCCGCGCACCGCTCGCACGACCGCCGCACCGTCGCCGCGACGAGGTCGCCGCGGGCGAACCCCCCGCCGTCCTCCTCGACCCGGGCGAGCACCTCGTGGCCGAGGACGAGCCGGTCCGAGCCCTCCGGCGGGATCCCGAAGAGGCCCTCGGCGATCTCGCGGTCGGTCCCGCAGACGCCGACCTCGAGCGGCCGTAGGAGCACCTCGCCGCGCCCCGCCGAGGGCGTCGGCGCCTCCTCGACGCGGGCGGAGTGCGGCCGGCCGGGCTCGACGAGGAGGGCCTGCATCGCGCCGTACGTTACGCAGGGGAAGACGCGAGGGGCGGCCGGTCGGCCGCCCCTCGCAAGCGCAGACGTGCTCTTCGGTCTACTCGTCGGGGTCGTGCGCGAGGCCGCCGCCGACGTTGACGGTGCCCTCGGGGCCCGCGGGAGCCGGGATGTCGAAGCCGCCCGGAACCTGCTTGCCCTTCACGCCGTTGATGCTCTGCGTTGAGTACATGTAGGTCATCACGGCGAACGCGACCGCGTCGCTGTTGACGTCGAGCGCGTGCAGGCTGATGTTGTCGTACGTGTCGCAGGCGAGGTGGTAGCACGGGTCGTACTGCTGGCCCGCGGTGCCGCCCCAGATGGCCGCCTGCTCAGGCGTCTTCGGGACCTCCGCGCCGGTGAAGAGCCCGCCGGCGGGGATGTCGTTCAGGATGAACGCCTGGTAGTCGCTGCGGCCGCTGAACTGGGCGTCGTCATACGGCTCGCCGGCGAGCGTGTAGAAGGACTCGAACGTCTTCTCGATCTGGATCGAGCCGTCGGGGATGGGCACTCCCGGGGGTGCCGGGAAGCCCGACTCGTCGCCGTCGTACGTCATGAAGATGTAGTTCGGCGAGCCGATCATGTCGAAGTTGAGATACAGCGCGATCTCGTCCTTCTCCTCCTGGCTCAGGCCGTTGACGTAGGCCGTCGAGCCGATCAGGCCGGCCTCCTCGGCGCCCCACCACGCGAAGCGGAGCGTGTTCGCCGGGTTGACGCGGGCGAGCTGCTCGGCGACCTCGATCAGCGCTGCGGAGCCGCTGCCGTTGTCCTGAATGCCCGGGCCCGCCTGCACCGAGTCGAGGTGCGCGCCGGCCATGACGACGTTGCCCTTGCCGAGCGGGCGTGTCGACTTCTTCTCGGCGATGACGTTGACCTGCGGCCGCGACTCGGCCGGGTCGACCTGGATGCGTGCGGTCGAGCCGGGCTGCGACAGCGCCTCGCCGTTTGCGAACGAGCCGCCGACGACCGGGATGACCACGCCGGCGCCGTCCGGAAGGAGCGTGCCGACGATCAGGCCCTCGCGCAGGGGCGTGTCGCCCTGGTTGAAGATGATCACGGCCTCGGCGCCCGCGTTCTGCGCATTGATCGCCTTGATGCCGAAGCTGCAGGTGCCGCGCTGGATCAGGGCGATGTCGTTCGGGCCGCCCCAGTTGATGCCGTTGAAGTCGGTCGCCTCACAGCCGCTCGTCGACGCGCGCGGCGGCACCAGGTTGATGTCCACCGGGATGACGTTGCCCTGCACCGTCCCGGTGCCGGAGCCCGTGTAGGCGCCCGTTGCGTACATCGCGTTGACGGGCGTCAGCTGCTGGAGCGTCGGCGGCGGAAGGTACGTGAACGGGAACTCGTTCAGCGTGACGTCCCAGCCGGCCGCCTCGAGCCTCGAGACGACGTACTCGACGCTGCCGGTGTAGCCGGGCGTTCCCGCCGCCCGGGTGCCGCCGTTGGCGTCGGCGATCGCCTGGAAGGCGGCCTGGTGCTCGCGGACGCCCTCGAGCGTCACGCACTCGAGCACCTTCCGGTACGTGTTGTTCGACCGGTTCTCACACGCCTGGTCGTTGCCCGCTGCCGCCGGCGTCGCCGGCAGCAGGACCGCCGTGGCGAGGACGGCGATCAGCAGAAGGCTCCGTACGCGGACGCGCCGAAGCCCTTGCCCCAAGTTCTTCATTGACTCCTCCTGGTTGATCCCGCCCGGGGGTGTCTCCGGGCAGGCTTGTCCGGGGTTCAGACGGATGAGGTTAGCGCGTTCCGTGACCGCCGTCATCCCGTGGGGCGCCTCCCGCTTGCAGGCCGGGAGGCCGTCCGGGATGATCGAGAGGCCAGCACCCGAGGACAGACAAGGGAGGCAGCCATGCCCGAGATGCGAGGCACGGATCTGGTCGTCGAGTACCTGATTCGCGAGAAGGTGCCCTACCTCTTCGGCTATGCGGGCCACGGGGCGGTGGGCCTTCTCGACGGGGTCTACGACCGCCAGGACGAGATCTCGGTCGTCTTCCCGCGGATCGAGACCGGGGCGGCGTACATGGCCGACGCCTACTACCGCGTCAGCCACGAGGTGATCCCCGTCTACACCTCGACGGGCCCCGGCCCGATGCTCCTGACCGCGGCGCTCTCGAACGCGTTCTACGACTCGTCGGCGCTGATCGCCATCACGGGCCAGGTGGCGACGAGCCAGTACGACTCCGGCGCTCTCCAGGAGGAGTACCGCCACTTCCAGGCCGACTTCCCCTCGATCGCGAAGGTGATCACGAAGCGGAGCTTCCAGGCCCATTCGGTCGGCGACCTGGGCAAGTTCCTGCCCAAGGCTTTCAAGCTCGCGCGCTCCGGCCGGCCCGGCCCGGTGCACATCGACGTGCCCTACGACCTCTGGGTGACGAAGGCCGAGGTCGAGGTGCCGGAGCCCGCCGAGCGGAGCGTCATGCTCGACTGGCGCACGCCCGGCTCGCCC
>DASPGT010000009.1:0-5759 GCA_035620475.1 Gaiellaceae bacterium | reverse complement strand
ACGTCGTCGATGAAGCCGTTCACGTCGTCGTCGAGGCCGTTCCCCGGGATCTCGTCGGTGTTCGACCAGATGTTGCCGTTGAGGTCGGGGTGGTTGTACGCGATGCCGCTGTCGATGACGGCGACGACCACGCCCGAGCTGCCCGTCGTGTGGTTCCAGGCGGAGGGCGCGTCGATGTCCTTGTCGGAGTACTGGCTCAGCCCCCAGAGCTGCTTCAGCAACGGGTCGTTCGAGAGCCGGTCGAGCCGGCGGATGTAGTTCGGCTCGGCGTAGAGGACGTCGGGATCGTCCTCGAGCGCTTCCGCGGCCTCAGCGACCGTCGTGCCGGGCGAGAGCTTGACACGGGTAAGCCCCGGAAGGCCGAGGCCGCCGGCCGCGCGCGCTCCCTCGGCCGCGAGCGTCGCGGCGCGCTCGGTGGCGGAGGCGCCGCTCCGGAAGCGGACGATCAGCTCGCCCGCGACGTAGTCGGGCGAGCCGCCGATCGGCACGAGGGCTGCGCCGCTCGTGGCCGCGCTCTTCGAGCCGGCGCCCGCGCCGGACACGCCCACGACGACGACCGCAAGCGCCGCAACGAGAATCAGCCGCATCGGACCCCGCACTCACGTGATCATGAACTACTGACAACGGAAAGGGAAGAGGGCGAGCCCTAATCCACCCGTCCGAGGAGGACACAGCCGTTGTGGCCTCCCAGGCCCATCGCGTTCGAGAGCGCGACGCGGATCTCGGCCTCCCGCGCCTCGTTGGGGACGTAGTCGAGGTCGAGGTCGGGGTCGGGGTTCTCGTAGTTGATCGTCGGCGGGATCGTCCCCTCGTGGATCGCGAGCGCGCACGCCACCGCCTCGATGGCGCCGGCCGCGCCGAACATGTGCCCGAGCATCGACTTCGTCGAGGAGACGGCCAGCTCGTAGGCGTGATCGCCGAACACCTCCTTGAGGGCCTGTGTCTCGGCCAGGTCGCCGAGCGGCGTCCCGGTCCCGTGCGCGTTGACGTAGTCGACCTGGTCGGGCGTGGTGCGGGACCGCTCGAGGGCCGCGCGCATCATGGCGACGACTCCGCCGAACTCCGGGTCCGGCTGGAGCATGTGGTGGGCGTCGTTGGAGGCGCCGTAGCCGAGCACCTCGGCGTAGATCGTCGCGCCCCGCGCCCGGGCCGCCTCGAGCTCCTCCAGCACCATCACCGCGGCGCCCTCGCCCATGACGAACCCCTCGCGGAGCGCGTCGAAGGGACGGGCAGCGCTCCGCGGGTCGCCGTTCCCGATCGCGAGGCCGCGCATCGTGCAGAAGCCGGCGAGAATCAGCGGGTGGATGCAGCCCTCGGTGCCGCCCGCGAGGATCACGTCGGCATCCCCGTGCCGGACCAGCTCGGCTCCCTCGCCGATCGCATGCGACCCGGTGGCGCAGGCGGACACGACGGCGTAGTTGGGCCCGCGAAGCCCGAGCTCGATCGCGATCTGCCCGCTCGCCGAGTCGACGAGGACGTTGGCGAGGAAAGTCGGCGAAACGCGGTCCGGCCCTCGCTCCCGCAGCACGTCGTACTGGCGCATCAGCTCGTTGAAGCCGCCGATGCAGTTCCCCACGACGACTCCGACGCGCTCGGGATCGAAGCCGTTGAGACCGGCGTCCTCGGCCGCCTCCTTCGCGGCCGAGAGGGCGAAGAGCACGTTGCGGTCGAGCTTGCGTAGCTCCTTGGGCGCCGCCGCCCCGGTCGGGTCGTAGTCGCTCTTGACCTCGGCCGCGATCTGGACCGGGAACGGGCTCGGGTCGAAGGCCTGGATCCGGTCGACGCCGCTCTCGCCGGCGAGCAGCCGCTGCCAGGTCGTGCGCAGGTCGTTGCCGAGCGGCGTGACCGCGCCCATGCCGGTGATCACAACTCTCCTCATGACCCGTTTGACGCGCAAGGGCCCCCGGTGGTTTCGAAATCCGCGCGAACGCGCAGGACGACGGGATGAGGCTCGCGGCCTTGCTCGCGCTCACCGTGGCCGTCCCGGCCTGCACCGGGCTGGGCCCGGAGCCCGCGGCCGCGCCCTGGCCCACCACCTCCACCGTGGAGGCGGGGCCCGAGCCGGAGCCGCTCTTCACCGGCCGGAAGGCCGTCCACTACCGAAACGCCTACCGGATCTGCTCCGTCTTCAGCCGGCGGGAGCTCGCGAGGCAGTACGGCATCGAGCCGAAGCCCAGGCTCGTCGCCCGGACGCAGGCGAGGCGCCAGTACGAGCGGGCCTTCCGCGCCGCCGCCTTCCGCGGCTGTCTCCACGCCTTCCAGGACCGCGAGCCCAGAGCCTGAACCGTGCGACAATCGGCCGCGGTGACCGCCGAGCCGACCCCGCCGCAGGGCCTGCCGTTCCCGCCGATGGAAGCGCAGCTCGTCGACGCCCTGCCCCAGGGCGACGGCTGGCAGTACGAGCCCAAGTGGGACGGCTTCCGCGGCGTGGCGGAGAACCTCGACGGCGACTTCCACCTCTGGAGCCGCAACGGCCGGCCGCTCCTGCGCTACTTCCCGGAGCTCGCGGCGCTCGGCGAGCTCCTGCCCCCGCGCTCGGCGGTGGACGGGGAGATCGTGGTCGTGCGCGACGGGGCGCTCGACTTCGACGCGCTCCAGATGCGGCTCCACCCCGCCGAGAGCCGGGTGCGGAGGCTCTCGGCCGAGATCCCGGCGCAGTTCGTCTGCTTCGACGTGCTCCTCTGGGACGGCGAGGACCTCCACGAGCTTCCGTTCGCGGAGCGGCGGGCGCGGGTGGAGGAGCTCCCGTTCGCCGTCTCGCCCTCCACGCGGGACGTGGCCGAGGCGGCGCGCTGGCTCGATCGCCTCGAGGTGGCCGGCTTCGACGGCGTCATCGCCAAGCGCCTCGACTCCCCCTACCTCCCCGGCTCGCGCGAGGCGGTGCAGAAGGTCAAGGGCGAGAAGACCGCGGACCTGGTCGTCGTCGGCGTCACGTGGAGCGAGAAGGGCACCGGCATCGCCAGCCTCGCGCTCGGGCTCTACGTGGACGGCGAGCTGCGGCCGGTCGGCAACGCGCCGGCAAGCGGGAAGAAGCGCGCCGAGATCCTCGAGCGCGTCGAGCCCCTCCTCGGCCCGAACCCCGAGCGCAGGCCCCGCGGCGCGCCGAGCCGCTGGAAGCCGAAGGCCGACCAGCTCGAGTGGAGCCCGGTCCCGCCCGAGCTCGTCGTCGAGGTGCGCTACGACAAGTGGCAGAAGGGCCGCATCCGCCACAACGCGCGCTTCCTCCGCTTCCGCCCCGACAAGGATCCGGAGCAGTGCACCGTCGACCAGGTCCGCCCGCGCCCGAAGAAGGGCGACCCTACGGTTGCGGGGCTGCTGGGACGATCACGCTGAAGCCCTCGCGCCGCGCGACGTCCGCAAGGCGAAGGTCGAGGGTCACGAACGGCAGGCTCACCGGCTCGTCGCTCGCGGCTTGGATGCCGGCGGCGAGCTGGAGGGCATCAGCCGCGCGGAGGGCGTGAACCCGGAGAAGCCGGCGGGCCGATCGCCGCAGTCCCTCGCCCGGCTGCACCTCGATCCATTCATCGGCCAACCTGGCAAGCCGCTCGAACGCTCCCTGGACGTCGGCAGTCGCGATCGCGCCGGTCCTTTCGTGCCTGGCGATCGCTGACACACATTCAATCTCCGTGCCCCACCAGACTCCCGCGACCGGATCGTCGTCGAGCAGCGCCTGCACCGCAGTAGTACGTCCATCCTCGATGAGCATCGGGACGAGCGCCGACGTGTCCCAGAACCTCACCAGCCCTCTTCTCGCTCCTCGAGAACAGTCTCGACGATGCTCTTGCCGGACCCCGCGGGAGGCCTGGTCTCGAGGAGCTCACGCGAAAGTGGTCGCTTTGGGCGCTTGATCAGGCCCTTGCGCTCGAGCCGCGCCAGACGTGCCTCGTCATCCTCGGGCACACCCGAAACCGCCGGCTCGATCCGAGCAACGGGGATGCCCCGTTCCGTGATGACGACGGTCTCGCCGGCCTTCACCCGAGCGAGCAGGGCGCTGAGCTTGTTCTTCGCCTCGGTCACCGATACGGTCATCATAAAGCCAGAATAGCCTTAACACTGTGGCTAATCTAGCCCGAGCGACATGAGGGCCCCGAAGAACGAGAGGGCGCCCGTGGGCGCCCTCTCGTCGAGCTCGACGAGGAGTGACCAGGTTGTCCCAGGTCATGCCTCGGGGTATCGTGTTGCCCATGCGGCGTCCCTTCACGGTGCCGATGTTGCTGGCCGTGGGCGGCCTTGCCTGGGCCGGCGTCCATCTCGCCGCGCATCGCCTGGGCGGGGCTCCGGGCGGTCATACCGGCCACGGGCACGAGGCCGCCCAGGCCGCGTACCTGTCGACGTCGCTTTCGCTCTGCCTGTCGCTCGCGATCGTCATGGCGGCGGCGGCGAGCGTCTACCCGGCCTGGCGCGGCACCTCCGGTCGTTCGCTCTGGCTGTTCGGCGCCGTGCCCCTCCTTGGGCTCTTCGGCGGAACCCTTCTCGACTCCGGAGGGACCCTGACGGGCCTCGGCGCGGATGCCACCGAGCTCCTGCCGGTGGCGCTCCTCGTCCTCACCGTCCAGGTCGCCGTCGCCCTCAGCGCGGTGAGGGTGGCACGCGGTCTCCTCGACCTCGTCGAGGGCGCCGCCCGCATGCTCGCCGGCCCGCAAACGGCAGCGGCGCCCGTGGGCGCACACAGCTTTTCCCTGATCGACCCCGATCGGGTCCCCGGCGGCCGCCTCGTCCTGAGCGGCGGCGCCCGGGCGCCGCCGGTGTCCTCCTCGGCCGTCTAGGCCAGGCCGAGACGGGCGCGACGGGCGCGGTGCGTCCGCGACCCCGCGCCGAGACACGAGGCGCTGCTCCGGCACGGACCGGACGGCGTGCTCGAAGACACCGACGATTGAGGCTCAGGGATGGAAGAAGAAGGCAACTCCGAGACACGACAGCCGGCCGACCGGCCGAGCGCGACCGGCCGCAGGAGCAGGCGGTTCGCCGCCTACTCGATCGCGGCCATCGCCGCCCTGCTCGGGACGGCCGTCCTGGCCGTGGTCGTGCTCGGGCCGGAGTCGAACGCGAGCGTCGGGACGACCGAAGCGGCCGCGCCCGAGCAGCAGACCGCGTTCGCCTTCTTCGACGAGTTCCACGCCACGCTGATCCTGACGCCCGGGACGACCGGCGAGAACACGGTCGAGCTGAACCTGGCCACCCACGACGGGAGCGGCGCCCCCGACGTCTCCGAGGTCTCGGTGGCGGCCGCCCTGCCGAGCGCGGGCATCGAGCCAACGACCTATCCGGCCGAGCCGGTGGCGGGAAGCCCGGGCGCCTTCCGCGCGGCCGTCCTGCTGCCGGAGCCCGGCGAGTGGGAGCTCACCGTCTCCGTCGCCGGCGCCGAGCCCGCCGCCGAGACGGCCGTCGTCCCGATCGGAGCGCGATAGCGGAGCCACAGATTTCCTCCGAGGCCGGTGCCGCCGAAACCCACCACCTCCGCGGCGGCACCGGTCCATCCCCACGGGGGCCCGGCCGCGGATCCGCCTGCCTGCGAGAGACCGCGGCCGGGAGCCCCGCAATCCACAATCGGACGACAGCGTACCGCCCCTTCCGCGAAGGTTCCATCATCCAACGGCTTGCCGCGCTCTCGCTCGCGCTGGCGGCGCTCGCCGCCGCGCCCGTCGCCGCCGCCCACGGGGACGGCGGCGCGCTCGGCTACCGCTCGGGCCGCCGATCGTGGACGCGGCTGCGCCGCCGGAGTGGGAGCAGATCTCCGAGGAGCCCCGCGTCGAGTGGCA
>DASPGT010000008.1:0-30112 GCA_035620475.1 Gaiellaceae bacterium | reverse complement strand
ACCTTCCCGGCCGCGCGGTAGCTCAGGAGCCCCGCGGCCATCTGCGAGCGGCCCGCGTTCTGGACGCAGACGAAGAGCACCTCCGGAACCTCCTTCACGATCCTCCCTTCGGCCTGGCCGAGCGCGCCCGCGAACTCGCTCGCGAGCGCGTCCGCCGTCTGCCTGACGCGGTGCTGGGTCACCGGGTCGAGCACGCTCGTCGTCACCTCCGCGGACGTCGATCCCCCTCGATGCCCGATCTTGCCGCAGGCATCGACGGGTGTCAATATCCTTTCACCGGATGAAGACCATCGCCACGGTCGCCTCGAGCTGCCCCCCGCTCCTGCAGCAGGCGCTCGGCCGCGAGGAGGCGGCGGAGCTCGCCGGCGTGCTCAAGGCGCTGGCAGACCCCGCACGCCTCCGGCTCCTCAGCCTCATCCAGGCCCAGCCCGGCGGCGAGGCCTGCGTCTGCCACCTCGTCGAGCCGCTCGGCCTCTCGCAGGGAACGGTCAGCCACCACCTGAAGGCGCTCCTCACCGCGGGCCTCGTCGAGCGCGATCAGCGCGGCAGCTGGGCCTACTACCGGGTCGTGCCCGAGGCGCTCGGCTCGGTCCGCGCTCTCCTGGCCTAGCCGAACGAGTTGAAGGACCTGGCGGACTCGACCGCCTTCTTGCCCGCCTTCACGGGCACGCCGACCTTCTCGACGCCGGTGCAGGTGCCGCCGCGCCCGTCGGCGACCCGGTAGAGGATCCGGTAGACGCGGCCGTTCGCCTTCGGGTCGCGCTCGGCCTTGAGCCTGATCTCGGCCGGTTTCCCGGAGACGCGCTTGGCGTCGGGCGCCTTGTCCACCGTGCCGCCGATGCCCTTCACCTTCTCGTCCTGCCGGACCGCCGTGATGGAGTAGGCGAGCGGGTCGCCGTTTCCGTCGGTCGCCCCCGAGAGCCTGACCAGGAGGAACTGCCGCTTCACCGGTCCGAGCGTCGTCCGCGAGGGCGTGACGGGCGCACAGCTCGGCGCGACGTTCGGCGCGAGGACGGTCACGGAGACGAGCCCTTCGTCGGTCGCCTGGCCGTCACCGACCGTGTACGTGAAGCTGTCCGCGCCGACGTACCCGGGATCGGGTGTGTACGTGCAGAGCCCGCCGGGATCGCAGAGGACGGAGCCGTGCTCAGGATCGCTCGCCGTCTCGACGGTCAGCGCGTCGCCGTCGGCGTCGGCGTCGCCGGCGAGCACGTCGACGTCGGCTGCGACGTCCCGCTCAGTGGTCAGCGTGTCGTCGCCGGCGACCGGAGCGTCGTTCTCCGGCGTGACGGTGACCGAGACCGAGCCGGTATCGGTGCCGCCGTTCCCATCGGAGACCGTGTAGGTGAACGTGTCGGCGCCGGAGTAGTCGGCGGCGGGCGTGTAGGCGCACGTCCCGTCCTCGCCGCAGACGACGGAGCCGTGGGCGCCGTTCGTCGCGCCGGTGACGGTGAGGGCGTCGCCCTCGACGTCGGTGTCGTCGGCGAGGACGTCGGTCTGGCCCGCCGTGTCCTCGGCCGTCGCCAGCTCGTCGTCGCCGGCGACCGGGGCGTCGTTCACCGGCGTGACGGTGACGCTGACGAGGCCGGCGTCGGTGCCGCCCCCGTCGGAGACCGTGTACTCGAAGGAGTCGGAGCCGTGGAAGTCGGCGTCGGGGGTGTACGTGCAGCTCCCCGCAGCCGAGCAGGAGACGGTTCCGTGGGTCGCGGCCGGCGCGGGCGTGGTCACGCTCAGAGGGTCGCCCTCGGCATCGGCGTCGCCCGCGAGGACGTCGACCGTGCCCTCGACGTCCTCGGCGGTCGTCAGCGTCTCGTCGTCCGCGACCGGCGGGAGGTTCTCGGGCGCAACGGTCACGCTCACCGTCGCGGTGTCGCTGCCGCCGTTCCCGTCCGAGACCGCGTACTGGAAGGAGTCGGGCCCGGCGTAGTCGGCCTCCGGCGTGTAGGTGCACGTGCCGCCCGCCGTGCAGGAGACGCTGCCGTGCGCGGCCGCCGGGGACGGCGTCGTCACGGTCAGCGCGTCGCCGTCGAGATCGGCGTCGTTGGCGAGGACGTTCGCCTGCCCCTGTTCGTCCTCGGCGGCGGCGAGCGTGTCGGCGACCGCGTTCGGGTCGTCGTTCACCGGGGTGACGGTGACCGTGACCTCGCCGGCGTCGTCACCGCCGGCGCCGTCCTCGATCGTGTAGGTGAAGCTGTCGGTGCCGTTGAAGTTCGGATCCGGGGTGTAGGTGCAGACCCCCTCGGGCGTGCACGAGACAGTGCCGTTGTCGGCGCTCGGAGCCTCGGTGACAACCGTGAGCTGGTCGCCGTCCTCGTCGGAGTCGTTGGCGAGGACGTCGACGTTCCCGGCCGTGTCCTCCGCGGTCGTGAGCAGGTCGTCCTCCGCGACCGGCTGCTCGTTCGTGTACGTCACGGTCACGACCACGAGGCCGACGTCCGTCCCTCCGCCGCCGTCGGTCACGGTGTAGGTGAAGGAGTCGATCCCGACGTAGCCCGGGTCGGTGGGCGTGTACGAGCAGACCACGCCCACGCAGACGACCGAGCCTTCGGCACCCTGCGTCCAGCTCTCGATCGAGAGTGGATCGCCGTCCGGGTCGCTGTCGTTGAGCAGGACCTCGACGTCGCCCGGCGTTCCCCTGGCGGTGTTGAGCTCGTCGTCGACCGCCACGGGCGGCGCATTGCCCTCGTCGAGCGCGGCGAGACCGGCGGGTGCCAGAACCGCCGCCACGAGGGCGGCGAGCAGGGCGAGGCGGAAGCCGGAGACAGTCGGGGGCATGCGAAGTCGGGGACGCCTGCCTCTGACTGTCGGACGCGGTGGTGAGGATCATGAGCGCCGTTCGGGGGACTCCGGCACGGCGGGCTCGAGCCGCGCACGGCGTCGCACGAGGACGACGACGCCCCAGACGGCCAGGGCCGCGAGCCCGACGCTGAGCGAGACGACGACGATCTCGTCCGCGTAGGGCACGTCGAGGAGCTTGAGCCCGCTGAGCGCGAGCGCGGCGGCGAGCGCCAAGCGGAGCACCGTCTCCGGGAGGCCGACGCTGACCTGGCTCCCGATCAGCACGCCGGGGATGGAGCCGACGAGGAGCCAGCCCATCGCGGGGACGTCCACGTTCCCCGCGACGAGGTGGCCGATCCCGGCGACGAAGAGGAGCGCCGCGGCGTGCGCGATGTCGGTGCCGACGACGTACTTCGCCGCCAGCGGATAGGCGAGGAGCATGGCGAGCGCGAAGAGCGTCCCGCTGCCCACCGAGGTCAGGCCGACGATGAAGCCGCCGACGATCCCGATCGAGACGGCGATCGCCCGGTCGCGCGTGGTGAGACGGCCGAGGCTCGCGGCCGTCCCGCTCCGGTGCGTCAGCGCCTTCACGACGAACGCGACCGCGCCGAAGAGGAGCGTGTAGCCGAGCACCTGGCCCTGGACCGAGTCGACGCTGTCGCCGTAGCGGTCCGTCAGGTACGTGGCCGCCCAGACCCCGAGAAGCGACGCGGGCGCGCTGCCGACGAGCATCCAGGCGGCCAGGCGGGCGCGGACAGTGCCGAGCCGGCGGTGCCGGACGGCGCCGAACGACTTGAAGATGGCGCCGTGGAGGATGTCCGTCCCGATCGCCGTCGACGGGTTGAAGTTGAAGAAGAAGATGAGGATCGGCGTCATCAGCGAGCCGCCGCCCATGCCGGTCATCCCGACGAGGAGCCCGGTCACGAACCCGGCGAGCGCGAGGCGCGGATCGTTCATGCCGCTAGTGGACGGCGAGCACGTCGCAGGACGCCCGCCGCATCACGTCCTGCGCGACGCTGCCCTCGACGAGCCGCTCGAGGAAGCCCTTCTTGCGCATGCCGACGACGATCAGGTCGACGCCGCGCTCCTCCGCGAGCTTGATGATCGCCTCGGCCGGCTGTCCGGTCGCCGCGACGAGCTCGGCGTCGAGCCCGCGCTCGCCGAGGACGGCGCGCGCCTGCTCGAGCCGCTCCTTCCCGTAGCCGGCCGCGTCGGCGTCCTCGTGCCGGTCCGCCGGCGCGACGTTCGTGACGATCAGGGACGCCTGGAGCGCCTGGGCGAGGTCGGCCGCGCGCGCGAGCGTCTTCGACTCGGGGTCGTCGTAGGCGACGAGGATGGTCCGGACGACGGACATGGCTCCGGGAAAGGGTAGGCGCTCCGGCCGACGGGCGGCATGCTTGACCGTGCCGTGCGGGAGCCGACCGCCGTCGTTCGACGCGGACGCGCGCCTGGGCCGCCCGGCCCGTATCCTCCGCCGGGCGCCCCGACGGAAGGAGCGAAACGATGATCACGATCCTGCCCGGCCTGCCCGACAACGTCGTCGGAGTGGAGGCCACCGGCCACGTCGAGGCGGGCGACTACCGCGAGGTCATCGGCCCCGCGCTCGAGCGGGCGCTGGCGGGCAACGACAAGGTGCGCCTGCTCGCCGTCCTTGGCGACGAGTTCGAGGGCTACTCGGCCGGCGCGGCCTGGGAGGACGCGAAGATCGGCATCGGCCACTGGGGCGCCTGGGAGCGGATGGCGATCGTCACCGACCGAGACCGGGTACACGACGCGCTGAAGGTGGTCGGGTGGATGCTGCCCGGCGAGGTTGCCGTCTTCTCGCTCGCGGAGCGCGAGCAGGCGACCGCCTGGGTGACCGAGTAGCCGCGCGTCAACGCCTCCCGCTCACAGCTTCTCCGGGCGGTGGCGGATCAGGAGGCCGACGAGCGTCGCCACGAAGGTGACGAGGTACACCTGGCCGACCACCGCCTCGCCTGTCGCGAGCAGCCGGTCGAGCGGCGTCGTCGCCGCCAGGTCGCCGTACCCGGTCGTGGTGATGGTCACGAGGCTGAAGTACATGAAGGACGTGCTGGCCTCGGCGTCCGGCCCGGTGAGGAAGGGCTCCGACTGCGCGCCGTCGACCAGGAGGAAGACGTAGCACGCGGCCAGCGCGATCAGCAGGTAGGCGGCGACCGCCCCGACCAGGGTCGCCCGGGTGACGCGAGGATGCTTGACGAGACGCCGGATCACCGCCAACGGGGTCACGAGGGCGATCGCGACCCAGATCGGGGAGGGATGGCCGCTGGAGAAGGTGCTCAGCTCGGCACCGGCCGCCAGGGAGACGGCCAGCGTTCCCAGGCTGAAGACCGAGGCGAGCACGAAGAGGGCATCGGCGAGCCTGCGCCACCTGCGGGCCACGCCCGAGGCCCGCAGCGCGAGCAGGAGCGTGAGGCCGATGAGGAGCCCCACCGAGGTGGCCACCACCTTCCCCAACGCCTCCTCGGCGGGATCGCGCAGGTCGACGAGCGACATCGTTCCCACCGCCAGGATCGTCAGCCCCAGCACCGGGCCGAAGCGGTCGAGCTGAGCCGAGCGGTCGTCGAAGAGGCGGCCCTCGCTCCGCGCCAACCGCGAGCCGGCACCGACGTCCGCCGCGCTCACGGCGCGTCCGTCCCCGAGCTGCCGGCGCCGCGGGCGAGGGCAGCGTCGATCTCGTCCGCGAACGTCGGGTAGTCCAGGGTGCCCTGCACCCACTCGGTGATCCGCTCCCACAGGAGGCCGGAGCCGACGTCCGGCGGCATCTGGTCGGACGCGTCGAACCTGAGCGCCGGGGCGGCCTCGACCGCGGCGATCAGCGCCGGCAGGAAGTCGTCGGGGTACGCCTCCTCCGGGATCGTCGACTTGGGGCTGAGGAACCCACCGCGGTGGGCCCAGCTCTCGCCGGCGTCCCGTCCCGCGAGGTAGGCCATGAGCGCGTCGACGTCGGGGTCGTGGCGGAACTGCACCGCCTGGTCGCCGCCGACGAGGACCGGCGCCGGCTCCTCCGTCTCGCCCGGCAGCAGGAACCAGTCGACGTCGCCGTCGGGCCCGATCGCCGTCCCGCCCGGCATCCAGTTGGTGGCGAAGTCGGCCTGCTTGTAGAGGACGCAACCGGGCGGATCGGAGAAGAGCGGCTCGAGCGCCTCGTCGACCGGCGTCTCCACGACCGCCGCCAGCCCGCCGGCCAGGCGACCCGGGTCGAGGACGAGCGCGTGGAAGTCGTCGAACGCCGAGGCGATCTCCGGGTCGTCGAACTCCACCTCGCCCGTGGCCCACTCCTGGTAGGCGTCCGGGCCGGCCGCTCGCAGCACGAGGTCCTCGGTCCAGTCGGTCGCCGCCCAGCCCGTGGCCGAACCCGCTTCCATGGAGAAGCACCACGGCGCGACGTCGGTCTCGGTGTCGATCTCGGCGACGAGCTCGTCGAGCCCGGCCAGCGTTCGCGGCGGCGTCCAGCCGTTCTCCGCGAAGACGTCGGGGCGGTACCAGACGAGGCTCTTGACGGCGATGCGGAAGGGAACGGCGTAGGAGCTCTCGTCCACCTGCCCGAGCTCCGCGGCCGCGGGCGGGTAGTTCGCGACGATCTCCGCCTCCACCTGGTCGGACAGCTCGACGAGGTCGCCGCCCTCGGCGAGCCGGCGGATGAGGCCGGGTTGCGGGACGATCGCGATGTCGGGCGGGTCGTTCGCCTCCTCGACCCGGCGACGGAGGTCGTCGACGAAGTCGACGCTGCCGATGTAGCGGACGTCGACGCCCGTGGAGTCGACGAAGGGCTCGAGGGTCTCGATGAAGCGGTCGGCCTCGACGCCTTCGTACGGGCCGAAGACTTCGATCGTCTCGTCCGACTCGGACACCGGCGGGCTCGCCCCCGCGCAGGCGGTGGCCGCAACGCAGAGCACCAGGGCGAGCGTCGGGACCGCGACCCTCATCGGACACTGACCACGAAGAGCTCGTCCTGCTGGTACAGGAGCCGAAGGTCGACCGGGCCGCCGAACCGGCGCTCGATCTCCGACGCCAGCTGCCAGGCCGGTCGCGGCTCGTTGGGCCCGGACACCAGGAGCTCGACGGAGGCCCTGTCGTCCGCGACGTCCGCCGACAGGTCGACCACGCTCACCGTGTCGTCCCACTCGACCACGGCGCTCGCAACCGAGCTCCGCAGCGACGTGTCCTCGATCGTGACCCGTGTGTGGAAGGCCAGGGGGATGGCCACGGCGACAACCGCCACGGCCGTGACCGTGAGCCGCCGCGCCAGGAGGCGGTGGCCGCCGGAGCCCCCCGGCCGGAAGCCGGAGAGGATGAGGAGCACGGACGCGGAGAAGATGATCGCGGCCAGGTTCGTGACGTACAGGAGGAAGGCGTTCGCCGCCTGCTCGTGGGTGCCGATCTCCAGCGTGATCCCGACCGTGGCGAGCGGAGGCACGAGCGCCACGGCGATGCCGACCCCGGGCAGCGCGGCCAGGGTCGAGCGGCGGGGCAGGATGTAGCCCGCGGCGGCCCCGGCCGTGACCGCGATCCCGAGGTCGAGAAGGCCGGGGAACGTGCGGGCGGACACCTCGGCGGGAAGCTCGGTCACATCGGTGACCTCGATCCCTGCGAGCAGGGCCGTGAGGTACCCGACCGCGATCGCGGCGGCGGTGCCGAGCACGATGACGGCGAGGCTGCGCGCGAGCCGGGCGTTCCGCGCCGTCACGGTCGCGGCCGCCGCGGCCGTGATCGGCGTCATGAGCGGTGCGACGAGCATCGCCCCGATCACCACCGCCGCGGAGTCCGCGAGCAGCCCGAAGGCCGCGATCCCCGCCGAGAGGATCGTCAGCATCGTGAACTTCGTCAGGAAGAGGCCGAACTCGTCCCCCTCGGGGATGAGCCCCTCGACCGCCTCCCGCTCCTCGTCCGTGGGCAGCGTGACGACGCTGTCACGGATCGCCTCGAGGACCGTCCCGAACGCGGTCATCCCCGAAGCGCTCCCGCCTCTGTCGGTCAGTCTCAGCTCCTCTCGCCGGACCAGTCGGCCCCAGCGGAAGTCTCGACTACCGATCTGACGACGCCCGCGGCGCCGCCGCCTCCCGCCGGCTCGCTACTGGATCAGGGTCAGCAGCTTGAACATCGGGAGGTACATCGCGATGATGATCACCCCGACGACGCAGCCGACCGCGATCATCATCAGCGGCTCGATGATCGACGTCAGGTTGGCGATCGCCGAGTCGACCTCGTCCTCGTAGAAGTCGGCGATCTTCGAGAGCATCTTCTCCAGCTCTCCCGTCTCCTCGCCGACGCGGACCATGTGGGAGACCATCGGCGGGAAGATGGCGGCCTCGGCGAGCGGGATCGCGATGGGCACGCCCTGGGTGACGCGCTCCTTGACGAGGTTCGTCGCGTCCTCGATCAGGCTGTTGCCGGCGGTCGCGCCGGTGATCTCGAGGGAGCGGATGATGTCGACGCCGGCGGCGACGAGCGTCGAGAGGGTGCGCGAGAAGCGCGCCATGCCGATCTTGACGATCACCTTGCCGATCCCCATGGGGGCGCGGACGCGCATGGAGTCCCAGATCCGGCGGCCCTTGTCGGTCTTCTTCGCCCGCAGGAGGCCGTAGACGACGAGCCCGGCGAACGGGAAGACGATCCACCACTTCGCGCGCAGGAAGTCCGAGGCGGTGACGACGATCTGCGTCAGCATCGGCAGGTCGCCGCCGAGCTGCTCGAAGATCCCGACGAAGATGGGGACGAGGAAGAGGAGCATGCCGATGAGGACGAGGGTCGCGAACGCCATCACCATCAGCGGGTACATCATGGCGCCGCGGACCCGGCGCTTGATCTTCGTCTCCTTCTCGATCTGGTAGGCGACCCGGTCGAGCACGACGTCCAGGATTCCCGCCGCCTCGCCGGCCTCGACCATGGCGATGTAGAGCCGCGAGAAGACGCGCGGGTGGCGGGACATCGCCTCCGAGAGGAGCAGGCCGCCCTCGACGTCGGCACGCAGCTCGGCGATGACCAGGGCCAGCTTCCGGTCCTCGGTCTGCTCCTCGAGGATGACGAGTGCCGTCACCACGTTCAGGCCCGCCTCGATCATCGTGGCGAACTGGCGGGAGAAGATCTGCAGGGACTTCGCCTTGACCTTCTTGACGGCGGAGGCCTGGCTCTTGGCGGCCGCCTCCTGCGCGGCGAGCTCGGTGGCGAGGAGCCCGCGCAGGCGCAGCTGCTCGCGGGCAGCCGAGAGGTCGGGAGCGTTGATCTCGCCCGAGAGCTCCGCGCCGGCAGCGTTGATGGCGGTGTAGGCGTAGGAGGCCATCGGCTCCGAAATCGGCATCCCCGCCCTCCGGCTTGAGCCGGAGCGGGCTACGGGCGGCGGAAGCCGCGGAGGCCTTGGCGCCAGGCGGCGTCGAGGTCGGCGCTCTCGGGGAAGCGGCCGTTCAGCTCGAGCACCGTCATCCCGTGAGCGAACGCCCAGGCGGCACGTGCGAGCGCTTCGTCACGGCCGGTCGCCGCGAGGAGCGGGGCCGCCGCACGCTCCTCGACGCCGGACGCGAGCAGGTCGCGCCGCAGGGGGCGCTCCGTCATCAGGCGGTAGAGGTGCGGCTTCTCGAGCCCGAAGCGGCGGTACGCGGCGGCGAGGGCGCCGAGTGGGTCGGCGGCGCCGGCGACCGCGCCCTCGAAGGCCTCCGCCAGCTCCGCGAAGCCGTCGGAGATGACCGCTGCCTCGAGCGCTTCCTTCCCGGACAGGTGCTTGTAGAGCGACGGAGCCCGGATCCCGAGCCGGTCGGCGAGGCGGCGCATCGTCAGCGCGCCCGGGCCCTCCTCGTCGAGCAGGGCCCGGGCGGCGGTCACGATCTCCCGCGCGCGCGGGGAGAGCTCAGCTGCGCTGGAAGCCATCGCGGGTGCGAAGCCCGTAGCCGACTGCGCGGTCGACGGCGACGTGGGTCGCCCAGGCCAGCGCGCCGACGAGCCAGGCGGGAGAGAGGCCCGCGGCGAGGGCGACCGCGCCGAGCGCGACCGGGCCCCAGAAGCGGTGAACGGCGTTGTAGAGCGGAACGGCGCGAGGGTGGAGCTGGCCGCGCTCGAGGCCGCGGCCGGCGCCGAGGAGGAGCGGGAGGTCGGGACCGAGCCCGAACGCGACGACCGGCCACCAGCCGACGGTCTCCCGGGCGTAGACGAGGACGATGAGCGCGACCAGGACGGCGGCAAGCACGGCGTAGCCGAGGCGCCGGCGCGAGCGGGACACGTACACGGCGTGAGCATGCATATGGCGGCTCCTGGAAGCTAGAGTGGCTAACACTGTTAGCCACTCTAGCTAACACCGTTAGCCACGTCAAGGGAGCTCAGCCGGTCGACTGGTCGAACGTCGACGCGACGCGGGCCCACACCCGGAAGGGCGCGGCCTGGTCGCGGACGACGATCGTGATCAGCTTCACCGAGCGGCCGGTGGCGCCGCTCGAGTTCCGCACCTCGGTCCAGGTGGCGTAGAGGTCCATGCGGTACTGGCGCCCGTCCGCCCCGGTCACGGTGGTCGTGGGCACGAGCGTCGTGCACGGCGCGGTCCCGCAGGCGTTCACGTCCACGCGCTGGACGATCGGCGTCGGCACGCCGGCGTCGTGCGTGGCGGGCCCCGTCCCGTCCACGCCGCGGGTCACGGTCCAGGTGCTGCCGCCGGCGCCGGCGGTGACCCTCACGATCTCGTAGTCGACCTTCACGCGGAAGCCGTTCGTCGAGGGGAATGCGGCGCCGCTCGTCACCTGCATGGTCGTGTCACTCACGCTCATCGGGGCAGCCAGGCTCGAGGTTGCGGAGCCGCCCACCGTGTAGGCGATGTCTCCCTCGTAGACGGAGTCGGCGGTGTCGACGGCCGCGTTGGCCAGACCGATCGTCTCGTACGTCGCCGCGCGCAGCTTCTCCATCTGCGAGTCGGCGATGACCGCTGCCGTCGTTCCGTGCCCGGCGTTCCGGATGGCGATGATGCCCGACTGGAACATCGTGAAGACGGCGAGCAGGCCGACGACCATGACGCTCATCGCGGCCAGGAGCTCGACCATGCCGAAGCCGCCCTGCGCGGGGGCGCGTGCAATCCGAAGCCGCCGCTCGAGAGACACCGCAGTCTCGTATCGGCAGCCCCGGGGGGCACCTCAACACCCCTCCCGGCAGGACGGACACGTCCTCGCCGGCCACCGGCCGCGGCGGCGTCGACGACGACGTCACACTTCTGTGACATACGGGGTGTCCGCCGCGGCCATGCCTAGGGGTCAGACCCCGGGGCACGGCCTGAGGGGGCGCGGCCGCCGGCGCCTGGGCTCGCCGCTAGTTGAGGACGTCGACGAGCTTGACGACGTACTGCGTCGTCTCCGGCGCGGCGACGAGGGTGATCTCCTCGCCGACCTCGATCTCGATCGTCGCCTCGCCGGTCTCGAACATGCCCTGGACGACGCCGATGGTGGCGCCCTCGAGCGTCAGCGCGACGAGCGTGAACGTGGGGTCGGAGGCCGGGAACTCCTCCCCGATCGACACGGTCTCCGAGACGCCGTTCGTCTCGATCACGGCCGTCAGCTCCTCGTCCTCGCTGCCCCCGGGGCCGCTGCCCGGCGTCGGCGCTGTCGGAGCCGGCGTCGTCGGCGCCGGGTCGGTCGGCGGGTGCGGCGAGACGAACGGGTCGCGCCCGACGAACAGGCTGAAGGAGATGATCTTCTCCGGGTTCGCCTCCGGCGGAAGGTCGGTGTCGGCGAGCACGCCGGCGGGCGGCGGCGGAGTCGTCCCCGGGGGAACCGGGGTGGTCGCCGCCGGCGCGGGCGTCGTCGCGGGAACCGCCTCCGGCGGGGTCGAGCCGCCGAAGAGCTGTCCGTACATCTTCGGGCCCTGCCAGACGGCCAGCCCCAGGAAGACCGGCGCGAGGACGAGCAGGACCTTCTTCTGCTTCGCCTCCTTGGCCTTGAGGGCGGCCTCGGCTGTCTTCTTCGCGGACGCCATGGCTAGGGGGTCTGGAGCGAGGGGTCGCCCTCGGGTGCGGTCGTGGTGGTGGCGCCGGTGTCCGTGGCGCCGGTGGCGGTCGGGGCGGCCGGAGCTGCCGGGGCAGCCGGGGGCGGCGCCGTCGAGTAGTAGTAGGCCGTCACCGTCAGCGAGGCGGCGATCTCGGGGAACCCGGCGGGGCCTTCCGACATGCTCAGGGTCTCGAGGGCGTAGAGCCGCCCGTCGGCCTGCAGCTCGCCGTCGCGGACGCTGACGAGGTTCCGCAGGCGGAAGAGGAAGTCGGTGAGGTCGTAGTAGTTGCCCTCGAAGGAGAGGTTGATCGGGAGCGCGGTGAAGCTCGGCTGCACGGCCGCCGCCTGCGGCGCGATCGAGAGGAACTCGATGCCCGCGGCGGACGCGACGGAGTTGAGCTCGAGGATGATCCCTGGCATGTCGTCGTCGTCCGGCATCGCCTTGGTGACCTGGAAGACCTCGGCGACCTGGATGGCGGACTCGTCCGTCTGCGGCAGGCGCTGCGCGGCGAGCGCGACCTCGACCTGGGTCTCGAGCGTGGCGATCTCGTCGGCGAGCCGCCCGGCCTCGGCCTGCTTCGGCTTGATCAGCAGGAAGTAGGCGACCGCGGCGAGCACGAGGAGCGCCGGGAGGACGATCACGGCGACGGGGACCTGCTTCTTCACTGGGCCGGCACCCCGTTCGGCGCGATCGTGGCGACGATCGAGAAGCTGAAGTCCTGCGGGTCGGCGCTCGCCCCACCCTCGGCCTCGCCGCCGCCGCGCGCGCTCGACTGGAGCTGCACGGAGGCGAACTCGGGGACGACCTCGAGGCGGGAGAGCAGGGTGGCGACGGCCTCCTGGCTCGTCGCGAAGCCGACGATCGTGAACGTCGCCTCGCCTCCGGCCGCGGCGGCCGCCGGGTCCGGCACCGCGCCCGCGGCCGGCGAGCTCGACGAGAGCGTGGTCAGCCAGACGTCCTCGGGGAGGACGAGCGAGAACTCGCGGAGGATGCGGTCCCAGGCCACCCGGGCGGCGAGCGCCTGGGAAAGCGCGGCGGTGCGCGCCTGGCCCTCGGCGGTCAGGGCGGCCGTGTTCGGCCCCTGGCCCTCGGCGGCCTCCGCCTCGATCTCGGCGAGCTGCGCCCGCAGGTCGTCCACCCTCGCCTGCCGGTCCTTCGCGCGCGCGCCCATCATCATGTAGGCGCCGGCGATCCCGGCGAGGACGAGAACGGCCACGAGCGCCACGACGACCTTGAGGAAGGCCGGCGACGCGGACGTCTTCTCGCGCTCGCTCTCCTTGGGCATGAGGTCGAACGCCCGCATGAGCGGCACGGCCGGAGGCGCCGGGGCCTTCTTGGGCGCGGCCTTCGCGCCCTCCTTGGGAGCCTTGGGCTGCTTGGGCTCCTTGGGCTCGCGCGTGCGCGAGAACGAGAAGCTCTTGCGCTCCTTCTTCTCCTTCTCCGGCTTCTCCGCGTTGGACGCGTCCTCCTCGGCCGGCCCCTTGGTGCGGCGGAAGAGGTCGGAGAGCTTGATCTCCTTATTCAGGTCCATTAGCTCGCCATCCCCAACCCGATGGGCACGGCGAAGGCGGGGCTCGGCTCGGCGCCCTTGAGCTTCTTCCCGACGGAGATCCCCGCGAACGGGTCGCCGACGCGGACCGGCACGCCCACGAGCTGCTGGAGCTCGGCGGCCAGGCCGGCGAGCTGGGCGGTGCCCCCCGCGATGACGAGCTCGCGGATGCCGAGGGAGTCGGGCTGGCCCTGGTAGAACTGGAGCGAGGAGACGAGCTCCCGGCTGAACGCCTGGAGACCCGCCCGCAACGCCTCGCGGGCGCGCACGGCCTGCTCGGGCCCGACGCCCTCGGGCACCCGGTCGCCCTGGAGGCCGAGCTCGATCTTGATCCGCTCGGCCTCGCCGGGCTCGAGCTCGAGCCCGCGGGCGAGCGCGTCCGTCAGATGGTTTCCGCCCCAGTCGAGCACGCGGGTGTACTCGCAGCTGAACCCGTCGGAGACGCCGAGAACGCTGCGCTCCGAGCCGACGGAGACGGCGACGAGCGCGCTGCGCTCGGGGCCGCCCCCCGGCTCCGTGGCGAAGGTGGGGGTGAGCGCCCGAAGGAGCGCGAAGGCCTCGAGGTCGACCCCGAGCAAGCGGATGCCGGCGAGCCGGCAGGCCTCGACGTAGGCGGCGATCAGGTCGCGGTAGGCGACGACGAGGAGCACGCGCTTGGCGGGCGATCCGTCCGCCGCGGTCGACTCGCCGAGAATCTGGAAGTCGAGCACCGCCTCGTCGATCGGGATCGGCAGCGCCTCCTGCGCGCGGAAGCGGACGGCGTTGGCGAGCTGCTTCGCGTCGTCGATCCCCGAGACCTCGATCGTGCGCACGCCGATGCGGTTGTTGGCGAGCCCGATGCGGACGTTGCGCTTCGGCAGCTTCTGCTTCGCGAAGAACTCCTTCAGAGCCTCGGCGAGCGCCTCGACCTCCCGCAGCTCGCCGCCGGCGATGACGCCCGGCGGCAGCGGCGCGCCGGCCAGCTGCACGACCTCGGCGGAGCCGTTGACCGAGACGCACGCGGCGGTGAGCCGCGAGGCGCCGAGCTTGAGGCCGACAACCTTCTTCGCCATGCCCCTAGCCTCCCGCCACCCGCAGGCCGCCGGCGCCGCCCGGCGTGTCCGCGGCCATCAGGCCGTTCCGCTGGAAGAGGCTCTTAAGCTGGTCGGGCCGGCTCGACCGCTGGAGCGCGATCTCGGTCGTGATCTTCCCGTAGCGGGCGAGCTCGAGCATCGCCTGCTCGAGCGTCTGCATGCCGCGGCCCGTGTTCGTCTGCATCACCGAGTAGATCTGCTCGACCTTCGCCTGGCGGATGAGGTTTCGGACGGCGTCGTCGGGGAGGAGGATCTCGAGCGCGGCGACGCGGCCCTGGCCGTCGGCGGTCGGCAGGAGCGTCTGCGTGACGATGCCCTGGAGCGTCGCCGCGATCTGGACGCGGATCTGCTCCTGCTGGGCCGCCGGGAAGACGTCGATCAGACGGTCGACGGTCGAGGGCGCGTCCTGCGTGTGCAGGGTGGCGAAGACGAGGTGGCCGGTCTCGGCCGCGGTCAGGGCGGTCCCGATCGTCTCGAGGTCGCGCATCTCGCCGAGGAGGATCACGTCGGGGTCCTGGCGGAGCGCACCGCGGAGGGCCTCGGCGAAGCTCACGGCGTCGGGGCCGATCTCGCGCTGGTTGACGATGCAGCGCTTGTGCCGGTGGAGGAACTCGATCGGGTCCTCGATGGTCATGATGTGGTCGTCGCGCGTGCGGTTGATCTCGTCGATCACGGCAGCGAGCGTGGTCGACTTGCCCGAGCCGGTCGGCCCCGTGACGAGGACGAGGCCGCGCGGCTTCGTCGTGAAGTCCTTGAGCACCGGCGGGAGGCCCAGCTGCTCCAGCGTCTTCAGCTCGGCGGGGATGAGGCGGAACGCCGCCCCGAGGCTCTCGCGCTGGAAGTAGACGTTCACGCGGAAGCGCGCAAGGCCGGGGATCGAGTAGGAGATGTCGATCTGGCGCTTCGTCTCGAAGTGCTTCTGCTGCTCGGTGGAAAGGATGCGGTAGAGCATCCGCTGCGTGTCCTCGGGCGAGAGGCGCGCGAACTCCTCAAGCCGCTCGAGGCGGCCGTTGACCCGCACGACGGGCTCGGACCCGACCGTCACGTGGAGGTCGGACGCGCCCTGGATCACGACCTGCTCGAGCAGGTCGTCGACCGACGACGCCGTCCGCCGCTCGCGCGCGGGCGCGGGAGCAGACGACGGCTCCGCCGCGAGGGCGGGCGGCTGCTGCAGGGCAGGTTCGGTCGGCTGCGACGTCGGTTCCATGGGTCCTCCCGACGGGTGCTATCGGCAGCGAAACCGCGTGGCTAAAGGGGTGCGGGAAATCCCTCGAAAGAGGGGACGCCCGGCGGCCCGGGACGGTCGATACCTCCCCCTGAGCCACTGCACGCCATTGCTTGTTCCAAGGAAGGAGTTCCGCTCATGATTCAGAGGCTCAGGAACCGGATTTCGCGCACGGACTCGGAGGGCGGCTTCACGCTCATCGAGCTCCTTGTCGTGATCATCATCATCGGCATCCTGCTCGCGATCGCGATCCCGTCGTACCTCAGCTTCCGCGCCCGCGCGGAGCGGTCGGCGGCCCAGGCGAACGTCCGCGCCAGCATCCCCGGCGTGGAGGCGTTCTACGCCGACCACACGGCGACCGGCTACTCCGGTCTCACGTCCGCGGTCCTGAAGGCGTCCTACGACGCCGGCATCAAGAACGTGAACGTCGTCCGCGCGACCCCCGCGTCGTACTGCATCCAGAGCATCGTCGGCCAGGCCACGTACAAGAAGGCCGGCCCCGCGGCGGACATCACCTCCGGCGCCTGCTAGACCGGCTCCGGAAACCGATCGAGAAAGGGCGCGGGAGACCGCGCCCTTTCTTCTTAAGGCGGGCATCGCGGGTGCCGATAGGGAACGTGGAATGCGGCAACAGCTGAGACTCCGCGTGCTCGTCCCGGTCGCCGTCCTGGGCCTCCTCGGCGCCGGCTTCGGCGCGTTCGCCATGGGCGGCCCGGCCGTGCCCGAATCCATCCCGGTGCCGCGCGCGACGAGCTCGGCCGCTACCGACACGGGCGCCACCGACACGGGCGCGACCGACACCGGCGCCACCGACACCGCTCCGGTCGCGACAACCACCGCTCCGGCCCCGCCCCCGCCTCCGCCCACGACCACCGAGGCCGCGCCGCCGGCGGAGCCGGCAGAGGAGCAGACCGCGCTCGACAAGAAGCTGAAGCAGAGCAAGGTCGTCGTCGTCGTGTTCCACACGCCCGGCTCCGACGTGGACGCCGCGGCCGTGCGCGAGGCCCGTGCGGGCGCGAGCGCGGCGGACGTCGGCTTCCTCGCCGTCGACGTGACGAAGGAGGGCCAGGTCGCGGCGCTCGCGGCCGAGTACGAGGTCGTCGAGGCGCCCACGGTGCTCGTCGTCGTGCGAAGCGGCGAGGCCGTCTCGCGCTTCGACCAGATCGTCGACCGCAAGACCGTGGCCCAGGCGGCCACGAACGCCAAGAAGTGAGCGACGCGGCCGTCGAGCCACAGGAGCTCGCGCTCCGCTCGGCTCGCAAGGACGGCCGCGAGATCGTCCGGCTCCGCTACGTCGAGGAGCAGAGCGCGTTTCTGGTCGAATGCGAGGTCTACCCCGTCGGCGGCCTGCGCGTCGAGCCCCTGCGGCCCGGCCCCTACCGCTTCGCCGCGCGCGACGAGGCGGACACGTTCATTCGCGAGACGATCACCATCCTGGAGTACCTCGGCTGCGACGTGACGTAGGGCGCGCGAGGAGCGAATCCCCTCATCGGGGGCTTCCCAAAGTCCCTCGCGCTCCCAGAGTGCGACTGGTAGGCAGTTCCACCACAACGTTTCCACAACGGGAACAGGAGCGCAGATGCCGTCGATGAAGACGCTCCTGCGGCACGACAACGAGAGCGGACAGGTCTTCGTCTTCCTGGCGGTCACCCTCGTGGTCCTTCTCGGCTCCGCGGCGCTCGTCATCGACGTGGGGCGCGCCTACCTCGCCAAGCGCCACCTCCAGGCCTCCGCGGACGCCGCGGCGACGGCAGGGGCGCTCGAGCTTCCCGACCCGATCGCCGCGCAGGACTACGCCCTGAACTACAGCGGCCGGGACGGCGCCAAGAACGACAACGACAAGCTTCCCTCGGTCTCGACGGTCGTGACGACGAAGTGCCTCTCGCTTGCCCCCTGCAGCCCGGTGAACGCGGTGCAGGTAGAGCAGACGACCGTCGTCCCGACGATCTTCGCCAAGGTACTCGGCATCGACCAGTTCACGATCAAGGCGAAGGCGACTGCGTGCTCACCGTGCTCGTCGAAGCCGCTCGACATCATGCTCGTCCTGGACCGCACGGGCTCGATGTGCCAGTTCTCGGACGGCTCGAGCGACCCGTCGTGTACGGACCTGAGCAACGCCAAGAACGGGCTGCTCGAGTTCGTCCAGTACATGGACCCGACGATCCACAAGATCGGCTTCGCCGTCTTCCCGCCGCGAGCCAGCGGGTCGTCGAGTTGCTCCACACCCTCGTCCAGCAACTACAACTCGACCTCGTCCGCGTACACGATCGTGCAGCTCTCGAACAACTTCAAGATCGGCAACGACCTGAACGAGTCCTCCCAGCTCGTCCAACGGATCCGGTGCCAGCAGGGCGGCGGCTCGACCGCGTACGCGAACGCGATCGAGCACGCCCAGGCCGAGCTCGTCAGCACCCGAGGGCGCCCGGGCGTCCAGGACGTGATCGTCTTCTTCTCCGACGGCGCCGCCAACACCGGGCCGAACTACTACTCGAGCACGTCGCCGTACCGCCGCCAGCCGTGCCAGCAGGGCGTCAACTCCGCCGGCGTGATCAAGGGCCAGGGCACGCTGATCTACACGATCGGCTACGACCTCGACGCGAACGGTGGCACGGCGAACGTCTGCAGGTCGTACACGGGCGCCACGGAGTCTCCCGCCATCACCGCCTACGACGCGCTCAGGCAGATGGCGACGAACGGGGACACGTTCTTCAACCGCCCGAACCCGGGCGACCTGACGAGGATCTACACGCAGATCGCCGCCGAGATCGGCGGCACCCGCCTCGTCCCCGACGACGCGTCCTAGACGAGCTCGCGGGCCGGCGCCTCGAGCGCGGTCAGCCTCGACCCTGGGGTCAGATCTTGCGTTCGCGACCCTGGGGTCAGATCTTGCATTCGCGCAGTGGACATGTCCCTGCTGCGTTGCAAGATCTGACCCCAGAGGTCGTGGGGCCTAGACGAGCACGCGGGCCAGCTCTTCGAGCGAGGTGAGGCCGGAGACGACCTTGGAGAGGCCGTCGTCCCAGAGGGTCTTCATGCCCGCCTCGAGGGCGGCGCGTTCGAGCTCCTCGCGGCTCGCGTGCTGGGCGGCGAGGCGGCTCACCTCCTCGTTCATGACCATCAGCTGGTAGATCCCGATCCGGCCCTTGTAGCCGGTCTGGTTGCAGCGGGGGCAGCCGCGCTTGCGGTAGAGGCCGACGCCGTCGGCGGAGGCGGCCTGCTCGGGGCTGAAGCGGGCCTCGAGCATCTCCTCGCGCGTGGCCATGTACATCTCGCAGCAGTGCGTGCAGAGCTTCCGCGCGAGGCGCTGGGCGAGGACCGCCGTCACCGCCGAGCCGGTCAGGAACGGCTCTACGCCCATCTCGTTCAGGCGCGTGAGCGCGCTCGGCGCGTCGTTCGTGTGGAGCGTGGAGAGGACGAAGTGACCGGTGAGGGCTGCCTCGATCGCCATCTTCGCCGTCTCGGCGTCGCGGATCTCGCCGACCATCACAACGTCGGGGTCGGAGCGGAGGATCGAGCGCAGGGCGGCCGAGAACGTCATCCCCGCCCGGATGTTCACCTGCACCTGGTTGAGCCCGGCCAGGCGGTACTCGACCGGGTCCTCGACCGTGATGATGTTGATCTCCGGCCGGTTGATCTCGTTCAGGGACGCGTAGAGGGTCGTCGACTTACCGGAGCCGGTGGGCCCCGTGACGAGAAGCGCGCCCGTCGGCTTGACGACGATCTCCTCGAAGATCGCGCGCATGTCGTCCGAGAGGCCGAGCTCGGCGAGCGTCGGCGGGCGCTTCGACTTGTCGAGGAGGCGCATGACCACGCCCTCGCCCTCGACCGTCGGCAGCACCGCGACGCGGATGTCGAGCAGGCGGCCCGCGGCCTTCGCGTTCAGCGAGATGCGTCCGTCCTGCGGCTTCCGCCGCTCGGCGATGTCGAGCTTCGCGAGGACCTTCAGGCGGGTCGTCACCCCGGGCGCGAGCCGTTTCGGGATCCGCTGGAGCTCGTGGAGCACCCCGTCGACCCGGGAGCGGACGACCAGCGCGTCGTCCTGTGGGTCGAAGTGGATGTCGCTCGCCCCGTCCTCCGCCGCCTGCAGGATGATCGAGTTGACCAGGCGGACGAGCGGGGCGTCCGAGACGCCGTCGTCGGCCTCGAGGTCGTCGCCCTCCTCCTCGTCCTCGCCGAGGTCGAACTCCTCCTCGACGAGCGCCGCGCGCTCCCAGGCCTCCGAGGCACGCTCGAGACGCTTCAGCTCGAGGTCGATCTCCTCCTTGGGGGCGACGCCGATCTCGATCGCGTAGCGGGTGGCGAGCCGGAGCTCGTCGATCGCCTGGACGTTGGTGGGGTCGGCGACGGCGATGCGAAGGCGGTCGCCGGCGATCTGGTACGGGATCGCCTGCGCGCGCTTGAGGACGTGGGCGGGGATCGACTCCGCCGCGAGCTTCTGGACGCCGGTCGAGAGGTCGACGTAGGGAAGGTGGTGGCGCTCCGCCAGCTCGCGGGCCTCGTTGTCGGCGCTCGAGGCCGGCGTCTCGACGCGGGGCCCCGGCAGGAGGAGCTCCGAGCTCGAGCTGAGACGCTCGTCCATGATCGCCTGGGCGAGCGACCCGGTGCCCGCCCGCGACCTCGCTCCGGAGAGCCGGTCGAGCGGGAGGAGGCCTGTCGTCTCGATCAGGTCGGCGACGAGCTGGGCGATCGGGTTCGCCGAGATGCCCGCGCCGGGCGGGTACTCCGGCTCGACCGGCGGGGACGCCTCCTCACCCTCGTTTGCGCCGGTCCGGCGCAGCGGCTGAAGCTCGTCGAACTCCATCCCAACGAGGTATCGGCCGCGCGCCGTCCATCCCTGAGAGGAGGGATCTGGAGCGGGCTACAGGCCGGAGCCGGAGAGGTACGCGTCGAGCAGGCCGTCCCCGACGAAGAGCGCGACGATCCCGCCGAAGGCGAGGAACGGGCCGAAGGGGATGGCCATCTTCCGCGCGGCCGTCCCGTGCTGCGCGAGGAGGACGACGGCCGGCACGAGCGCGGACACCATCCCGATCATGAGAGCGACGAGGACGAGCTTCCCGAGCATCGCGCCCAGGAGGAGGCAGAGCTTCACGTCCCCCATGCCCATCCCCTTCGGGTAGGCGAGGAGGGCCGCGAAGAGGAACGCCGCGGCCCCGAGCGGCGCGAGCACCCACTCGAGCCACTGTTCGGGGTGGAGGACGAGCTGGGCGAGGAGGATCGCGGCCGCAGAGGGCAGGACGATCCTGTCCGGAAGGATCCGCCGCTCGACGTCGATCGCCGAGAGGACGACGAGGACGGCGCAGAAGAACGAGGCCACGAAGGCGTCGGCGGTGAGCCCGAAGGAGAGGAAGCATGCGGCGATCAGGAGCCCGGTGAGGAGCTCCACCGCCAGGTAGCGGAGGCCGATGCGCTCGCCGCAGCTCCGGCACCTGCCGCGGAGGAGGAGGTAGGAGACGACGGGCACGTTGTCCCGCCACGCGATCTGGGTGCCGCAGGCGGCGCAGGCCGACGGCGGGTGGACGAGCGAGCGCCCCTCGGGCAGCCGCGCCGCGACGACGTTCAGGAAGCTGCCGACGGCGAGCGCCGGGGGCAGGGCGACGACGGCGAGGGCGACGTTCATCTCACCACTCCGTATCGGCGCCCGGCCGGGCGAGCTTTACGAGACCGGCAGCCGCGCGAGCTTGAGGTCGCCGTTCGACACGTCGTGGTAGCTCACGACGGGCAGGCCGTCCGCGCCGAGCGCGATCGAGGTGTGCCGGCCGACGGTTCCGGGCGAGTCGAGCGTGAGGGTCTCGTTCCCGGACGTGCAGGCGGCGTCCCCGCAGCGCAGGACCTTGAGGTCGTTCGCCGCGCCGTCGAAGTAGCTGATCACCGGGAAGCCCTCCGCCCCGATCGCGATCGACGTGTCGTAGCCGAGCGGGTCCGCGGACGTGTCCACCGGCGTGACGACGTTTCCGGCCGTGCAGGCCTCGTTGCCGCAGTGGAGCACCTTGAGGTCGCCGTTCGTCCCGTCGCGGTAGCTCACCACCGGGAAGCCGTCCGTCCCGACCGCGAGGGAGCTGAACTCGCCGACCCACCAGTCGGTGTCGACCGCGGTGGCGGTGCCCGCGCCGCACGTCGCGTTTGCGCAGTGGAGGATCATGAGGTCGCCGTCGTCGGAGTCGTAGTAGCTGACGACCGGAAGGCCGTCGGAGCCGATCGCGATCGACGTGTCCGTGTCGGCACCGACCGGGCCGGAGTCGCCCACGTTGATCTCGTTCCCCGACGTGCAGGCTGCGTCGCCGCAGTGGAGGATCTTGAGGTCGCCGTTCGTGACGTCGACGTAGCTCACGATCGGCAGGCCGTCGGTCCCGATCGCCAGGGAGGTGTCCGAGCCGACGTTGGCCGGGCCGGTGTCGACGGAGGTGGCCTGGTTCCCGGCCGTGCACGTGACGTTCCCGCAGTGGAGGATCTTCAGGTCGAGGTTCCCCGTGTCCTTGTAGCTCACGACCGGCAGGCCGTCCGCGCCGATCGCCAGCGACGTGTCGGTTCCGACGCCTCCGGGGCTGTCGGCGGTGGTCGCCGTGTTGCCGGCCGTGCACGCCTCGTTCCCGCAGTGGAGGATCTTCAGGTCGGCGCTCAGGTCGCCGCTCGTCGCGTCCCGGTAGCTGATCACCGGGAGCCCGTCCGTGCCGACCGCCACCGACGTGTGGTCGCCGACGACCCCGGTCGTGTCCAGCGTGAGGACGAGCGGGGCGCCACACGCCTCGCCCGGGTACGAGCTCGGGCTCGCGGCCGCGCGGGAGCAGTACGCCTGGAGGCCGCTGTCGAAGGTCTCGCCCTTGAGCGCGAAGCGCGAGTCGGCCGCACCGGTCGTGTAGTAGCGCGCGTCGGACCCGGCCTTCGTGTAGTAGCGGGCGTCGGCGGCCGCCTTGGTGTGGTAGCGGCTGTCGGACTGCTTCTTCGTGTAGAAGAGCTTCACGGCGAAGGGCTTCATGTGCTTCGTCCAGAGGTGCTGCATCGTCGAGACGTGCGCGCCCGACGGCGTCGCGAGCAGCGCCACGAGGACGAGGCCGAGACTCAGGAGCGCGAGGCCGCGACGGCTGCGCATCGCCCAGGCCCTAGCCGGACTGCATGCCGGGGACGACGACGAAGTCGCCGGCCGTCTCGGGGTCGGAGTACATCTGGCCCTCGACGAGCGAGCCGAGCGGCGGCCAGTCGTAGTACGTCGGCCAGCCGTTCGAGGCCGAGGGCAGGAGGATGCGGTTGCAGACGATCGGGCCGCTCGTGTGGAAGTTCTCGTGGACGGTGCAGTCGCCGTTCGCGTAGATGAGTCCCTGGAACCCGGAGGGGACGGCCTGGGCCTGCGTGCCTCCCTGGTCGTACTCCGAGTCGCCGCCGGCGAGCACGATCATCATGTTCTGGGTCGGGTCCCAGTTGTCCATGCCCGTGTCGACGCAGGACGAGGTCCCGGAGCCGCCGGCGCAGACGAGCTCGTCGAACTCGAGGTCGTCGGTCGCGTAGATGATCCCGCGGCCCTGGTAGTGCGAGATGGCGCCGTCGTCGTCGAAGCGGAAGTCGCCGTCGATGTAGATCGTCCCCTTGATCTTCAGCACGTGCGTGACGTGGTTCCAGGAGAGCTCGCCGACGAGGTTCCCGAGCGAGTCGTGCACCTGGCACGTGTAGCTGGAGCTGTTCGGGGTCACCTCGGCGGAGCCGGGCACGCTGTTGTTGAGCCAGCTGTCGGTGTCGAAGCCGCCCGGGAAGCTACCGGTCGTGCAGTTGTGCTTCGGGCCGGGCTTCGCGTTCTCGTACCAGTAGGCGAGGTCGACGGCCGGCTTGGTCAGGTTCTGCGGTGCCTGGCCGATCGTGTTGGCCCAGACCTTGTCGGCCGAGGTGCAGGGCGCGTTCGCGGACTGGTTGAAGTACTGGCAGGTGCCGGCGACCTGCACCGAGGCCAGCGGCGTGCCCGAGGTGCCGATCGTGGTCGACGGCGGCGGCTGGTAGTAGACGCGGATCTCGACGTGGTCGACGGAGGCGGTGCGAGAGCAGCAGGTCAGGTTGCGAACCTTGAGCCGGAGCCCGAAGTTGGACGCCTCGACCTGCGCCTCGGTCCAGGACGTCCCCCAGAGGTCGGTCGAGCCGCCGTAGTTGCGGTCCGAGTCGAAGGTGCCCCAGTCGGTCGTGCTCGCCTTGTCGCTCCCCGAGGGCGAGCCGTTCTTGAGCAGGTAGACGTCGTAGTCCTCGATCGAGTTCGAGTTGCTCGCCGCGCGCTCGATCGTCGCGTAGATGCCGACGATCGTCGAGCCTGCGGGGAGGTCGAAGCCGAAGCCGGTGACGTCGAGGTTCGCGCTCTGCGCGCCCCCGGAGAGCGTCGTCGTCGCGTCGGAGTTGTTGCTCGTGTAGACGTTGGACGAGCTCGACCAGCCGGTGGCGGCGCTCGGATTCCGAAGCGACGACGTGGTCGACGCCGTCATCGTCACGTCGTCGCCGACCTCGAGGGTCGTGTTCTCGCCGGTGATCGAGGCGCTCCCCTTGAGGCAGAGGTCGCCGCGCGTGGCGATGGGCATCGTGATCTCCACGTCCTCGATGGTGAGGCAGCTCGTCGTGGAGTCCGCGTACCAGCGGCTCCACGCGGCGACGCTCGCGCCGCTGTTCAGGCCGTAGACCTGCGCCTGGCGCGTGAGCGTGCGCGTGATGTCGGAGGCGCCGGTCGGGTTCACGACCGTCCCCGTCGACGTGATCGTCCAGGTCTCGCCGGAGAGCGAGCCCGAGTAGGTGACGCTACCGCCCTCGAGCTGGAGCGTCGTCGAGCCGAGCAGCGAGCCCGTGAGCGGGTTCAGCGAGCTGTTGAGGACCGAGAGCGCCTGCGCGACCCCGGCCTCCGCCAGGGTGTAGGCGGTTTCGCGGCCCTTGGACGCGCTCGCGTTCCGCGCGTTCGAGCTCGAGTAGTAGATGAGGGTCGCCCCGGTGAGCGAGAGCACGCCGAGGATGCCGATCGCCATGATCAGCGTAATGCCCTCCTGGGCCCTGAGATGACGTCGGAGAAGCCGCATGGAAACTACTCGCGCGTGGTGTTCCTGAGGACAATGTCGGCAACGAGGCGCCAGGTCTTCCATGCCTCGTTCGGGTAGACGTTCACGGGCATGTCCACGGAGAGGCGGCCGAGCGCGTCGGTCGACGGCGCCGTGTAGGCGAAGACGTTCCCCGACGTCAGGTAGTCCGCGATGGGGACGGCGGCCGCGGCACCCAGCTTGCGCCGAAGCGTGTAGCGGTTCGTCCCCGCCGACGCGGTGTCGTAGACGACCGTGGTCTGCACGCCGGCGGCCGACGGGCAGCCGGGCGGGAGGGTGATCGAGACGGAGGAGGCGCTCGTGAAGGTCAGCGCGCTTCCGCAGTGGATCTCGCGGCGCATCTGGTCGAAGGCGACCCGCGCCGAGAGCTGCGCCTGGAAGCGTCGGTTGGCGTCGAGCTCGGCCTTGGCGCCGGTGACGAAGAGCGTCGTCAGGGAGGTGACGACGATCAGGAAGATCGTCAGCACCGCGAGGAGCTCGACCATCGTGTAGCCGCCCCGGCCGCGGAGCGCGCGCCACACCCGCTGCACGGTCAGCCCTTCTGGCTCTCGACCCAGGCGAGCATGCGGCGCGCCACCCGCTCGCTCTTCTGGCCGAAGCCGTAGCGGACGTACAGGCTGCGGTCGACCTGAATGAGTGTCCCGAGCGCGACGTCGCCGTCCTGCCAGCCGAAGCCGGCGCCGGTGACGATCCAGGCGTGCTGGTAGAGCCAGTGCTGCACGAACGCCTTGCCCGGCCGGCGCGTCAGGGCTGCGACCCGCTGCTGGAGGAGCTTCGCGCGCCTCGGCAGCGGCATCTCGTCGGCCGGCTCGCCCGGAGCGCCTGGGACGACGAAGTCGGGCGTGCGGTAGCCGGCCTGCTGCGGCGCGGGAGCCGGGGCGGGCGCGGGCGCCGGGGGAGCGGCGGTGGTCGTGGTCGGTGCAGGCGGCGGTGCGGTGGTGGTCGTCGGGGCGGGCGCGGCCGGCGCCGGGGCGGGCGCGGGGGCCGTCGTGGTGGCGGGATTCTGCGCCTTCCAGTTGCTCAGGAGGACGACCGGCGTCCCGGCGTACGGCGCCTCGTTCTCGGGCACGCCCCGCTCCTGGTACTCGGTGCTCCGCTTGAGCGTCACGACGACGGTCGGCGCCCCGTTGTCCACCACCTTCGTGCCCGGAGCCGGAGTCTGGGTGGCGACGCTGTTCGCCGCGAAGCCCTTCACCTTGCCCTTGACCCGCCAGGCGAAGCCGGCGTCCTGGAGGATGCCTTTGGCGAAGACGTAGGTCTGCTTGCGGACGTCCGGGACGACGAGGACCTCCGGCTCGGCCGGCTCGCCCGCGGCCGGCGCGGTCGTCGCCGGCGGCGGCTCCTGCGTGCCGTCGGCGGCGAGCGTCCAGCTCGCCGCGGCGAGCAGCCAGATCACGATGAGCGCGATCAGGCGCGGGGCGAGCGTAGCCAGACGGGCCGCCATGCAGTCCCAATCGGCAGCCCGCCGCGAAAGGTCAAGCCCCTTCGCGGTATGAGATCCGTAGGGCCTGTCCCCGGCAGCCACGCCCTGGGGTCAGATCTTGCAATCGCGCATCGGACATGTCCTTTGCGTTGATGCAAGATCTGACCCCACGCGCGGGCGCCGGTGACGAGCGCGGCTCGGGGCGCAAGCGCTAGCCCGTCGTCGTGAAGGTGATCACGCGCTTCCTGATCACCTTGAAGACCCGCTGGCCGGGGGCACCGGCGACCTGCTTCAGGCCGTTCATGGCGAGCGCCTCGGAGCGATCGAGCGTCGCGCCGTCCTGCCAGCGGAACGCGATGCCGGCGAAGGCCTGGAACCACGCCTCGGCCTGCGGGTAGCTGGTCGAGGGCCTGAAGCCGAGGTGGAGGTGCGGGCCGGTCGAGTTCCCCGTCGAGCCGACGCGACCGACCTCCTCGCCCGCGACGAGCGTCCGGCCCGCGGCCAGCCCGGGATCCAGCCACGAGAGATGGCAGTAGACGAACTCCTCGCCGGTCGTCACGCGGAGGGTGAGCCCGATGCCGCACCTGCCCGAGTCGGTGCGGAACGTGTCCGTGACCACCGCGTCGTGCAGGGCGTAGACCGGCGAGCCCATGGGCGCCGCGATGTCGGCGGCCGGATAGTCGTGGTGCGTGCGCGCCGTCGAGACGTTCGCCGGCCCGCCGCCGACCGGGAACACCCAGCCGTCGAACGACTGCTGCCCACCGGCCGCGACGCCGGCGCGCCAGGCGACGAGGTACGGGTACGGGTTGACGACCCCGTCGTACCCCTGGTCTCGGAGGTCCGGCGGATGGAGCTCGAAGTGGAGGTGCGGCGAGGTCCCCTGCGCGTCGCCGGTGTCGCCGACGAAGCCGACGACGTCGCCCGCGCGGACGACCGCGCCGTCCCGGGCGATCGGGCTGAAGCCGGCGAGATGCGCGTAGTAGAACTCGTTGCCGGCCCCGTCGCGGAGCCAGAGCCGGTTCCCGCCGACGTCGTTCCAGCCGACGTTGAAGAGGGTGCCGTCCGCCACCGCCACGAGAGGCGTCCCGAGCGGCGCGAAGATGTCGATTCCATGGTGCCACGTGGTCGGGCGCGGCACGCCGAAGCTGTCGGAGAACGACGCCTCGCCGGCGACCGGGAAGACGTAGCCGCCGCCGGCCAGCCCGGTGCCGAGTGCAGCCGCCTCCTGCGCGGCCTTGATCCGCTTCAGCGCCTCGACGGCCTTCGCGAACCTGGCCTGGAGGCTGTCGATCTCGGCCTGCGAGGCGCGCTCGACCTGGTCGAGCTTCGCGAGCCGCCCGTCGAGCTCGGCGAACTCGGCGTCGCTCAGGCTCGGATCGCCCAGGCGGCGCTCGAGCCGGAGGCGCTGCCAGTCGCGTTCGCCGATCCGGCCCAGGGCCAGGTCGAGCGCGTCCGAGAGGCGCTGCACACGGGTGCGCGCCCTCTCGAGCTTCCGCCCGAGGTCCGGCCCCGGGTCGAGGGTGAGCTGCGTCGGCCCGGCGGTGAAGGGCGCGTCGCCCAGCGTCGCGGCGAGCGCGAGCACGTCGTCCACGTACCACTGCGCGTGGTTGTAGGCGAAGATCGCGCGCTCGATCGACTCGTGCGCGCCGGCCGCCGCGAGGTAGCGCGCCGCCGCAAAGACAGCGTCCTCGGGATCCCACGGGTTGGCGAGGCCGTCGCCGTCGGCGTCCATCCCCCAGCGCATCCACGTCGAGGGCAGGAACTGCATCCAGCCGACGGCACCGGCCGAGCTCGGCCCCATGTTCTGGCCGTAGCCCGTCTCGATCTTGTTGATCGCGCCGAGCACCTGCCAGGGAACGCCGTAGCCGGCGCCGGCCTGCTTCCAGAGCGTGACGAGCTGGTCGTAGGAGCGCGTCTCCGGCCGGGCCGGCGGGCGGGAGATGGGCTGCGGGACCCTGATCGAGCCCGCGCCGTTCGGGACCGTGTGGCTGGGCAGGCTCCGCGGGGTCGCGGAGAGCTGGCCCGCGGCTGCGGGGACGGCGACCAGCGCCAGCACGGCGAGGAGGACGGGTGCGAGGCGCCTCACTGGTCCGACGTCGCGAGCCGCAGGCCGGGCATGGGTTCCTCTTCGGGCTCCGGCTCGGGCTCGGCCTCGTCCTCCGCAAGGCTCGTAAAGTCAACGGCGACGGTCTTGCCTTCCTCGGCGACGCGCTTGCGGCGCACCGCCTGCTCGACCGCGATCTCGAAGTCGTGGCGGTTGGTGGCCGCCGCCGCAGCGACCTCGAGCTCGACGACGTCGTCGACTACGAGCTGGACGAGGTGCTGAGAGAAGCTCTGCATGTGGTGGTACCCGCCGTCCTCGATCGCCTCGGTGAGGCCGTGCGTCTTCTCCGGCTCGCGGATCAGGTCGGCGATGCGTGCGGTGTTGACCATGACCTCGATGGCGGCGACCCGGCCGCCCGCCTTGCGCGGGACGAGCCGCTGGCTGACGACGCCGCGGAGGACGCCGGCGAGGATCTCGCGCACCATCTGCTGCTTCTGGGGCGGGTAGAACTCGACGATCCGGCCGACGGTCTCCGCCGCGTCGAGCGTGTGCAGCGTCGAGAAGACGAGGTGCCCCGACTCGGCCGCCTGCAGCGCGGTCTGGGTCGTTTCCTCGTCGCGGAGCTCGCCGATCAGGATCACGTCGGGGTCCTGGCGCAGGACGCGCCGGAGCGCCTGCTTGAAGCTCTCCGTGTCGAGCCCCACCTCGCGCTGGTTCACGATCGAGCCCCAGTCGTCGTGGATGAACTCGATCGGGTCCTCGACCGTGACGATGTGCTGCTTGCGGTTCCGGTTGATCCAGTTGAGCATCGCCGCGAGCGTCGTCGACTTCCCGGAGCCGGTCGCGCCGGTGACGAGCACGAGGCCGCGGTGCTCCTGTGCAAGCTTGCCCACGCCCTCGGGCAGGCCGAGGCGCTCGAAGCTCGGGATCTCCTTGGGCACGAAGCGGAACGCGAACGAGATGGAGCCGCGCTGGCGGAAGCCGTTCACGCGGAAGCGCCCGATCCCGTCGGCGAGGTAGGAGGTGTCGAGGTCGCCGGACTCGAGGAACTGCTCGCGCTTCGCGGGCGAGCGGTCCGTGACGAGCAGGAGCACCGTCTCCAGGTCGGAGTCGGTGAGGAGCCGCTGCTCGAGCGGCTGCAGGTCGCCGTCGACCCGGACCATGGCCGGAGAGCTCACCTTCAGGTGCATGTCACTTCCGCCGGCGTCGATGACGCGTGCCAGTAGCTCGTCGAGGTTCATGCGACGAGGCGGCTATCGGCGGGCCCGCGAACGCCGCTTTAGCTCAAAGGGGGGATGAGGCTCTGAGCTACACTTCCCGGGCCGCGGGGGAGTACCCGAGTGGCCAAAGGGGACGGGCTGTAAACCCGTTGGCTCAGCCTACGTAGGTTCGAATCCTACCTCCCCCACCTGAATCCCTTTGAAGACGCGAGAGCCGCTCGACAGAGCGGTTCATGCGTTCCGTACGAGGCTCAAGGAACTGGGCGAGAAGTTCGGGACTGATCCCTTGTCATCCCTGGACGTCGTGGTCGTGACGCTGTTCTTTGGTCTCCAGGGCCGGATTACAGCTCTTCGGGACGAGAAAGCCCATGAGGGATCATGCGCGAGATCCTGGACGACTGGATCGGTCCGAACGCCAGGCCCTGGAGGAGCGCGTGAAGGTGCGCGAGAAGGAAGGCACTGCCTCGGAACGCGCTGCACGTCGGCTGGCCGCGGAGCGCAAGCGTAGACAGGCACGGGGCGAACTCTGAGATCCACGGTGGGGGGATACACCCCTCCCCCCGCGTCCTATATCCCCGGAGGGGACTATCGCGGGGAGAAAAAGCTACGAGATCGAGTCGGGCCCTGCGTTCCGCGAGCGGCGCGCACAGATTGTGCGCGCCGCTCGCGCTCAATCAGCGCAGTGACCTAAACGCCGCTCGAACCTCCTTGGAAAACAGCTGCGGCTGCTCCCAGGCGGCGAAGTGGCCGCCCTTGTCGACCTCGTTGAAGTAG
>DASPGT010000007.1:0-4984 GCA_035620475.1 Gaiellaceae bacterium | reverse complement strand
GGTCTGACCCCGGGCGTGTCTCCCGCGGCCCCGGCGGGCAGGAACCTGTCGAACCGCCTTCGCACCGCATCACGTCTGGCTTCCGGCACCGCGCGCTCGGCCCGCCGCCGCACCTTCGTTCCAGATGTCCCGGCTCCCAGGGCCATGCCCGGGGTCAGACCCCGGGCATGGCCGGCGAGGACACGTTCGCGGGCCGCGTCACTTCGCTGTCACGGCCAGCTCGCGGCCTGCGCGTACGAGCGCAGCGAGCTCGGTGAGCGTCGGCAGGCGCGCGCTCGGCGTCGGGCCGGCCTTTAGCCAGACCACGCGCTGTTGCGCAACCCACCACTGCCAGAGACGGCCGTCCCCGTACACGGCGGCCCCGCCGCTGCGGCCGAGCCGTCGCCAGCCTTCCTCGACCGCGATCTCGGCGACCGGCTTCGTCAGCGGGGTCGCCCAGAGGTAGAAGCTTGCGCCGCGACCCTCGACGATCAGGGCGCTCTGCGTGTCACCGGTCACCGCGAAGCCGGCCCGCTCCGCGACCCGGGATGCCCACGCGGCCTCCGGACAGTCAGCCCAAAGCCGGTTCTCCGGACACGCCTCAGCCGACCCGTCGGCATCGCCGTCGCGCTCCGCGGCGGGGGCGGCCGGCACCGGCACCGTGGATACCGACACAGCTCGCCGCGGTTCGGTAGTGCCCGCTCCGGACCGGTCGTTGCCTCCGCTGCAGGCCGCCGCGAGGATGATGGTCGCGAACGCCCCGGCCGCAGCACGACTCATGCCGAGATCGTACGTCGCATCTGCCGGAAACACGAGTTGGCGCGCGGCGACACAAGAACAGCCCGGGGCGTGTGCGTCGGCTCCATCGGCGGACGCGCCGGGGCCAGTTATCGTCCGGGGCGTCCCCAAAGGAGGAGTTGCATGGCCCCGGAGACAGCCGCCGCGCCCACCGTCGAGGACATCCGCAAGGAGTCGGAGGAGCGCGGCATCGACTTCTACTTCGCGCAGTTCGTGGACATGTACGCGAGGCCGAGCGCGAAGCTCGTGCCGGCTGCGTACCTGGACGACCTGGTCACCGACGGCGCCGGCTTCGCCGGGTTCGCCGCCGGGGACATCGGCCAGGTGCCGAGCGACCCCGACATCGCCGCGATCCCGGACCTGGCGAGCTTCACGCCGGTGCCCTGGGAGCCGACGGTCGCGCGCTTCGCCTGCGATGTCACCGTCGACGGCGAGGAGTGGCCGTACGACCCGCGCACGATCCTGCGCCGGCAGGTCGCGGCCGCGCGCGAGCAGGGGTTCGAGTTCAAGATGGGGCTCGAGCTCGAGTACTTCCTCGTCGAGCTCATGGGCGACGGCTCGATCCGGCTCGCGGACGCGCTCGACACGCTGGAGAAGCCCTGCTACGACCTCAACGGGCTCTCGCGCCACTACGACTTCCTCACCACCGTCTCGCGCTACGTCAACGAGCTCGGCTGGGGCAACTACGCGAACGACCACGAGGACGCGAACGGCCAGTTCGAGCAGAACTTCACCTACGCGGACGCGCTCACAAGCTGCGACCGAGCGATCTTCTTCCGCTACATGGTGCACCAGCTCGCGGAGCGGAAGGGCCGCGACGAGGGCCGGACCATCCTCGCCACGTTCATGCCGAAGCCGTTCTCGCACCTGACCGGGAACGGCTGCCACTTCCACATGTCCCTCTGGGACGGCGAGACGAACCTCTTCCTGGACGAGAACGACCCGCGTGGGCTCGGCCTGTCGGAGACCGCGTACCACTTCATCGGCGGGCTGAAGAAGCACGCGCGCGCCTACAGCGCTGTGACCGCCTCGACGGTGAACTCCTACAAGCGGCTGAAGGTGGGCACGACCGCGAGCGGCGCGACCTGGTCGCCGGTCTGGGTCTCCTACGGCTACAACAACCGCACGCAGATGCTGCGGATCCCGGGGCCGGGACGCATCGAGGACCGCACCATCGACGGCTCCTGCAACCCGTACCTCGCCGCGACCGTCGTCCTCGCGGCCGGGCTCGACGGCATCGCCAACCGGCTCGACCCGGGCGAGCCCAACTCCGAGAACCTCTACGCGATCCCCTACGACGAGCTGCGGTCGCGCGGCCTCGAGACGCTGCCTGCCAACCTGCTCGAGGCGACGCACGAGCTCAAGGTGAACGACGTGATCCGCGCGGCGCTGGGGCGGGCTCGCGACGAGGACTACGCCGACTACTTCATCCGCGTGAAGCGCGAGGAGTGGGACCGCTACCACGAGCAGGTCACGCCCTGGGAGGTCACCGAGTACCTGACCCGCTTCTAGGCATGTGCAAAACCTCCATATCAACCAGTCGAAGACCGTTGCGGGCATGCGTTTTCGCCCGGTAGCACGCATGTAGATTTCGGACATATGTGCGGCATCGTCGGACTCTTCGCCAAGTCGCCCGACATCGAGGAATCGCTGGGCACGCGCCTCGGCGCGATGCTCGAGCAGATGAACGATCGCGGGCCGGACAGCGCCGGCGTCGCCGTGTACCGGGATCCCGCCCCGAGCGGCTCCAGCAAGCTGACGCTCTTCTCCGCCGACGCCCTCCAGGACTGGGACGCGCTCGCCGCCGAGCTCGGCCAGGCCTTCGGAGGCTCGCCGGCGCCGGAGGTGCGGGCGAGCCATGCGGTGCTGGTCGTCGAGGCCGACGCGCCCGAGGCGGAGGCGTGGGTCCGCAGCGTCCACCCGGAGCTGCGGGTGATGAGCGCCGGGCGGACGATCGAGATCTACAAGGAGGTCGGCCTCCCCGCCGCGTTCGTCCGCGCGTTCGCGCTCGGCGACTTCCAGGGCACGCACGCCCTCGGGCACACGCGCATGGCCACCGAGAGCCGCGTCACGACGGAGGGCTCGCACCCGTTCTCGACCGGGCACGACCTCTGCCTCGTCCACAACGGCTCGCTCTCGAACCACAACCGCCTGCGCGAGAACCTCCGGCGCGAGGGCATCGAGTTCCAGACGGAGAACGACACCGAGGTCGCCGCCGGCTACCTTGCCTGGCGCCTGCGCGAGGGCGCCTCGCTCGAGGAGGCCCTCGAGGGCTGCCTCACCGACCTCGACGGCTTCTACACCTTCCTCGTGGGCACGGAGGACGGCTTCGCCGTGCTGCGCGACCCGATCGCCTGCAAGCCGGCCGTCCTCGCGGAGACCGACGACTGGGTGGCCATGGCCTCCGAGTGGCGCGCGATCGCGCAGCTCCCGGGCGCGGCCGAGGCACGCTCGTGGGAGCCGGTTCCCGGCGTCGTCTACGCCTGGGAGCGGGCGAAGGTCTGATGGAGGCTGCGGAGGCGACTGCCGTCGAGGTCGTCGATCTCGCCGAGACGCCCCTCCGCGAGCTGAACCAGCGCCTCCACGACCTCGCCGGGGACGCGGGCGGCCCGCGCCACTGGCGCGTCCTCAACCCGAACGGCGCCCATGCCGTCGCCTGCGGGCTCGACGCCGAGATCGAGGTCGAGATCGACGGGCACGTGGGCTACTACTGCGCCGGCATGAACAAGCTCGCGACCGTGCGCGTGCACGGGAATGCGAGCACCGGCCTGGCCGAGAACATGATGTCCGGCACGGTCGTCATCGAGGGGAACGCGAGCCAGTCGGCCGGCGCCACCGGGCACGGCGGGCTGCTCGTCGTCCACGGGGACGCGGCCGCCCGCTGCGGGATCTCGATGAAGGGCATCGACATCGTCGTCCGCGGCTCCGTCGGCCACCTGAGCGGCTTCATGGCGCAGACCGGACGCCTGGTCGTCTGCGGGGACGCCGGCGAGGCGCTCGGAGACTCGATCTACGAGGCGAGGGTCTACGTGCGCGGCTCGGTCGCCGGCCTGGGCGCGGACTGCGTCGAGAAGGAGATGCGCGACGAGCACCGGACCGAGCTGGCCGAGCTGCTCGCCCGCGCCGGCATCGACGACGCAGATCCCGGCGAGTTCCGCCGCTACGGCTCCGCGCGGCAGCTCTACACCTTCAAGGTCGACAACGCGAGCGCCTACTGATGGGGAAGCCCTGGAACCTCCGCGAGTCGTACCTGTTCGACAAGCCCGTCATCGCCGAGATCCAGCGCGCGGCGCGCGAGGGGATCTACGACATCCGCGGGTTCGGCGCCAAGCGGCGCGTTCCTCATTTCGACGACCTGCTCCTGCTCGGCGCCAGCGTCTCCCGCTACCCCCTCGAGGGCTACCGCGAGCGCTGCGACACGAACGTCACGCTCGGGACGCGCTTCGCCGCGAAGCCTCTGGAGCTGAAGATCCCGATCACGATCGCCGGCATGAGCTTCGGCGCGCTCTCGGCGCCGGCGAAGGAGGCGCTGGGCCGCGGCGCGACCGAGGTCGGCACGTCGACGACGACCGGCGACGGCGGCATGACGCCGGAGGAGCGCGAGCACTCGGCCATCCTCGTCTACCAGCTCCTCCCCTCTCGCTACGGCATGAACCCCGACGACCTGCGCAAGGCGGACGCGATCGAGGTCGTCGTCGGACAGGGCGCCAAGCCCGGCGGCGGGGGCATGCTGCTCGGGCATAAGATCTCCGACCGCGTCGCCGAGATGCGCGACCTTCCGAAGGGGATCGACCAGCGAAGCGCGTCCCGGCACCCTGACTGGACGGGGCCGGACGACCTCGAGATCAAGATCGGCGAGCTGCGGGAGATCACCGACTGGGAGAAGCCGATGTTCGTCAAGGTCGGCGCGACCCGGACGTACTACGACGTCCAGCTCGCGGTGAAGGCGGGCGCCGACGCGATCGTCGTCGACGGGATGCAGGGCGGGACCGCGGCCACGCAGGACGTCTTCATCGAGCACGTCGGCATCCCGACGCTGCCGGCCGTGCGGCTGGCGGTCGACGCGCTGCAGGAGCTGGGGATGCACCGGCAGGTGCAGCTCATCGTCTCCGGCGGGATCCGCACGGGCGCGGACGTGGCCAAGGCGCTCGCGCTCGGCGCGGACGCGGTCTCGATCGGCACCGCGGCGCTCGTGGCCATGGGGGAC
>DASPGT010000006.1:0-2842 GCA_035620475.1 Gaiellaceae bacterium | reverse complement strand
GCCGTGAACGAGGCGCTGACGAAGCACCTGTTCGACAACCGCTACGGCACGGGCCAGTCCACGATCGACGGGATCATCCGTGCCACCAACGTCCTCCTCGCCGGCCGGCGCTTCGTCGTCTGCGGCTACGGGTGGACGGGTCGCGGGGTCGCCATGCGCGCCCGCGGCATGGGCGCCCACGTGATCGTCACGGAGGTCGACCCCGTCCGCGCCCTGGAGGCGCTCATGGACGGCTACGAGGTCATGACGATCGAGCGCGCGGCCGAGGTGGGGGACATCTTCTGCACGGCCACGGGCGACAAGAACGTCATCGCGCGCGCGGCCATCGAGCGGCTGAAGGACGGCGCCATCCTCGCCAACACGGGCCACTTCAACGTCGAGATCGAGATCCCCGCGCTCGAGGAGCTGGCCGTCTCGACCCGCGAGGCGCGTCCGGAGGTGCAGGAGTACGAGTTCGCCGACGGCCGCCGCGCGTACCTCATCGGCGAGGGCCGCCTCGTCAACCTCGCGGCGGCGGAGGGCCATCCCGCGGCCGTCATGGACATGAGCTTTGCGAACCAGGCGCTCTCCGCCGAGTTCGTCGTCTCGCATGCGGACGAGCTCGAGCCCCGCGTGTACGGCGTCCCCGAGGAGATCGACCGCGAGATCGCGCGCCTGAAGCTCGAGAGCATGGGCGTCGAGATCGACGCGCTCACCGAGGAGCAGGCGAAGTACCTGGCCTCGTGGGACGAAGGAACGTAGACCTGGAGCCACAGGAGATCGTCCGCCTCGAGCGTGGGGCGGTCGTCGTGCTCGACCAGCGCCGGCTTCCGGACGAGGTCGTGGAGCTGGAGTGCCGCTCCGCCGAGGAGGTCGCCGAGGCGATCCGGACGCTCGCCGTGCGCGGCGCCCCCGCCATCGGCGTCGCCGCCGCCTACGGCTACGCGCTCGCCGCGGCTCGCGGAGACGACCTCGACGAGGCCGCCGCCGTGCTCCTCGCCTCCCGGCCCACGGCCGTGAACCTCCCCTGGGCGATCGCCGAGCTGCGCCGCGGCGACCAGGGCGCCCACGCCCTCGCCGCCCGTGCCCGAGCGCTCCACGAGGAGGAGGTCGAGCGCTGCCGCCGCATGGCCGCGCACGCCGCTGCGCTGCTCGAGCCCGGCACGCGCGCGCTCACGCACTGCAACGCCGGCGCGCTCGCGACGGGCGGGGTCGGCACGGCGCTCGGGGCGATCAGGGAGGGGTTCGAGCGCGGGCTCGTGGTTCACGTCTTCGTCGACGAGACGCGGCCGCTCCTCCAGGGCGCCCGCCTCACCGCCTGGGAGCTCGAGCGCGCCGGCGTCCCGCACAGCGTCGTCGCGGACTCGGCGGCCGGCTCCCTGCTCGCCCGCGGTGAGGTCGACGCCGTCCTCACCGGCGCCGACCGGATCGCCGCAAACGGCGACGCGGCGAACAAGATCGGCACGTACCCGCTCGCCGTCGTGGCCGCGCGCCACGGGGTTCCCTTCTACGTCGTCGCGCCCAGCTCGACGGTCGACCTTGCGGCTGCGAGCGGCGCCGACATCCCGATCGAGGAGCGCGACCCGGCGGAGGTGACCGCGCGCTTCCCGGCGCGGAACCCGGCGTTCGACGTGACCCCGGCGGAGCTCGTGACCGCCATCGTCACCGAGGAGGGCGTCCACCGGCCGCCCCTCGCGGAGTCGCTGGCCGGGCTGCAGGAGGTCGCGCGGTGAAGGCGATGGTGATGGCCGCCGGCCTGGGGACGCGCCTGCGGCCCCTGACGGACTTCCTGCCGAAGCCGATGATGCCGGTCGCCAACCGGCCCGTCCTCCACCACCTGCTGAACCTGCTCCGCCGTCACGACGTCAGCGAGGTCGGGATCAACCTCCACGCCTTCCCGGAGATGATCAAGCGCTACTTCGGCGACGGCGCCGCGCTCGACATGTCCATCCTGTGGTCGGAGGAGCCCGAGCTGCTCGGCACCGCCGGCGGCACGAAGAAGCTGCAGGACTACTGGGGCGACGAGACGATCCTGATCACCTCGGGCGACGGCCTGCACGACGTCGACCTGACCGCTCTCCTCGGCCACCACCAGCGGACGGGCGCGCTCGCCACGCTGACGGTCAAGCCGGTTCCCGACCCGTCCTCCTACGGCGTCGTCATCCTCGACCGCGACACGCGCGTCCGCGGCTTCCAGGAGAAGCCGCGGCGGGACGAGGCGCGGAGCGACCTGGCCAACTGCGGCATCTACGTGATCGAGCCCGAGCTGCTCGAGCGGATCCCCCCGGGCACGTTCTACGACTTCGGCGAGGACGTCTGGCCCAACCTCGTCGCCGCCGGCGAGCAGGTGTACGCCTACACGACCATGGCCTACTGGAACGACGTCGGCGACCTCGACGAGCTGCGGAACACGATCCTCGACGCTGTTCTCGGCCACGTCCGCGTGGACATACCGGGCGAGGAGATCGCGCCCGGGGTCTGGGCCGAGGAGGGCTGCCGCATCGACCCCGGCGCTCGCATCGACGGGCCGGTCGTGCTCGGGCCGAACGTCACCGTCGAGGAGGGCGCGCAGATCCGCGGCCCGGCCGCGATCGGGGCCGACTGCCACGTCGGGAAGGCGGCGGCGATCCGGCGCGCCGCGCTTCTTCCGGGGAGCGTCGTCCCCGACGAAGGCCTCGCCATCGCCGGGATCTTCGGCGACGCCTCGAAGCTCGCCGAGAGCATCCTGCGCTACCCCTCCGCACGGGACTAGGAGGGTCTGGCGACAGACAGGCCTGTGCCGCCGGGCCGCGCTGCTCGCCCCGATGCCGCGTCCTCGGTCGCGCCCGTAGCCTCCGGCTACGAACGCTCCCTGCGTCCTTGC
>DASPGT010000005.1:0-25431 GCA_035620475.1 Gaiellaceae bacterium | reverse complement strand
CCGCCTACCAGGCGATCAACGAGACACCGGGCGTCACGCCGGGGCAGTGGATGCAGCCGCCCGAGACGGCGACGACCGTGCGCGTCGAGGACGGTAAGACGCTCGTGACCGACGGCCCGTTCGTCGAGCTGAAGGAGGCGGTCGGCGGCTACCTGATCTTCGAGGCCGACGACCTCGACGCCGCGATCGAGCTGGCCGCGCGGATCCCGGCGGCCCGTTACGGCGGCGCGATCGAGGTGCGCCCGCTCGTCGATGCCTAGCCCGGTCGAGCAGGCCTTCCGCGACCAGTGGGGGCGCGTCCTCGCCGCCCTGATCGGCTTCCTCGGCGACTTCGACCTCGCCGAGGAAGCCGCGCAGGAGGCCTTCGCGATCGCGGCGGAGCGGTGGCCGCGCGAGGGCGTCCCCGCCAACCCGGGCGCCTGGCTCGTGACCACGGGGCGCAACCGCGCGATCGACCGCATCCGCCGCGACCGGACGCTGGCCGCGAAGACGCGCCTGCTCGAGGCGCCCGAAGCACTGGAGGACGTGGTGGACGAGACGGCGTTTCCGGACGAGCGGCTCGAGCTCGTCTTCACCTGCTGCCACCCGGCGCTCGCGCTCGACGCCCAGGTCGCGCTCACCCTGCGGACGCTCGGCGGGCTGGCCACGGCCGAGATCGCCCGCGCCTTCCTCGTTCCCGAGGCGACGATGGCCCAGCGGCTCGTGCGCGCCAAGCGCAAGATCCGCGACGCCGGCATCCCGTTCCGCGTGCCGCCGGAGCACCTGCTGCCCGACCGGCTCGCGGCCGTGCTCGCGGTCGTCTACCTGATCTTCAACGAGGGCTACTCGGGGCGCGGCGAGCTTGCCGCCGAGTCGCTGCGGCTTGGCCGGGCGCTCGCGGAGCTGATGCCCGACGAGCCGGAGGCCCACGGCCTGCTCGCGCTGATGCTGCTCCTCGACGCGCGGCGCGAGGCGCGGTTCCGCGACGGCGAGCTCGTGCTCCTCGCCGAGCAGAAGAGCTCGCTCTGGGACGCGGCCCAGATCGTCGAGGGGCGGGCGGCGCTCGACCGCGCGCTCGCCCTCCACGGGCACGGGCCGTACGTCGTGCAGGCGGCCATCGCCTCGCTCCACGCCGAGGAGCCCAGGGACTGGCCGCAGCTCGCGGGCCTGTACGGCGAGCTCTCGCGTCTCACCGGCTCGCCCGTCGTCGAGCTGAGCCGGGCCGTGGCGGTGGCGGAGGCCGAGGGGCCCGAGGCGGGGCTCGCCCTCGTCGACCGCCTGGCGCTCGAGGACTACCGCTACCTGCACGCGACGCGCGCCGAGCTGCTGCGCCGGCTCGGGAGGAGCACGGAGGCCGAGGCGGCCTATCGCCGGGCGCTCGAGCTGGCACACGACGAGGCCGAGCGGCGCCTGCTCGAGCGGCGCCTGGCCGAGCTCCGCGCCTGAGCAGCGCTAGGATCGCCCGGTGGCGGGGCTGCAGCCGGCGACGGTGCTCAGGCGGGCGGGCGAGCTCGAGGTCCTGGTCACGGCCGCGGGCGACGTGCTAGTCGCCACCGACCACGGGCTCGTCAGCGGCGGGCCCCACTGCCTCGCCATCCTCGACCTCTTCGGCGAGCCGACCACGCTCGGCGACGCCTTGGAGACGCTGGGACACCGGACCGGGGGAGGGCAGGACTGGATCGACCTCAGCGCAGCCGTCGTCAGGCTCGCCGAGGCAGGGGTGCTCCTCCCGGGCGACGAGGCCGAGGGAGGCCGCGAGGCGCGGTCCTCCTTCGACTCGCCCGGCCCGCACGTGGCGATGCTCGAGGACCGCGCGCGGACGTCGGCCTTCCTCGCCGCCCTCGACGAGCTCGTCCGCCCCGACGACGTCGTCGTGGAGATCGGCACGGGGACGGGGGTGCTGTCGCTCGGCGCGGCCCGCGCCGGCGCGCGGCACGTCTACGCGATCGAGGCGACCCCGCTCGCCCACCACGCCCGCAAGGTGGCCGAGGCGAACGGGCTCGGCGACCGCATCAGCGTCGTGCAGGGCTGGTCGACCCGCGTCTCGCTCCCGGAGCGGGGCACGCTGGGGGTGGCCGAGATCCTCGGGAGCGAGGCGCTCGAGGAGCGCGCGCTGCCGGTGCTGCTCGACGCCCGCAAGCGGCTGCTGGCGCCGGACGCGCGCCTGATCCCCTCGGTGGTGAGGATCTACGGCGTGCCCGTGTCGATCCCGGCCGAGCGCGTCGACATGCTCGCGTTCACCGCGGCGAACACCGCGCGCTGGAGCTCCTGGTACGGGCTGGAGCTCGGGCCGCTCACCGAGTACGCGGCCCGGCTCCGCCACCGCTTCACGGTGTCGCCCGAGGAGATGCGGGAGTGGCCGGCGCTGAGCGACCCCGTCCTCCTCGCCGAGCTCGACCTGCGCGCGCTCGACACGCCGAGGCTCGAGCTCGTCGCGTCTGGCACCGCCACGGCGTCGGGCGGGGCCAACGGCACCGTCGGGTTCTTCGAGGCGGAGCTGAGCCCGGGCGTGTCGATCTCCACCGACCCGGCCGGCGAGGGTCGACCGACCTCGTGGGGCGTCCCGGTCTGGCTCGTGCCCGAGGCGGTCGAGCTTCGGCGGGGACGGGAGTTCTCGCTCGCGTACGAGTACACGGGCGCCGCCGGCCGGATCCGTCTCGTTCCCTGAGGGCCGCGCCGGCTCGCGTTCGGCCGATCTCGGTCTACCCTGTGCCTAGAGCGACCGCGCCGCGGCCGGCGCCCACGACTTCTGCGGACCGATGACCATCGAACCGACCTCCCGGGTTGAGCGAAACGCGAGCGTCGCGTTTCGCCGGCTCGCCGACGGCGAGGGCGGCGTCCTCCTGCACCTCGAGTCCGGCGAGTACCACGGGATCAACGAGGTCGGCTGCCTCATCTGGGAGCTCCTGGACGGCGAGCGCACGGTCGGCCAGGTCGCCGTCGCCCTGCGGGACGGCGTCGACGGCGGCCCCGACGACCTGACCGGCGAGGTGGTCGTCTTCCTGGACGGCCTGCGCGCCCGCGACCTGGTCCAGTGACCGCGCCCGCCGGGTCGTGCTACGGATTCGAGCCGGTGTCGGACCTGAGCTTCGAGTACCTGCGCGGCGGCGCCGGCGAGCGGATGACGGTCGCCGAGGTCGAGAGCGGGCCCGCCGACCCGGGTGCGGGCAAAGGCGAGCTCGTCAGCGAGTGGACGCCGATCCCCGACCGCCGCCTCTGGGCGAGGCTCTACGCCGACGGGCCCCGCTACCGGCTCTGGGTGGAGGGCTACGGGACGTTCGCCGTCGACCCGCAGGCCCCGAGCGTCGGGCTGCCCGCGGGGGAGGCCGAGGAGGTGCGGCGCGAGGAGCGCCTCTGGGGGATCCCGGCGATGCTCTGCTTCCTGGCCCGCGGCGACCTGCCGCTCCACGCCGCCTCGGTCGACGTGGGCGGCGAGGCGGTGCTGCTTGCGGCGCCCGGGACGTTCGGAAAGACGACCCTGGCGGCGGGCTTCGACGCCGCCGGCTACCGCGTGCTCGCGGAGGACGTCTCCTGCATCCGCTTCTCCCCCGACCCCGAGGTCGTCCCCGGGCCGGCGATGCTCCGCATCCGGCGCGACGTCGCGGGCGGCCTGGAGCTGCCGGGCGCGCGGGCCGTGGCCGAGAGCGACGACCGCATCCACTTCTCCCTCGACCCGGAGCGGCGCGGGGACACGAGCTCCGTCCCGCTCCGTGCGATCGTGCTCCTGCGGCGGGGAGAGGACGGGATCGCGCTCGAGCCCGTGCCGGCGGCGGACGCCCTGCGCGACCTGTGGCCGCTGAGCTTTCGTCTCCCGACCGCCGAGGACGGGGCCCGCTGCTTCGACGGCCTCGCGCGGCTCGCGGCCGGCGTTCCCATCCGCAACCTCGTCAGGCCGCTCCGGCTGGACGAGCTGCCCCGCGTCGTCGAGCGGATCGTGGCCGATGCTTAGCGTGACGGAGAAGGCGCGGCTCGCCGTCCGGGTCTGGGTCCGGTTCGGGCTCGTCACCGTCGGCCTTCGCCGCAAGGCGCTCCCGGCGCTCGTCGAGGACCTGGCCGACACGGGCGGGCGGCGGGCCCCCGCGCCCTACAGTCCGGCGACCCTTTCGAACGCCGTGCACAGGAGCCTCCATCTCGGCAGCCGGCGGCCGCGGTGCCTCGTGAACGCGCTCGTGCTCTTCCGGCTCCTCCGCGAGCAGGGCGAGCCGGCGGAGCTCCTGATCGGGCTGCCGCCGGAGGCCCCGAATCAGGACGCCCACGCCTGGGTCGAGCTCCACGGGCGTGACGTCGGCCCGCCGCCCGGGCGCTTCGGCCACGAGGAGATGGCCCGCCTCCCGTGAGCGCCGAGCCCGCCACGGCCGCGCTCTGGCGGCGCATGGACGAGCTCGTCGACGCCGCGCCCGGCCTCGCCGCGCTCCGCGCTCACCGCCTCCAGCTTCTCGCCGCGCGGCGCTGGCGCGAGCTCGGCCGTGAGGTCCCCGAGGACCTCCGGGCCGAGGAGCAGCTGGCGGCCGTCCGCGACGCGATCGCGCCCGACCTGCTCGCCCGCGTCCGCGCGGCGACCGACCAGCCCGTCCTCCTGCTCAAGGGCCCGGAGCTCGCGCGGCGCTACCCACGCTCGTCCCTGCGCCCCTCGATCGACCTCGACCTGCTCGCGCCCGACGCCGACCGGCTCCAGGCCGAGCTCCTCGCCGCCGGGTTCGACGAGGCGGAGGATCCGGTCTGGGCCGCGCGCCTCGCCGACGGAACCGACCCGTTCGCGGACAAGCACCACTGCCGTCCGCTGCGCTGGGCGGGCTGGCCGCTCCGCCTGGAGATCCACCGGCGCCCAAGCTGGCCCGCCCCGCTGCCCCCTCCGCCCCCGGCCGCCGAGCTACTGGCGCTCGCCGTGCCCGGCGCGGCCGACGGGATCCTCGTGCTCCCCCCGGAGCCGCACGCGCTCGTCCTGGCCTCGCACCTCTGGGTCTCGAACCCGTTCGCCCGCCTCCGGGATGCGCTGGACGTCGCGCTCCTGCTCCGGGAGACGGACGGGAGGGCCGTCGACGCGCTCGCGCGGGCCTGGGGCATGAGCCGGCTCTGGGGCTCGACGCGCGCCGTCGTCGAGTCGGTGTTCCTCGGCGGGCCGACCACGTCGGCCGAGCGGATCTGGGCCCGGCACCTCGGGACCGCACGCGAGCAGACCGTCGTCGAGGTACACGTCACGCGCTGGGCGTCGCCGTTCTGGGCGCTCCCTCCCGCGGCTGCTGCGCGCGTCGCCGCGGCCGGCGTCGCCAGCGACCTGCGCCCGGCGATGGGGGAGCCCTGGCGCGCGAAGGTGAAGCGCAGCCTGCGGGCGCTCGCCAACGCAGGGCGGACGAAGTCCCGCCACGAGGAGGAGCTCGGCAGGGAAGCCCGCCAGCTCCGCCGTTAGGACCAGAGGTCGACGAACGCGTGCACGGCGGCGAGGTCCTTGGCCCAAAGGTAGTGCGGCAGGGGCAGCTCGCCGCGGTCGAGCTCCTCCTCCAGGCGCCGATAGTCGACCCCGCGCACGCGGAAGTCGCCCTTCCCGATCCAGCGGCGGACGGCCGGATAGTCGACCGCCATCTCCACGAACCAGCGGTCCATGTACGTCTTGTCGCGCCGGTCGAGGATCTCGTCGGGGACGTCGCCCCGGAAGACGCCCCGCGCGAAGCCCTTCATCCGGTAGTCGGGGAACTTCACCTCGGCGGGCAGGCTCAGGAAGAACTCCCAGACGTCCACGTCCGCCCACGGTCTGCGCGCGCGGATCCCGTACAGCGCGTGGGAGTAGACGTCGGCCTCGCCGACGGGATCGGCGCCGAAGAACGGGAGCTGCGCGCTTGCCCACCGGCGCCTCGCCGGCAGGGCGTGACCGGCGTCGCGCCGGCCGATGCGCCCGAGGTCGATCCAGGGCGGCAGGAAGTCCGCCGGGTGGCGCCGGTAGCGCCGTGCCTGGACGAAGCGCGGCGTGGCCGCCTCCCTGACCTCGGCGAGTAGACGTCGCCGGCCCATGCCGGCCGCGCGCTGAGAGCGAAGCTGCGCGGCCGCGCCCCGGAGGTGCCCGCGCCAGAGCAGGTGCGAGACGACGTACGCGCGGATCGCGCTCACCTGCTCGGCGAACTCGCCGCTCAGGAGGGTCGTGAACCCGAGCGCCCGCGCCTGGGCGCAGCGCTCGGCCGTCCCCTCCGGCGACCACGTCGACCAGGGCCCGTCGAAGAGCCTGACCCAGAACTGGAGCCGGTCGAGGCGCTGCGGGCCCGGCTCGTAGGTGTGCAGCGGGAGGCCGAGCCGCTCGGCCACGAGCGCGATCCAGGCGCTCTCGTCGCTCTCGGGGTACGAGGGGTAGACCGCCGACAGGGCCGGGATCGGCCGGCCCCAGCGCTGCTCGTGCTCCCGGCTGGCGTACGCGGCGATCGGCGGGGAGTCGACGCCGCCGCTGAGGGAGACGGCATCGTGCCCGGTCAGGGTACGGGCGACCGCCCGCGCGAAGAGGTCACGGAAGCGCTCGGCGGCCTCGGCCGGCGAGACCCTCGCGGACTCGAGGAGGCTGGCCGGGTTCCAGTAGGGCGCGACCTCGAGCGAGCCGGGCCCGGCCGAGAGGAGCGTCGCCCCGACGAGCCGCTGCGCGCCGCGGAGGGCGCAGACCTTCGGGTCCTCGAGGTCGCCGTAGAAGAGCCCCTCGACCGCGTCGAGGTCGGGCTCGGGCGAGACGTCCGCTCCGCGCAGCACCTGCTTCGTCTCGGAGGCGACGTAGAGCGTCTCGCGCTCGCTCCGGTAGAAGAGCGTCTCGAGGCCGACGTGGTCGCGGAACGCCCAGAGGCGGGCGCCGTCCGTGACGACGCACGCGTAGGTGCCGCGCAGGAGGGACGGCGTCTGCGCGCCGAGCGACCGGAACGCGGCCAGCACGACCGCCGCGCCAGCCGGCTCCTCCTCCGCGAGGCCGAACCGGCTCGCGAGGTCGCCCGCGTTGTCGAGGGCCCCCGCGAAGGCGACCGCGAGCGCACCCTCCACGGAGAGCGTCGCCTCGCCCCGCCCGTCGAGGTCGCTGACGCCGAGCGTGCAGGCGCCGAGCGAGGCGACGGTCGTCCGGTCGCCCCGGTGGGAGGACGCCGCGAGCATCCGCTCCACCGTCTCGGCGGGCGGCGCCGGCCCGCGTGCCAGGACCGCGGCTAGGCCGCGCACTCGCGCCCGCCGTCGTCTCGCTTCGCAGCGCTCAGCATCAGCTCACGTGGTACAGGCCGGCGAGCCGGCCTGCAACCAGGAGAGCTGATGAGCGCGTCGCCGCGCCGCGATGCTCGGCTACGGGGAGCCGCCGCCCCCGTCCTGGGGGTGCGAGAGCTCGCAGTTCGAAGTCTCGACGCGGCAGTTCACGAACCCCTTGTGGCCTCCTCCGCCCCTACCGGGCGTGGTGCTCGGGGGGGTGGGCATGAACGTATGCACGCTGATCGAGCCAAAGTCGGTCACGCCGGGCCGCTCGAACGTGATCTTCATTGCGTTTCCGTCCTCCTTCGACAGGCGCCGTCCCAGCAGCGCCATGTCGCCAATGTTGCACTCTTATCGGAGGGTCGACAACTAGACTTTCGTCTAGTCAGAGCCGCGGCGGCAGGCCGAAGAGCGGAAAGACGCGCTCGGTGGCGAGGAAGAAGGTGAGCTCGGCGATCCCGTCCTCGCCGAGCTCGACGACCTTGAGCGCCCACGGGTCCCAGCCCTCGCCCGACTCGCTCGGGCGGTAGTGGGCCCAGGCAACCTGGCCGTTGGCCGCCACCGGCACGAGCTTCGAGCCGCGGCAGCCGATCCCGGGCCCGAACCAGAAGCGCAGGATCTCCTCGCGCCCGCGGAGCCAGAGGGAGTAGGGGGGCATCGACTGCTCGGCGTCCTCGGCGAGGAGCGTGGTGAGCGAGTCCATGTCGTAGGCCTCGAAGGCGGCCACGTAACGCTCGAGGAAGTCCTTCTGCGCCTCGTCCAGCTGCCCCGCGCCGGCGCCGGCCGGCGTGATCTCCTTCGCGTCGAGCGACGCGCGGGCACGCTGGAGCGCGCTGTTGACGGAGGCGACGGTCGTGGCGAGGAGCTCCGCCACCTCCGAGGCCTCCCAGCGGAGGACTTCCCGGAGGATGAGCACGGCGCGCTGGCGCGGCGGCAGGTGCTGGAGCGCCGCGACGAACGCGAGCCGCAGCGACTCCTTCGCCACCGCCTGCTCGGCGGGGTCGGCCTCGGCGGGCACGACGCGGGCGTCCGGCACCGGCTCGATCCACGTGCTCTCGGGAAGCGGAGCGAGGGGCCCGTCGGCGGTCCCGGGAGCGGACAGGTCCATGGGGAGGGCCCGGCGCTGCCGCGAGCCGAGCATGTCGAAGCAGACGTTCGAGGCGATGCGGTAGAGCCACGACCGGAGCGACGAGCGGCCCTCGAAGCGGTCGAGCGCACGCCAGGCGCGCACGAGCGTCTCCTGGACGGCGTCCTCGGCGTCGGCGGCCGACCCGAGCATCCGGTAGCAGTACGCGGTCAGCTCGACGCGGTGCTCCTCGAGCCTGTGCTCGACGGGCTCCGCGGTTCCGGCGGCCGAGCCGCCTTCGCTGCCGAAGCTCGACATGCTCCTAGGCTAGACGATTGATTCCAAAGTCATGGCACTCGCGGCTGGTGGCCTGCACGCGGCGCATCGCGCCCGCCTCGCACGCCACCAAGGCTCAGCAGCCTTGGCACCGCACGAGTCGACCACGCTGCTTGGTGCAGGCCATCCCCGCAAGCACCGAACTTCAGAATCAATCATCTAGCGGCACCGGCCCCGGCTCTGCGGGACGCGCACGGCGCGCGGAGTTTACGCTGTCGCCGTGTCGCTGATCGCAACGCGCGGGCTGACGAAGCGGTACGGCGACGTCCTCGCGCTCGACGCGCTCGACCTCGAGCTCGAGCCCGGTGTCATCGGCCTCGTGGGCGCCAACGGCGCCGGCAAGAGCACGCTGATCCGCATCCTGCTGGGCCTCCTCGCGCCGACCTCGGGCAGCGCGCGGCTCTTCGGGCTGGACGTCGCCTCCGACGGGCTCGCCGTCCGCCGGCGAGTCGGCTACATGCCTGAGCACGACTGCCTGCCGCTCGACGTGAGCGCGACGGAGTTCGTCGCCCAGATGGCCCGGATCAACGGCCTGCCGAAGAGCGCCGCCCGCGAGCGGACGGCCGAGACCCTGCGCCACGTCGGCCTCTTCGAGGAGCGCTATCGCGAGATGCGCGGCTACTCGACCGGCATGCGCCAGCGGGTCAAGCTGGCCCAGGCGCTGGTCCACGACCCGGAGCTCCTTCTCCTCGACGAGCCGACGAACGGCCTCGACCCGGCCGGCCGCGACGACATGCTCGAGCTCGTCAGGCGGATCGGAAGCGAGTTCGGGATCTCCCTCCTCATGTCGTCCCACCTCCTGTCGGAGATCGAGCGCGTCTGCGACCACCTCGTCGTCATCGACACCGGCAGGCTCGTCCAGTCGGACAGGATCGTGGCGTTCACCGGCCGCACGCAGGCCGTCACCGTCGAGGTCGAGGGCTCGGCCGCGCTGCTCGCCGCCTACCTGAGCGAGCGCGGGATCGCGGTGCGCGAGGGCAGGCACACGCTCGAGCTCGACGAGGCGGACGAGCACGCGTACGACGCCGTGCGCGACGGGGCCGCCGCGCTGGGGCTCGGCCTGGTCAGGATCGAGCAGGGGCGGCACCGGCTCGAGGACCTCTTCCGCGACGAGGCGCCCGAGGAGCCGGCCGCTGTCTGATCCCGCCGGCAGCTCGATCTACGACCTCGGCTACCGGCACTACGAGGGGCCGAGGATCGGACGCTCGGCCGTCTTCCTGACGCTCTACGCCGGCGGGCTGCGCAGCGCGTTCGGGCTGGGGCGCCGGACGTCCGCGAAGGTCGTGCCCTTCGCGCTCGCCGTCCTCGCCTTCGTCCCGGCGCTCGTCCAGGTCGCGATCGGCGCCCTGACGAGCCAGCTCGACGCGGACGTCGACCTGTTCGCGCACGAGGACTACTTCGGCTACGTCCAGATCATCCTCATCCTCTTCTGCGCCGCGGTCGCGCCCGAGCTCGTCGGCCGCGACCAGCGCGACCGCACGATCTCGCTCTACTTCTCGCGCGCCGTCTCCCGCGTGGACTACGCGCTGGCCAAGCTCTCAGCGCTCGTCAGCGTGATGCTCGTGCTGACGCTCGGCCCGCAGCTCCTGCTCTTCGTCGGCAACGGGATGGTCGAGGACGACCTGGACGGCTACCTGCGCGACAGCTGGGATCTGCTGCCGCCGATCGTCGCGGGCGCGCTCTTCCTCTCGGCCGCGATCTCCGGGGTCGGCCTCGCGATCGCCTCCTACGTGCCGCGCCGCGCCTACGCGACCGCCGCGATCGTCGGCGTCTTCGTCCTGACCACCACCGTGGCGAGCATCCTCGTGGAGACCGCCGACGTCGCGTTCTCGCGCTACGCGCTGCTCGCGAGCCCGCTCGTCTGGGAGGGAGCGATCCTCTGGTTCTTCGGCGTGCGGCCCGACCCCGGCAGCGAGCTCAGGGACGCGGACCTGCACGGGGCCGTCTACACGGCGGCCGGCCTCGTCACGATCCTCGCGACGACGGCGCTGACGATCGTCCGCTTCCGCCGGATGCAGGCATGACGGGAGCCACCACCGTCGCCGTCCGCGACGTGTCCCGCTGGTACGGAAACGTCGTCGCGGTCAACGGGATCTCGTTCGAGCTCGGGCCGGGCGTCACCGGCCTGCTCGGGCCGAACGGTGCCGGCAAGAGCACGCTCCTGCACGTGCTCTCGGGCTTCCTTTCGCCCTCGGCCGGCGAGGTCGAGGTGCTGGGCGAGTCGCCGTGGCGCAACCCGTCCGTCTACCGCCGGCTCGGCCTCGTCCCGGAGCGGGAGTCGGTGTACGGCCTCCTCACCGGCTACGAGTTCGTCCTCCTGAACGCCCGCCTCCAGGGGCTCGCCGACCCCCTCGAGGCGACGCGGAAGGCGATCGACACGGTCGAGCTCGCCGCCGCGGCCTCGCGGGCGACGAAGGGCTACTCCAAGGGGATGAAGCAGCGGGTCAAGGTGGCCGCCGCCCTGGTCCACGACCCGGAGATCCTCGTCCTGGACGAGCCCTTCAACGGCACCGACCCGCGGCAGCGGCTCCACATGACCGAGCTCTTCCGCCGGCTCGGCGCGGAGGGGCGGACGATCCTGTTCTCCTCCCACATCCTCGAGGAGGTCGAGCAGCTGGCCGAGCGGGTGCTCGTCATCGTCGGCGGCCGGCTCGCCGCCTCCGGCGACTTCCGGGAGATCCGCCGCCTCATGACCGACCGGCCGCACACCTTCACCCTGCGCACGAGCGCCGACCGCCGCCTCGCAGGGGCCCTCGTCGCCCACGAGAGCGTCCTCGGGGTGGAGCTCGGCGACGGCCGGCTGACCGTGCGGACGGCGGAGCTCGGCGCGTTCGCGCACGCCCTGCCGGTCGTCGCCCGCGACGCCGGGATCTCGCTCCACGAGGTCAGGCCGACCGACGAGTCGCTCGAAGGCGTCTTCTCCTACCTGGTGAACCGGTGATCGGCATCGTCCTCAGGCTGACGCTCCGGCAGCTCCGCGGCCGGGGCCGGACGCTCATGATGGGCCTCCTCGCCCTGCTTCCGATCGTGGTTGCGGTCGTCTACCGGCTCGGGAGCCAGGACACCGACCAGCAGGAATGGGCGGCGACCGTCCTCTTCGAGGGCCTGATCGTGACGACGCTTCTCCCGCTCGCAGCCGTCGTCTACGGGACGGCAGTGCTCGGCTCGGAGATCGAGGACGGCACCGCCGTCTACCTGCTCGCGAAGCCCGTGTCCCGGGCCCGGATCGTCGCCGCGAAGCTCCTCGCGAGCTGGCTCGCCACGACGGTCACCGTCCTGGGCTCCGGTCTCGTCGCCGGGGCGATCGCTCTCGCGGGGGCGCCGGAGGACGGCATCCTCCTCGGCTTCGGCGTTGCGATCGTGCTCGGGAGCCTCGTCTACTCGGCGCTCTTCCTGATGCTCAGCGTCGTCACGAGCCGCGCTCTGATCATCGGGCTCGTCTACGTCTTCCTCTGGGAGGGCCTGGTCAACGGGCTCTTCGCCGGCACGCGGCTCCTGAGCGTCCGCCACTACACGCTCGGCGTCGCCGACCTCTTCGTCGACGCGCCGGCCTCCGACTTCGAGGCGAGGCTCGGGGCGGTCACCGCGCTCGTCCTCATGGCCGTCGTCGGCGCCGGCACGGCCTGGTACGCCGTCCGCCGCCTCGGGCGCTTCGAGATCGGCGAGAGCACGTAACGAATCCGTCCGTCCCGTGACTGAACCGCCGTCAGTTGGCTACGAGACGGAGGATTGAAATGTCGACGAACGGTGAGAGCGGAGCGGTCTACGTCCAGACGAACGAGCCCGAGAACCGGGTGATCGGCTTCCGCCGCGCGGCGGACGGGGCCCTGGAGAAGATCGGCGCCTACGCCACCGGCGGGGCGGGGAGCGGCATGCCGCACCTCCCGTCCCAGGGCTCGGTCGTCCTGAGCGGCGACGGCCGGCGCCTGCTGGTCACGAACGCGGCGAGCGGCGACGTCAGCGTCTTCGCCGTCGGGGCCGCGGGCCTCGAGCTGCTCCAGACGGTCCCGTCCGGCGGTGAGTCGCCCAGGAGCGTCGCCGAGCGCGACGGCCTGGTCTACGTGCTCAACACGGCCGACCCCTCGCTCGCCGGCTTCCGGCTCGGCGACGGCGGGCTCGAGCCGGTGCCGGGCTCGCGCCGCGAGCTCGCGGACGGCGCCGACCCGGCGCAGGCGGGCTTCTCCCCGGACGGCGCGAAGCTCGTCGTCACGGAGCGGGGCACGAACGCCATCTCCTTCCACGAGGTCCGCGCGGACGGGACGCTCGGGGAAGCGCAGTCCGAGCCCTCGTCCGGCCCGACGCCGTACGGCTTCGCCTTCGCGGGTGGCGGGACGCTCGTCGTCACCGAGGCCTTCGGCGCCCAGAAGGGCAAGGCAGCCGCCTCGTCCTACGTGCTCGCGAACGGCTCGGCCACGCCGGTCTCCCGCTCGGTCGGGAACGGGCGGAGCGAGATCTGCTGGGCCGTCGTCACCAAGGACGGCCGCTACGCCTTCACGACGAACTTCGCCGACGGCGCGGTCTCCCGCTACGCGGTCGGCCCGGACGGAGCGCTGGTGCTCGAGGACGCCGTCGCGGGGATCGCCGTCGAGGGCGAGACGGGCCTGCGCGACGAGGGCCTGTCCGCGGACGGGCGCTTCCTGTACGCGATCGACGCGGACTCCCGCCGCATCTTCGGCTGGAGAGTCGGCGACGGCGGCGCGCTCGCCCCGGTCGGCTCCTGGGAGGGCCTCCCGGCGACGGTCGCCGGCCTGGCGGCGCTGTAGCGATGCGGCTCGAGCCCCTCTACCGTGCGTCGTTCACGACGCCCGAGGCCTGGAGCGTCGAGCTCGCGGGCGAGCACGGGACGGAAGGCCGGAGCTTCCTGCTGGCCGAGGGGCGAGTGGATGGACGCGGTGGGAGGGAGGGAGCAGCGGGGCTGCTCCCTCCCTCCCAGTCTCAGCCTGTGCGGCTACGCCGCCGCTTGGACGGTGAACGGGAGGGAGCAGCGGGGCTGCTCCCTCCCTCCCAGTCTCAGCCTGTGCGGCTACGCCGCCGCTTCGACGCGGGCCGGCTCCGCGCCGCCAACTTCCCGCGCCGGCGGGTGGACGGGACGCTCACGCCGGATTTCCGGGGCGTCCTCGAGCTCGACGACGGCGCCACGATCCTCTTCTCCTGGCACGGCTACGGTCGCGCCGGCGCCGGCGAGGCGCGCGAGCTCGTCGGCAGCGTCACCCACGAGACCGGCGACGAGCGCTACGCCTGGCTGAACACCGCCGTCTGCACTCTGGCCGGGGAGGTCCGCCCGCGCGGGGACGGCACCGGCTTCGACGTCGTCTACGAGGTCTCGGAGCTCGTCTGGGAGGCGCCCGCCTGAGCCTCCGGAGGACGGTACGGTACGCCTGTGACGACCGTCCCGACGGTGGACGAGCGCGAGCAGCTCGCCGCGCTGCGGGCCGGGGACGAGCGCGCCTTCGTCACCCTCGTCGACCTCCACGGGGCCGCCATGCTCCGCGTCGCGCGGCTGTACGTCCGCGACCGGGCGGCCGCCGAGGAGGCGGTGCAGGAGGCGTGGCTCGGCGTCCTCAAGGGGATCGAGCGCTTCGAGGGCCGCTCGTCGCTTCGTACCTGGCTCCTGCGCATCGTCGCCAACGTGGCGAAGACGAAGGGCGTCCGCGAGGCGCGCTCCGTCCCGTTCTCCGCCCTCGTCGACGACGGCCCGTCCGTCCCGGAGGAGCGCTTCCGCGGGCCGGAGGAGCGGTGGGTCGGGCACTGGGCCTCGCCGCCCGAGGAGTGGGGCCGGCCCGAGGCGGAGCTCCTCTCCGCCGAGACGCGCTCCCGGCTGGCGGCGGCCATCGCCGCGCTGCCGGACAGCCAGCGGCAGGTGATCTCGCTCCGCGACGTCGAGGGCTGGAGCGCGGACGAGGTGTGTAACGTCCTCGGTCTCTCAGAGACCAATCAACGGGTGCTGCTCCACCGAGCCCGGACGAAGGTGCGGGCAGCGCTCGACGAGTACCTGACGGGATCCGAGCCATGAGCGTCGACGAGCTGACCTGCAAGGAGCTGGTCGAGGTGGTCACCGACTACCTCGAGGACCGCCTCACCCCCGGGGAGCGCGTCCGCTTCGAGGAGCACGTCGCCTTCTGCTCGTGGTGCCGGACGTACCTCGAGCAGATGCGCGAGACGATGCGCCTGACGGGGGCGCTGGCGGAGGAGGACCTGAGCCCGGAGGCCCGCGAAGGGCTCCTGCAGGCCTTCCGCGACTGGAAGGAACGCTGACGGAGGCGCTCAAGTTCCTGCGCCCGGGCCGCGTGGCCCCGTTCGCCGGCGTGACCTGGCCGGAGCCCGGCGAGTGGCTCGCGCCGGACGTCCACGCGCTCCGTCCCGAGGCGCTCGCCGCCTGGCTCGCCGAGGAGCTCTGGCGCGTCGAGCTGGACGACGGGGCGGAGGAGATCGTCCCCGGCGTCCTCGTGGCGCCGCGCGGCCGGCTCGTCTCCCGGGTGGAGGCGTGGAACGACGAGGTCGCGCGCGAGTTCGCCCGGGAGTGCGCCGCACGGGCCCGCGACGGGGCGACCGGCCTGGCCGCGGACTTCGCCGCGGATGCGACGGCGGCGGCGGAGCGGGCGACGGCCGGCCCGACGGCCGTCCTCGCCGGCTACATGGCCGCCCACGCCGCCGAGGCGAAGGAGCCGGGCACGTTCGCCGCCGAGCGCCGGCGGCAGTCGCTCTGGCTCGCGGAGCGCCTCGGCATCACGGCATCTTGATGCCCAGGTGCGGATATGCCGAGGGTCCGAACGACGTTGACGATCGACCAGGACGTCCTTCGCGCGGTCAAGGTCCGAGCTGCACGCACCGGCCGCGGGGACAGCCAGGTGATCGAGGACGCGGTGCGGCGCGATCTCGGCCTCGACGTCCACGACCGCCTCTGGCAGACGGCAGACATGGCCGAGGACGAGGCGCTCGAGCTGGCGGTCGAAGCGCAGCACGCGGCTCGGCGCTCCCGCTGAGTGCGCGCGGTCCTCGACCCCAACGTCCTCATCTCGGCGGCCCTCTCCCTCGCACAGCGGTTTCCGGTGCTTTCGCCGCGTGCGTTCCTCGCCGAGCTTCAGGCCGCAGCGGGCGCGGAGTAGCATGGCCGGATGAGCGCGCCCGCCGCCCCGGCCGGCCGGCCGTCGATCCGGATCCGCGGCACGGAGTACCCCGTGCTCCTCCCGACCGCGCGCGACCCGCGGCTCCACCTGGCGGCGGTGATCGTCACGCTCCAGGTGCTGGGGCAGACCGCCTTCGGGTTCCAGCTCTCGATCGCGCAGATCCTCGTCGCCCTCGCGACCTGCGCCGTGCTCGAGGTCGGGATCACGCTGCGCCGTCAGCGCGTCCTCATGTGGCCGGCGAGCGCGCTCCTCACGGGGAACGGGGTCGCCTTCATCCTGCGCGTGCCGGGCACCGAGCACGGCGACTGGTGGAGCCTGAACGGCTGGTGGATCTTCGCCGCGACCGCCGCGGTGGCGCTGCTCTCGAAGTACGTGATCCGCTTTCGCGGCGGCCACGTCTTCAACCCGTCGAACATCGGGCTCGTCCTCTGCTTCCTCCTGCTCGGCCCGGGACGCGCCGACCCGCTCGACCTCTGGTGGGGGCCGATGACCGCGTGGATGGCGCTCGCGCTCGCCGTGATCGTCGTGGGCGGCCTCGTCATCCTCTCGCGCCTGCGCCTGCTCGAGATCGCGGTCTTCTTCTGGGTCGCCTTCGCCGCCGGGATCGCCGTGCTCGCGGCGAGCGGGCACGCGATGACGGCCCGCTGGCACCTCGGGCCGGTGACCGGCTGGGAGTTCTGGCGCGTCCTCGTCTTCTCACCCGAGATCCTCGTCTTCCTCTTCTTCATGATCACCGACCCGAAGACGATCCCGGCCGGGCGGCTCGGCCGGCGGCTCTACGCGGTCGGGATCGCCCTCCTCGCCGTGCTCCTGATCGCGCCGCAGACGACCGAGTTCGCCACGAAGGTCGCGGTGCTCGGCGCGCTCGCGCTGGTCTGTGCGGCGCGGCCGGTCGTCGAGGTGCTGGCGCCGCGGGTCGTCGGCTCCTGGGCGCCGGGGAGGGCCCGGGCCGGTGCGCTCGCGCTCGGCGGAGCGGCGGCCTTCGCCGCGCTGGTCGTGCTCGCCGGGATCCCGGCGCGCACGGACACGGCGGCGGCGAGCGGCCCCTCGCTGGCCCCCGGCGAGCTTCCCGAGGTGACGGTCGTGCAGTCGGAGGAGGTCTCGACCCGCCTCGACGAGGAGACCGCACGGCGGATCGCCGCCGACATCGTCACCGCTCTCCGCACCGAGGCCGAGGCGCTCGCCGCCCGCGACCAGGAGCTCGCGGCGGAGGCCTCCGCGGGGCCGCGGCTCGCCGCGCTCTGGCAGCAGATGCGGGGCGACGGCGAGCTCGCCGTAGCGGACTACAACGTCGAGCGCGTAGAGCTGACGCTCGAGCCGGGCGACGGTCAGTCGCCGCCGCTCGTCGTCGCCGCGCTGGCGGGCACGGTGGCGCTCGGCACGTACGCCGGGTCGCCGGCGGAGCTCGTCGAGGCCGGCGATCCCGCGCCGTTCGAGCAGACGCTCGAGCTCGAGCTCCAGGGCGACCGCTACGTCATCGTCGGCTCCCGCGGCGCGCCGCCCGGAACAATCGTCTCGACGATTCGGCCTCCGGCGACCGGGGAGGGCCTCGGCGGCGTGCGCCTCGTCGACGTCGCCCGCCACGTCGGGCTCGACTTCCGCCACGGCGCCTTCCGCTTCAAGACGTCCGCGGATCCCGTGGCCATGATGGGCGGCGGCGTCTGCTGGCTCGATTTCGACGGCGACGGCCGGCTCGACCTCTACGCGGTCAACTCCCACTCCGTCGAGGTGGACGTGGCCCGCTGGAAGGCTCGTGGCGGCCTGCCGCGGAGCGCGCTCTACCGGAACGCCGGCGGCCGCTTCGTGGACGTGAGCCGCGGCTCCGGCGCCGACCTCGACCTGCGCGGGAACGGCTGCGTCGCGGCCGACTTCGACGGCGACGGGCGCACCGACCTCTACGTCACGGCCTTCGGCTACGACGCGCTCCTCTGGAACGAGGGCGGCGGCAGATTCGTCGAGGGCGCGCGCGCGGCCGGGATCGACGAGTACGGCTGGCACACCGCCGCCGCCGTCGGCGACGTGAACGCCGACGGGCGGCCGGACCTCTTCGTCGCGGGCTACGCCGACCTGAACGCGCCGGTCGAGGGCGCGGCCGGCGGCTTCCCCTCGACCTATGCGGGCGTGCGCGACCGCCTCTACCTCAACCTCGGGCCGGGAGCGGACGGGCGGCCGCGGTTCCGGGACGTCGCGGAAGGGGCGGGCATCGAGGCGGACGCCGTCGAGCACGGCCTCGGGGCGGCGTTCACCGACGTCGACGGCGACGGCCGCCTCGACCTCTACGTCGCCAACGACCTCGACCCGAACCGGCTCTACGTGAACGTCCCTGACGACGGCCCGCTCGGGTTCCGCCTCGACGAGCGCGGGGCCGAGGCGGGCGTCGCCGACGAGAACGCAGGCATGGGCGTGGCCGCCGCCGACGCGAGCGGGGACGGCCGGCCCGACCTCGTCGTCACCAACTCGCACCGCCAGCTGCACGGCGTCTTCCGCAGCGAGGGCGTGGGCACGGAGTACGCGGACGCGCGGCCCGCGTTCGCGCCGGCCTTCGACACGACCCTGGCGGGCTGGGGCGCCTCGTGGGCGGATCTCGACAACAACGGGAGACTCGACCTCGTCCTCGCCAACGGCGCCATCCCGGTCACGAATCTCGGCGTGGACGCCCAGCCGGTCAAGGTGCTCTCCGAGCAGGGCGGGGAGGTCGTGGACGTGAGCGCGGGCCTCGGGCTCGGTAGCCTCCGCGCCAACGGCCGCGGGCTCGCCGTCGCGGACTACGACGACGACGGCGACCTCGACGTGGCGGTCGCCTCGGTCGGCGGCCCGCTCCTCCTCCTGCGGAACTCGGGTGCCGGGGGCCACTGGCTCGAGGTCGAGCTGGGCCGCTTCGCCCCGGGGACGCGGGTGACCGCAGTCCTGCCCGACGGGAGCAGGCTTGTCCGCGAGGCGCTTGCCGGCACGAGCTACCTGTCCTCGGAGGACCCGCGCGTCCACTTCGGGCTCGGGGACGCGACGCGCGTGCGCGAGCTGATCGTGCGCTATCCGGACGGGCGCGAGGAGCGGCTGGCGGACGTCGCCGCCGACCACGTCGTCTCGCTCGGTCCGTAGCTACTCGAGAACGAACGTGATCTTCAGGTGGACGTGGTAGGCGATCTTGCCGTCCTCGACCACGAGCTCCTGGCCGTCCACCCACGCTCCCCTGATGTCGCGGATCGTCTCGCCCGCCTTCTCGAGACCCTGGCGGCACGCGTCCTCGAAGCTCTCCGACGACGTCGCCGTCAGCTCGATGACCTTGGCTACGGACATGCTGCCTCCTTCCTTCGGGCTTGGCTGGAACCCCGCCGGGAGGATAGGCGAGCGCGTACAGTCCCGCCGTGCTCGACCCGTTCGGCCCCGGGAAGGGCCAGGGGTTTAGCGCCGCCTCCTGACGACGTACTCGTACGCGCCGATGTCGGGCCGGGCGTCACGGCGCGTTCCGAGGAAATCGAAGCGCTTCAGCCAGCGTTCGTCCGCGCGGTCGATCGTGAGCGTCGAGCCGGCCGTCGGCCTGCCGGGCCGGTCGAGCCGCCGGTCGCCCACCGCGTCGCTCGCCGAGCACCTGGTGGTTGCACACGATCGGTTTACGGCCGCAGGGGCCGCGGAGCGCCCGGTCGAAGCGGTTGCCGCGGATGCGGACTATCCGCAACCTCGCTCGGGCCCTCCTATCCGTGCTGAGCGCGCTCGGCTTCCTCGGCCTCGGCCTTCGTCCGGTGCACCGTCCCGTCCGGGTGCTCGGGCGGGGAGTAGAGGGAGTAGAGCTTCAGCTCGTCCTCGCCGGTGTTGACGACGTTGTGCCAGACGCCGGCGGGGACGATGATCGCCCAGTCGTCCGCGACGTCGTGGGTCTCATCGACGGCGTCTTCGGCGGCGCCGAGCTCGACGCGCGCGGTTCCCCGCTCGATCCGCAGGAACTGATCCCTGTCGTGGTGGGCCTCGCGGCCGATGTCCTCGCCGGGCCCGATCCGCATGACGGTGAGCTGCGTGTGCTCGCCGGTGAAGAGCACGGTCCGGAACGTGTCGTTGTCCAGCGTCGCACGTTCGATGTCTCCAACCCAACCCAGCATCGCAAAGACCTCCAGTCCTGACGGTTACCGGTCGGCGTCAGGCTACAGGCGGCCTTTCGCGCGCGGATCCCCGCCGGTTAGGCTGTGCGCGGTGCGGCCGGGAGCAGGCTCCGGCCGGCGAACGGAAGGAGGCTCCGATGGCAACGATCGTCGTGGGGACGGACGGCTCGAAGGGCTCGGAGGCCGCACTCTCCGAGGCTCTCGATCTCGCCAGGCGGCTCGACGCAGGGCTGCTCGTCGTCGCTGTTGCGGCACCGGTGTCCGATCTGCTCGGGGGCTCCGTGTACCAGGGGCGGGTGAGCGAGCACCAGAGCCGTGCACGCAAGGCCCTGGACGCCGCCAGGGAGGTCGTCGGGGCCGCAGGGGCCGAGGCGGAGTTCGAGATGTTCGAAGGCGATGCGGCCGAGGAGCTCGCGAAGATCGCGGAGAGCCGGGACGCGGACCTGGTCGTCGTCGGGACGCGCGGCCTGGGCGCCCTCGCCGGCTCGTTCCTCGGGAGCGTCTCGTCCGAGCTCGTCCGCCGCTCCAGCCGGCCGGTCGTCGTCGTCCGCGAGCCGGGCTAGCGGCGAAGGCCGTTACGGCCGGGCCGCCCGTCGCGCCGGCCGCGGCGAAGATTTCCGCGGACCCGCACGTCCTGTGTCGAGAGCATGGCGGCCGTGGCCCCCATCCCCCTGCCGAGCGTCTCGCCGACGCAGGCGTTCCTGGAGCGGATCAGGACCTCGCTGATCGGGGACGACCTCGTCCTGCCGGGCCCGTTCGGCCCGCGCCGTCTCGTCTACGCCGACTGGGCCGCCTCCGGACGCGCGCTCTCCTTCGTGGAGGACACGATCCGCCGCGACGTCCTGCCGCTCTACGCGAACACCCACACCGAGGCCTCGGCGACCGGCCGCCGGACGACGGCGCTCCGCGAGGACGCCCGCCGGGCGGTCCACCGCGCGGTCGGCGGCGGCCCTGACGACGTGGTCGTCTTCACGGGCACCGGCGCGACCGGGGCGATCGACCGGCTGCTCCGCATCCTGGAGCTCGACCCGCGGCGCCGGCCCGTCGTCTTCGTCGGGCCCTTCGAGCACCACTCCAACGAGCTCGTCTGGCGTGAGTCGGCCGCCGACGTCGTCGTCATCCGCGCGACGCCGGAGGGAGGCTTCGACCTCGACCATCTCCGCGAGGAGCTCGGGCGCCACGCCGACCGGCCGGTGAAGATCGGCAGCTTCTCGGCCGCCTCCAACGTGACGGGAATCGTGACCGACGTGGACGCCGTGTCCATCCTTCTCCACCGGCACGGGGCGCTCGCCCTGTGGGACTACGCGGCGGCCGGGCCGCACCTGCCGATCGAGATGAACCCGCGTCCTGACGTCGAGGACGGCGCATTCGCCTGGAAGGACGCCGTCTTCCTCTCGCCCCACAAGCTCCCGGGCGGGCCCGGCTCCCCGGGGGTCCTCGTGGCGAAGCGGCACCTGTTCGCCAACCGCGTCCCGGCGGTTCCCGGCGGCGGCACGATCGCGTACGTCACGCCGGAGCACCAGACGTACCTGGACGACCCGGCTCACCGCGAGGAGGCCGGGACGCCCGCGATCGTCGAGTCCATCCGGGCCGGGCTCGCCTTCCTCGTCAGGGAGCAGGTCGGCGCGGAGACCATCCGCGAGCTCGAGGAGAGCTTCGTCGAGAGCGCGCTTTCGACCTGGCGGAGGAACCCGAGCATCCTGCTGCTCGGCAACCCGGACCTCCCGCGCGTCTCGATCGTCTCGTTCGGGATCCGCTACCCGCTCGAGGCCAGGCCGGTGGGGATGCTCCATCCGAACTTCGTCGTCGCGCTGCTCGGCGACCTCTTCGGGATCCAGGCGCGGAGCGGCTGCTTCTGCGCCGGCCCGTACGTCCACCGGCTCGTCGACTTCGACGCCGAGACCTCCGCCGCCCACGAGGCGGAGTTCCTGCGCGGGCACCAGGGGATCAAGCTCGGATTCGTGCGCGTCACGCTCGAGTACTTCCTGAGCGAGGCGGTCTTCGCGTACCTGGTCGACGCCGTCGACTTCCTGGCCGAGCACGCGTGGAAGCTCCTGCCGCTCTACTCCTTCGACCCGCGTTCCGGCCTCTGGCGCCATCGGCATGCGCCCCCGGAGCGGCCGGCGACTCTCTCGCTCGGCGCCGGGCTCGCGGGCCGTCCGGCCACCGCCCCCGAGTCGGCTCTCGCGGGCTACCTCGCCGAGGCGCGCGAGATCGTCGCCCGGGTGGAAGCACGGCCGCCCCCGCCCGTGCCGCCGACGCCGTTCGTCTCCGAGGAGTTCGAGCGGCTCCGCTGGTTCCCGCTCCCGGAAACGAGCTCTAAGCGGGCTCCGGCACGGGCTCGGAGCCCGCTGGAGGAGCCTCCTCGCCCTTTGCGCGCGCGAGGATGACGAGGCCGGCCAGCGTCACGGCGAGCGTGAGCGCTGCGAGCACGTAGCCGGCGGCCGTCTCGTGCAGCGCCTCGTCGAAGATGACGACCCCGAAGACGAGGCTCGAGAGCGGGTCGAAGGCCATGGTCGTCGCCACGGCGGCGGCGAGCGCGCCGGTCTGGAGCGCCGCCTGCTCGAGCCAGAACGCCGGGATGCTGACCGCCACGAGCGCGTAAACCGGCCAGCTGCCGAAGACGGCGCCGAGGCCCTCGTCGAGTGAGGACACCGTCGTCTTGGTGAGCGCGGCGGAGAGCCCGAAGAGGATCCCGCCGGCCGTTCCCAGGAGCCCGGCGCGGAGGGCCGGCGGGCGGCCGCGGGCGAGCGCGAAGAGGAGCACCGCGAGCCCGATCGCCGCGCCGCCGACGAGGGCCCAGGTGCGAAGCGGCGCGTCGTCGCTCCCGGCGTCCGGCTTGCTCACGACGAGCAGCGCCCCGAGGCCCGCGGTCACGAGCACGGCGCCGGCGAGCTCCTCCCGGCTGATTTGCCGGTGCTCGAGCAGCCGTCCGAGCGGCAGGGCGAAGACGATGCTGGCCACGAGGAGCGGCTGGACGATCACCATCCTCCCGATGCCGAGGGCGACCGCCTGGGCGACGAAGCCGAGCCCTTGCGCGAGGAGGCCGAGGAGCCAAACCGGATCCCGGGCAAGCCGGACGAGGAAGCCCTTGCCGACCGCCTCGGCCGGCAGGGAGGAGGCCGCCTTCTCCTGGAGCACGAGCCCGAGCGCGAAGAGGAACGCCGCGACGAGCGCCAGGAGGATGTCCACCGGACGAGCCTAGTCCATCGGACCGCCCGCGCGGGCGTCATCATGCGGCTCCATGCGAGTGGTCGTGATCGGTGCCGGCCTGGCCGGCCTGGCCGCCGCCGACGCGCTGCGGCGCGAGGGGGCCGACGTCGTCGTGGTCGAGGCGCGGGACCGCGTCGGCGGGCGCGTCTGGTCGGCGCCGTTCGCGGGCGGCGTCGCCGAACGCGGAGCGGAGTTCGTCTTCCCGGGCGACGAGGTGCTCCAGGCGACGGCGCGGCGGCTCGGGCTCGCCCTCTACCGGAAGGGAACCCACTACGGCGACCGCGAGCCTCGCGGCGGCCCGCCCGTCTCGGCCGCCGAGCTGGCCGCGGCGGTCGCCCGCCTCGGCGAGGCGGCGGCGGACGGGACCGTGCTCGACGCGCTCGGCCGGCTCGGCCTGACGGCGGGCGCGGCGGAGGCGGTCGCCGCTCGCGTCGAGGTCTCGAGCGCCTACCCGGCCGCCGACCTCGACGCCTCCGTGCTCGCCGAGACCGGCGCCGGCTTCGGCCGGTTCGACACCTTCGGCGTCGCCGGGGGCAACGGCCGCCTCGCCGAGGCGCTCGCGGCGCCGCTCGGGCCGGCGCTCGTCCTCGGGACGCCGGTCGAGGCGCTCGCGTGGGGGAAGCGCTCCGTGGAGGTCCTGGGGCCCGGGCTCGAGCTCTGGGCCGAGCGGGCGGTGCTGGCGCTGCCCTCGCCGGCGACGCTCGCCGTCCGCTTCGACCCGCCCCTGCCGGAGCGGAAGGCGCAGGCGCTCGCAGGCGTCCGCTACGGCCAGGCGGCCAAGCTCCACCTTCCGCTCCGGGCCGCGGCCGGGCCGAGCGCCGTCCTCGCCGTCCCCGCGCGCTACTGGAGCTACACCCAGCTCGGGCCGGACGGGGCGCCGGCGCCGTTCGCCGCCGCGTTCGCGGGGACGCCGGGAGCGCTCGAGCGGCTGCGCGTCTGGGCCGGTCCTGGCACCTGGGCCGCCGCCGTCGCCGCCCTGCGGCCCGAGCTCGACCTCGACCTCGGCGCGCCGCTTCTCTCCACCTGGCACGACGACCCCTGGGCCCACGGCGCCTACTCGGCCCGCTCGCGCTCCTCGCCGCTCGACTCCGCCGAGCTCGCCCGCCCGGTCGGGCCGCTCGCCTTCGCCGGCGAGCACACCGCCGGCGAGTGGCACGGCCTGATGGAAGGCGCTCTGCGGAGCGGCCTGCGAGCCGCGTGCGACCTCCTTCGCTAGGGGGCCGGGCAGAGGCCGGCGACGGGGCGCTGGCCCGCCTCCCGAAGCCGGGAGAGCTTCAGGTGCATCAGCCGCTGCACGGTGCCCCGGTACGCCTCGATGTCGGGCGCGTAGACGCGGTACGCCGGCGGCGTGAAGCTGGCCGCCAGCGTCTTGGCCGGGTCGATTCCCCGCAGGAGACGCACGATCCCGGGGAGCCGGCGGCCGGGGATGTCCGTGGACGCGTAGCTCTTGGCCGCCCCCGAGAGGCGCGTGATCGAGCGGAAGGTGCGCATCGACTGGATCCGCCGCGCCATGGCCGCGAGGACGCAGCGCTGGCGCACCATGCGGGTGTAGTCGCTCGAGGCGGAGCGCGAACGGGCGTAGGCGAGGGCGTGGCGTCCGTCGAGCGCGACGACCGTCCCGGCTGCCACCTGGATGTTCGTCCACGGCTCGCCCGGGAAGGCCGGCGACGTGAGGTCGTCGACGCTGTCGGGCGCCCTCAGGCGGACGCCGCCGAGCGCGTCCACGACCTCCACGAACCCGCGCAGGTCGACGAGCAGGTAGTAGTGCACCGGAATCCCGAGCAGGTTCGAGACCGTCTGCTTCAGCGCCGTCGCCCCGGGGTCCTTTCCGCCCGGGAACAGGTCGGGGCGGCTCTGGGCGAAGCGGTAGAGCGCGTTCAGGAGGTCCGGGAAGGTCCCGTACTCGGCGCCGGCCCGGCCGGCCAGCGGGAACATCTGCAGGTTGCGCGGCACCGAGAAGATCGCCGCGCGGCCGGTGCTCGCCTGGACCGAGACGGCGATCAGCGTGTCGGCGCGAAGCCCCCACCGCCCGTAGCCCGCGTCGCCGCCGATCAGGAGGAAGGTCGTCCAGTTCCGCTTCGGGGGCGGCGCGGGCTCGTCCACCGGATCGGCGACCGGGCGGTCGCCGAGGAGCGCCTCGCCGGTCCCGGACGGGCTCGGCGTCGTCACCGTGGCGACCGCGAGCTGCTCCGGCGTGAGTACGTCCTGCGGCTCCTCCTCGGCGAAGACCGTGTCGATGGTGTCGTAGGCGAGCCAGGTTCCCCAGCCGACGAGCGCGTGCGGGGTGACGGTGACGAAGGCGAGGGCGGCGAGCGAGATGCCCGCCACGATCGGGCTCGAGCGGCCGAGCGCCCGCCGCCGCTCCCGCGCGGCGATCGCGTAGGCGTCCGCCGCGATCCAGAAGCGGGCTGCGAGGACG
>DASPGT010000004.1:0-22059 GCA_035620475.1 Gaiellaceae bacterium | reverse complement strand
CGTCGAGCTCAAGCAGAAGGCCGGGAAGCTCGGGGCGGGGGCGGGGCTCGGGATCGCCGCGGCGGTCATGGGCTTCTACGCCGTCGCGTTCGCTTTCGCCACGATCGCCGCGGCCCTCGCGCTCGTCGTCGACTGGTGGCTCGCGCTCCTCATCGTGTTCGGGGTCCTGCTGCTTCTCACGATCATCTTCGCGCTCGTGGCGAAGACGCTCGTGACGAGGGCGACGCCGCTCGCGCCCGAGCAGGCGATCGAGGAGGCACGACTGACGCAGCAGCTCATCCGGAGCCGGCATGGCCACTGACCGCCGGAGCGCGGAGGACATCCGCCGCGAGCTCGCCACGGAGCGGGAGCAGCTCGCCGACGCGCTGGCCGGCCTCCGCGAGGACGTGAACAGCGCGCGGCGCATCCCGATGATCGTCGGCGGCGCGCTGCTCGCCGGGCTGGCCGCCTTTGCGGCGGTCAAGCTCGCCCGCGGCCGCGGCGAGTAGCTTCTCTCGGTCCTACCCCGAACGCGGGATGGTCCTAGCCCCGCGGCGGGATCGTGCGGGCACCGCGCGCGGTCGATGCGAGTGAGTGCTCTCCCCGATCCGAAAGGACACGAGCATGTCGAACCTCCGCGTTCTCTCCCTGCGCATCGGCGTCACCGCTGCGCTCGTGCTCGCCGCGCTTCCAGCCGCCGGCTGGAAGTGGGGCGGCTAGCCCTCTCCCGGACGCCCAGCCCGGCCTCTAGCGCCGCCTCGGGAGCGGCGCTAGGTCTCTTTCAGGGCCAGAACCTCCGCCCGCTTCACGCTCTTCACGAAGACGGCGACGATCTGGGGGTCGAACTGCGTGCCCGCGCAGCGCTCGAGCTCGGCGATCGCGTCCTCGTGCGCGACGTGCTCGCGGTAGATGCGGTCGCTCGTCATCGCGTCGTAGGCATCCGCGACGAAGAGGATGCGGGAGCCGAGCGGGATGTCCTCGCCGCCCAGCCCGTGCGGGTAGCCGCGCCCGTCCCAGCGCTCGTGGTGGTGGAGCACCCAGGTCGAGACCGGCTCGACGCCGAGGGAACGGAGGATCCGGTAGCCGATCTGAGGGTGGCGGCGGAGGACGAGCAGCTCGGACTCGTTGAGCTCGTCGGGCTTCCGGAGGATCTCGGAGGGGATGGCCAGCTTGCCGAGGTCGTGGAGGCTGCCGGCGAGGCGGACGAGCTCGATCTCCTCCGCGTCGAGGCCGAGCAGCTCCGCGACCCGGGCCGAGAGCTCTGCGACGACGTAGGAGTGCCGCCCGGTGTAGGCGTCGCGCGCGTCGACCGCGTGGGCGAGGCTCGCGGCGGCCTTCAGCCGCGCGTCCCGGTCGGCGGCGTCGCCGAGGCCTGCGAACTGGGGCAGCTCTCCGAGGTCGGGGTGGTACGCGCGCACGCGGCTCTTTCCGTGCTCCTTGGCGAGGTAGAGGGCCTGGTCGGCGACGGTGACGATCTCGGACCGGTCGAGCCCGAGCTGCGGGTACGTGACGACGCCGGCGGAAAGCCTGACGCCGAGCCCGGGCGCGGCCTCGAGCAGCCCGACGCGCCGGAGGATCCCGTCCGCGACGGCGAGCGCCTCGCGCTCGTCCCGGCCGGGGAGGAGGAGCGCGAACTCGTCGCCGCCGATCCGGAAGGCCTCCCCGTCCTGGCGGAGCCGCCCGGCGACCTGCGAGAGGACGAGGTCGCCCTTCGGATGGCCGAGCGTGTCGTTCAGCTCCTTGAAGTTGTCGATGTCGAGGATGCAGACGCTGACCGGCAGCCCCTTCTCCTCGGCCTCGTCGAGGTCGTGGTCGAGGCGGTCGTGGAAGTGCCGGTGGTTGCCGAGCCCCGTCAGGGGGTCGGTGAGCGCGAGCCGCATCGCCTCGAGCTCGCGGAAGACCGACCGCTGGTAGAGGGCGATCGCGGCGAGCGGCCCGACGAGCGCCGCCGACAGGAACGGCGAGCGCTCCCAGAGGACGGCGAGCATCAGCGTCAGCGAGGCCATGATGGCGAAAGGGATGAACGTGGAGGAGACCGCCCGGCGCAGGAGCTGGACGAAGCTCTCGCGCGCCCAGCGGCTGACGACGGCGGCGACGAGCGGGATGTTGACGGCGTAGAACGCGCTCGACGCGAGGCCGACCTCGAGCGCCAGCCAGCCGAAGCCGTCGTCGGGGATCGCGCTGCAGACGGCGCCGGCGGCCGCCCCGCCGAGGCCGTAGACCGAGCTGTTGTAGAGGACGCGGATCGCCGGCTGGCGGCGGATGACCTCGACCAGGAGCTGCGTGACGACGCCGACGACGATGGCCGGCGCCCACCCGTAGATGGTCGCCGTTCCGACGATGAAGACCGTGGCCAGCGAGGTCCCGCCGACGGGGACGTTCTCGATCGGGACGGGAAAGGCCTCGACGAACGTCGCGGCGAGGAGCAGCGCCATCGTCCCCGCGAGCGTGGCCGGGGAGGGCTCGGCCGCTGCGATCGCCGAGAGGGCGAGGACGGTTGCGAGCGTCCCGGCGAAGACCACCGGGGCGACGATGGGAAGCAGGCGCGCCGTCTCCCGGGACACGCGAACCTCGCGCACGTCCTCGGTGCGGGACTGGGCGATCGTCTGCGTGCCGGCCAAGTGCGCCCCTTCTCTCTGCCGACCCCGGGCTCGAGCCGGTCGGGTGCGCCGCAGAACTGCTCTGTCTCCTTCGATTAAGCCAGGCTTTCTCCTCGTGTCAAAGCGAGGCGAGCGCCGCTAGGCTGCGGCCGTGGCCCAGGAGCGCGGGACGACCGTCATCACCGGGACGCCGCTCGACCCCGAGGAGCTCCGGCTCGGCGAGGAGGCCTCCGACTGCTGCGGCGGCGGGCGGGTGTGGCTCGCGCTTCCGCTCGGGGCGGCGCTTGCAGGCTTCCTGGCCGCGTTCCTTCGGCACCGGCGCTCGTGACCGGCCTGCGGTTCCACCGGGGGCGGCTGCTCGACCACGTCCACCTGCGGGTGAGCGACCTCGGGGCGGCGAGGACGTTCTACACGGCGGCGCTCGGCGCGGTGGGGAGGGAGATCACCATCGAGGGGCCCGGGTTCTTCGTGGCCGACGAGCTCTTCGTCAGCGCCGACGGCCCGGCGACGACCGGCCTCCACCTCGCGTTCCAGGCCGGGGACCGCGAGACCGTCGACCGCTTTCACGCCGCCGTCCTCGGTGCGGGCGGGCGCGACAACGGCGGCCCCGGCGAGCGCGGCTACCACCCGGGCTACTACGCGGCCTACGCCCTCGATCCCGACGGGAACAACGTCGAGGCGGTCTACCACGGCCCGGCGACGCGCTCGGCGGAGTCGGTCGTGGTGGAGCCCGCGTGACGGGCGCCGGCGCGCCGCGGGACATCACGGATCCGGTATCGGGCCAGCGCTGGGTCTTCCGCCGGACCGGCGAGGAGACGGGCGGCGAGCTGCTCGAGGCCGACCTGTACGTGAGCGCGGGCGGCTTCGTCCGCTCGCACGCACATCCGTCCCAGGAGGAGACCTTCACCGGCGTCGAGGGGACGTTCGTGCTCGACGTCGGCGGCGAGACCCACGCGCTCGGGCCGGGGGAGACCGTCGTCGTCCCGCCGCGGACCCCGCACGGCTTCCGGGAGGCGCCGGGCTCCGCCCGCCTGCTCGTGACCGTCCGGCCGGCCCTCGCCCTCGACGACTACTTCCGGGCGTACCTCGGCCTCTCGCGGGACGGCCGCATCCGCCTGCCGGCCTCGGGCCTGCCGCGCGGGCTCCTGCAGATCGCGCTGCTCATGGACCGCTACGCGCCGGAGATCGCCGCGCCCGGCCTCCCGCTCGGACCCCAGCGCAAGGCCTGGGCCGCGCTCGCGGCGCTGGGCCGGAAGCGCGGGCTCAAGGCGTCTTTCCCCGAGTACGGGGCTCCCTGACACGGTCTTGTGACACACAGGGTGTCCTCGGCGGCCATGCCCCGGGGTCAGACCCCCGGACGTGGCTCCAGGGGACGGTGTCCGCGCCGGACGGCTACGAGCGGCTCTTGAGCCGCCGGAAGAAGCGCTCGCCGAGCTTGCGGACGACGGCGAACGGCGGCGTGATCGCGGCCATGACCTTGCCGGTCGTCGTGCGCGGGTCGGCGAAGATGCCGAGCTGCTCGAGGATCTTCGCCTTGTCGTAGTACGTCCGCTCGAGCCCGAGCATGCCCTTCTCGTCGAAGCTGTAGAGCGCGCACACGCGCGACTCCATGCGCCGCCCCATCGCGGGGAGCCCGCGCCAGTCGCCGAGGTGCGTCCCCGAGACGGTCACCTCGAGGATGACGAAGCGGTCGGTGACGTGGCGGTCGTGCACCTCGATGTCGAGGTCGGGGAAGGCGGTGAGCAGCTCCTCGTAGTGCTCCCGGATCCCGTCGCGGCCGGTGAACTGCTCGTCCCAGGGGACGTCGTCGAAGTCCGGCGCCTCGCCCCAGGTCTCCATGATCTTGTCGAGGTCGCGCTCGACCTCGGCCTGGACGTGCTCGTCGACGAGCTTGATGCGCGCTTCGAGGGAGGCTGGGTCGGCGGCCATGCGCGGCGATCTTAGCCACTAGGCTGCGAGCGGGCGCTCGGCGAGCTCGCGCCGGAGCGCTCCGATCTCGTGCGGGCGGTTCGCCAGGAGCCCGGCGACGAGGCTGCCGTCGCGGGCCAGGTACCGCGCGGCGAACGAGTCCGGCACGCCCTCGAGCTCGACGCGGTCCCAGCCGGACGGCCAGCCGACGTGCTGGAGGCGCAGGCCGAACTGGTCCGACCAGAAGTACGGCACGTCGTCGGCGGGCTCGCTGCGCCCGAGGATCGCCCTGGCGACGGCGGCTCCCTGCGCCGCGGCGCTCGTCCAGTGCTCGGTGCGGACGTGGCGCGCCGCCGCCGGCCGCCAGACGGAGGCTGCGTCGCCGCAGGCGTAGACGCCGGGCACCGCCGTCCGGCCGCAGGAGTCCGTCTTCACCTCGCCGCCGCCGAGGAGCTCGGTCGCCGGCTCGGCGCCGACGGCGACCAGCACCGCGTCGCACGCCGCCTCGCTCCCGCACGCCAGGGCCAGCGCCCGCGGCCGTCCGGCAGCGGTCGCCCGCAGGCCGGACGCCTTGGCGCCGGTGCGGAGGTCGACGCCGGCCGCGCGGTAGCGCTCGGCCAGCACGTGACCGACTTCCTCGCCGAGGATCGCCCCGAAGGGGACGTCACCGGCCTCCAGGAGGGAGACGTCCGCGCCGAGCTCCCGCGCGGTCGAGGCGACCTCGGCGCCGACGAACCCCGCGCCGACGACGGCCAGGCGGCGGCCCGGACCGAGGGCCGAGCCGAGCGCCCGCGCGTCCGCCAGCGAGCGGAGGGCGTGGACGCCCGGCCGCCCGTCGAGCCCGGGGAGGCGCCGGGCCCGCGCGCCGGTGGCCAGGACGAGCGCGTCCCAGCGGATGGAGCCGGAGTTGGTTCGGGCCACGCGCCGACGGGCGTCGATCCTCGTGACGTGCACCCCGAGACGCAGGTCGATTCCGCGCTCCGCCCAGAACGCGACGGGCCGGAGGCTGACGTCCTCCCGCCGGCCCGCGAGGAGCTCCTTCGAGAGCGCCGGGCGCTCGTACGGCGGCTGCGGCTCGTCGCCCGCGAGCACGACCTCGCCGCCGAAGCCCTCGGCGCGCAGGACTTCGGCGCAGCGGCTCCCGGCGAGGCCGGCGCCGACGATGAGGACGCGGCGCGGGCTCACGCGGCCTCCCGCCCCTCCGCGTCGTAGACGGCGATCGCGCCCATCGGGCACGAGCAGGCCGCCTCGAGGGCCTCCGGGGCGGCGGACTCCGCGACGAGCACGACCGCGATCCCGTCCTCGCCCAGGCGGAAGACTCCCGGCGCTGCGTCCACGCAGGAGCCGAAGCCGCTACAGAGCGACCTGTCGATCTCGATTCTGACCATGTCGAGCACCTCCACGGGTCGGGGGGACGAGCAGCCGCCACGCGACCGCTCCGAGCACGGCGCCGACGGCGGCGCCGTAGAGCGCGAGCGCCCAGGACCTGCCGCTGTCGGTGCCGGCGGCGAGGCCGTGGAGCGTCGCGAACGCGAAGACGAGATAGGTGAGCCAGTGCAGCGAGCGCCAGGCCTTCTGGCCGATGCGCCGGCGCAGGGAGAAGGAGACGTAGATCAGGACCATCAGCTCGGCGGCGAGCACACCCAGCGCCGTCGGCAGCGGCCGGTAGGGGGAGGCGCCGGGCACGAGGAGGGCGGCGAGCCCGATGTCGACCGCGTCGTCGAGCGCGAGCGCCGCGCCGTGGAGCACGAGGGCGCCGAGACCGAGGAGCGCGAGAAAGCGGTGGAGGTCCACCACGGCCGCCGGGCGAACCGACGTCCCCAGCGGCCGCGCCTTGACGATCAGGCCCGCGAGGACGGAGGCCGTGAGGAGCCCATAGGCGACGAGCCCGCTCGAGCGTGCGAGGAACCAGAGGGTCGGGTCGCTCTTCATGCCAGGCCTCCCGCGAGCGCGGTGTGCCCGGCCCGCGTGACGAGCACGGCAGGGACTCCCAGCTCGTCGGCCTCGGCCGCGGCGCGGTCGGCGTCTCCGGCGAGGAAGAGGGCCTTGGCGAGCACCTCTGCCTCGGCGGCGGTTCCCGCGACCGCGGTCACGCGCAGGAGGTCGCCCTCCGAGGGGAGCCCCGTGGCCGGGTCGATCAGGTGGTGGCGCTCTCCCTCGGGAGCGCGCCAGCGGCGCCGGTCGCGGCCGGAGGTCGCCAGCGCGCCCTCGGCGAGCTCGAGCGTGATCGTTCCGTCCGCGGTCTCGACGCCGACGGGCCACGGCTTGCCCGTCAGGGCGATGTCGCCGCCGGCGTCGACGAGCGCCGGAGCGTGCTGGGCGAGGATTCGGAGCGCCCGGTCGACGGCGTAGCCCTTGGCGATGCCCCCGAGGTCGAGCCGGACGCCGGGGTCGAGCCGGATTGTGCCGGACGCGGCGTCGACCTCGACGCCGCCGCCGCACCGGGCTGCGACGGCGGGCGTCGGGGCGCCGCGGGCGGCGACGAGCTCGAAGGTCCGGTCGTAGCCGGCGGCGACGACGGCGTCGTGGACGGTCGGGTCGAACCTGCCCGCGGTCAGCTCCCGGGCGGCCAGGGCCGCCTCGGCGACCGCGAGCAGGTCCGGGCCGGGCGCGAGCTCGCCGAGGCGGTTCAGGCGCGAGAGCTCCGAGTCCGGCAGGAAGCGGGACAGCAGGGCCTCCAGCCGCCGCAGCTCGGCCTCGGCGGCGCGGAGCGCGGCCTGGGCCTCGGCTCCCTCGGCGTCGAGCAGGAGCTCGACGTCCGTCCCCATCGCGCGGAAGGCGTGGCGGCTCACGACGACCTCGTCGTCGCCGCCGGCGCGGCCGTGACGATGCGCACCGCCGGGGGAGCGGGGATCGACTGCTGGCGCTCCCGCTGCGCAAGAACCCTCCGGACGAGCCGGGCGTCGCGGCGAAGGCGCCGCTCGTAGGCGGCCAGCGCCGCCGCGGCCGGGTCGGCCGGGGCCGCCGCCGCCGCCGGAGGCTGCTCCGTCTGCCACGGCGCGGCGTCGATGCCGATCCAGGCGAGGAAGAGCGCGAGGATCGACGCGGCGAGGGCATAGAGGCGGGCCACGTGGCTAGTCATCGTCGTCCTCGTGCTCCTCGTCCTCGTACTCGTCGTCGTCTTCGTGGTCGTCGTCGTACCCGGCGGCGGGAGCGGGGGCCGCCCGCGTGATCACGGTGGCCGGAACGGCGCTTCGCGCCGCCGGCTTGGCGGCCAGCTGCTTGCGGAGCTTCGCCTCGAAGCGGTCGAGCTCGCGGAGCCGCGCCTCGAGCGCCGACGCCGAGACGGCCGACGTCGCGTTGGCCGACGCGGGCTGCGCGACCTCGGCGCTCCGGGCGAAGACGGCGAACCCGGCGAGGGCGGCCGCGGCGAGCAGGACGACGATGAAGAAAGCGTGCTTGCGGGCCATCGGAGCCTCCTCAGGTGGATGCTCCGACCGTAGGGCGGTGACGCTTCAGCGCGGGTGAAGCGACGGTAAGGATCGTCAGAGCCGCGGGTGAAGGTTCGGCAGCGTGCTAAGACTGTCGAAGCATGCCCAGCGTGACGGATCCGCTACCCGCGCCGCTCGCCGAGCGGTTCCTCGCTCTCCGCTCCGCGCTCGACGCAACGGTACCCGCGAAGCAGCTCGACCGGAACCTCCTCGTCGGCACCTGGAACCTCCGTGCGCTCGGCGGCCTCACCGACAAGTGGCGCTCCGAGGAGGACGACGAGCCCATCCGGGACCTCTTCGACATTCGCTGCCTCGCCGAGATCGTCGCCCGCTTCGACGTGGTCGCGATCCAGGAGGTGCGCGGAAACCTGACCGCGCTGCAGACGCTCCTCGCCGCGCTCGGCCCGAACTGGGGAACGATCATGACCGACGTCACGCGCGGCAAGGCGGGGAACAACGAGCGCATGGCCTTCGCCTTCGACCTGCGCCGCGTCCGCCCGTCCGGGCTGGCCGGGGAGCTCGTCGTCGCCATCGAGACGGGCACGAGCGTGAACGCGACCGGGCTCGACCGACAGTTCGCGCGGACGCCGTACGCGGTGAGCTTCGCGGCCGATCGCATCCAGCTCACGCTCGTCACCCTGCACGTCCTCTACGGGAAGGAGGAGGCGCGGGCCGCCGAGCTGCGGGAGATCGCCGCGTGGCTCGGCCGGTGGGCGCGCGAGGAGCGGCACTGGAACCAGAACCTGATCGCGCTCGGCGACTTCAACATCGACCGGGCGGGCGACCCGCTCTTCGAGGCGTTCACCTCCACCGGGATCAGGCCGGCGCCGGCGCTGAACGCCGTCCCGCGGACGATCTTCGGCGATTCGGCCGACAAGTTCTACGACCAGATCGCCTGGTTCATGGATCCCAGGGAAGGGCCGGTGCTCTCCCTCACGGCGTCGGCGGCCGGGAGCTTCGACTTCCTGCCGCTCCTGCTCGGCGACCTGACGAAGACGGCGCTCTCCTGGCGGATCTCGGACCACTACCCGCTCTGGGTGGAGTTCTCGGTGCGATGAGCCACGCCGAGCACGCGGGGACGGCCGGCCCGTCCCTGAACCGGCTGGCGGCAAGCGCGACGACCCACTGCCTGACCGGCTGCGCGATCGGCGAGGTGCTCGGGTTCGTGATCGGCACTGCGCTCGGCTGGGGCGACCTGGCGACGATCGCGCTGGCGGTCGCGCTCGCGTTCTTCTTCGGCTACCTCCTGACGAGCCTCCCGCTCCTGCGCTCGGGCCTCGCCTTGCGCGAGGTGGTGCCCATCGCGCTCACCGCCGACACGATTTCGATCACGATCATGGAGATCGTCGACAACGGCGTCCTCCTCCTCTACCCGGGCGCCATGGAGGCGGGCCTCGGCGACCTCCTCTTCTGGTGGAGCCTGGCCTTCGCCCTCGCGGTCGCGTGGGTGGTGACGTTCCCGGTGAACCGGTGGCTGATCGCCCGCGGGCGCGGGCACGCGGTCGTCCATGCCCACCACGGGCACTGAGTGAGCACCCGCGTCAAGCTCGTCCTTCTCGCGTTCCTCCTCGTCGCCGTCGGCGCCGGGGCGTACGTCAACCGCGGGGAGGGAGGGGAGCCCGAGACCGCGACCGCGCCGTCGACGGGAGAGGACTTCGCCGACCCCTGCACCCGCGCCGAGCTCGAGCTCGTCGAGCCCGACGTTCTCACGGTGGGCGTCGCCGGGCCTTCCGTGCTCCCCTGGCTGGCCGTCGACGGGGGGGAGCCCGAGGGGTTCGAGCCGGACCTCGTCCGTGCGGTCGCCGAGTTCATGTTCTTCGCCCCCGGAGAGCTGCGCTGGGCGGACGTCTCGAGGGACGAGGTCCTCGCGGCCGGGCCCCAGGGCGTCGACTTCGTCGTCGGGCAGCTCGCCCCGTCGGCCGACCTCGACGCGACGATGGACTTCACGGAGTCGTACTACGAGGTCGAGCAGGCCGTCCTCGCGCGGCCGGGGACGCCTGTCGCCGACGGCGGCGCGACCCTCGCCGAGCTGCGGGAGGCGCGGCTCGGCGCCCCGGCGGGCGCGAGCCACGACACGATCCTGACGGCGATCGGGCCGGCCGGCGAAGCCGCGGTCTACGAGACCCCGGCGGAGGCCGTCGCCGGCCTCCGCGAGGGCGACGTGGACGCCGTGCTCGTCGACTACCCGACCGCGCTCGAGCTGCTCCGTGGACAGGGCCGAGGCGTCGTCGCGGCCGGCCGTCTTCCGGCCCAGGGCGACCTCGTCTGGGCCCTCGCCACGCCGGAAGGGAGCACGCTCCGGGCTTGCCTGGCGGCCGCGATCGCGAACGTCCGCCAGCAGAGCTTCGACCTCGAGATCGCCCAGGCCTGGATCGAGCCCGACGCGCCGCCGCTGATCCTCGAGTAGCGACTTTCGCCCGGGCGGCCGCTCGACTAGGCTGGCTTCGCCAGGCAACTCGAATAGGGAGGATCTCCATGCGCACGCGCCGCCTCGGCCTGTGCCTTGTCGCCCTCGCGCTCGCCGTCGGGACCCTTGCGGCGACCGCGTCGGCGAACCGCTATACGCCCGGCGCCGCCGGGCTCGGCGACCCGTTCTTCCCCAACGCGGGGAACGGGGGCTACGACGTTCGGAGCTACGACCTCGTGCTCGACTACGACCCGGCGACCGACCTGCTCGTCGGGAAGGCGACGATCGTCGCCGAGTCCACGCAGGGCCTGAAGACGTTCAACCTGGACCTGCGCGAGTTCCTCGCGGTCTCGCGCATCGAGGTCGGCGGCAAGAACGGCTACAAGATGGAGCTCGCCGAGTGGTCGCGGGACGGGCAGGAGCTGACCGTCGAGCCGCGCTCGCGGATCAGGGACCGCACCGCCTTCTCGGTCGTCGTGTGGTACTCGGGCGTCGTCGAGCCGATCACCGACCCCGACGAGTCGATCGAGGGCTTCGTCCCGACCGCGGACGGCGCCTACGTCGTCAACGAGCCGCAGGGCTCGCCCGGCTGGTACCCGGCCAACGACAATCCGAACGACAAGGCGCTCTTCGACATCGCCGTCACCGTCCCCGAGGGGCGGACGGCGCTCGCCAACGGCGTCCTCGTCTCCACCGAGACGGCGAACGGCAAGACGACGTGGAGCTGGAGCCACTCGACGCCGATGGCGCCGTACCTGGCCACCGCCACGAACGGGTTCTTCGACCTGACGGTCACGACGCTCCCCGACGGGACGCCGAACTACGTCGCCGTCGACCCGACGATCACGTCCAGCCGCGCCGTGCTCGACCTCATCCCGGCGATGCAGGCGTACTTCGTCTCCGTCTACGGGCCGTACCCGCCGGACGCGATCGGCGCCATCGTCGACCGCGCGCCCAACGTCGGCTACGCGCTCGAGACGCAATCGAAGGCGAACTACTCGAACATGCCGTCGGAGAGCACGCTCTCGCACGAGATCGGACACGAGTGGTTCGGCAACTCGGTCTCGCTGAAGGTCTGGCCGGACATGTGGCTGAACGAGGGCTGGGCCACGTACTCGAGCTGGCTCTGGCTCGAGCATGCCGGGGTCAGGACGGTGCAGGAGTCATTCGACGCGCAGTACGGCCGCTCCGCGACGAGCTCCTTCTGGCAGATTCCGCCGGGCGCGCTGCCGGGGCCGGAGGTGCTCTTCACCACCGCCGTGTACCAGCGCGGAGCCATGACCATCCACGCGCTGCGCGGGAAGCTGGGCGACATGGCGTTCTTCCAGTTCACCCGCGACTGGGCCGAGGACAACAAGTACGGCAACGTCAACACGGCGGACTTCATCGCCGCCGCGGAGGAGGCCTACGGGGGCGACCTCGACTCCTTCTTCGACGTCTGGCTCTTCCAGCCGGGCAAGCCGACGAGCTGGTAGCGCGACCCGCCGAGGGGGCGCCGCGGTCCTGCGGCGCCCCCTCGGGAACTTCGGCGGCGCCTCCTCCGTCCAACCTTCGTGCGCCGGATCCTCGTCCCGCTCGTCCTCGCCCTCCTGGCCGCCGGCTGCGGGCGCGGCCCGGAGAGCGCGCCCACCGGGGAGCTCGTCGGGACCGACGTCGAGCGCGCCCCGGCCTCTCCGGGCGGCGGCGCGACGCTCGCCGAAGGGCTGACGCGGTTCGCCTTCGACTATCACTCGCTCCTGGCGGAGCGCGCACCGGACGAGAACCTCGTCTTCTCGCCGCTCTCGATCGGCATCGCGTTCGGCATGGCCGACGCCGGAGCGCGCGGCGAGACCGCGGCGCAGATCGGGGAGGTCTTCCACCTACCGGCTTCGGGCGACGAGCTGCACACGGCGTTCAACGCGCTCGACCAGGCGCTGGCCGACTCGGGCGAGTCGACGCTCCGCCTCGCCAACCGGCTCTATCCCGCCGTGGACTACGAGCTCGTCCCGGACTTCGTCGAGACCCTGGCGGCGTCCTACGGCGCGCCGGCGGAGCGGCTCGACTTCGCCGGCGATCCCGAGGGCGCCCGGGAGCGGATCAACGCGTGGGTCTCCGAACGGACGGAGAAGCGGATCCCCGAGCTCCTGGGCTCGGGAGCGGTCGACAGCCAGACCAGGCTCGTGCTTGTGAACGCGCTCTTCCTCCGCGCCAAGTGGTCGCAGCCGTTCGGCAAGTACCCGACGGAGCGGCAGCCCTTCACACGCGCCGACGGGTCGAGGGTCCGAGTGCCGCTCATGCACAACGCGGAGCTCCAGACCCGGTACGTCTCCGCCGCCGGCTACCAGGCGGTCGAGCTGCCGTACGGGGACGGCGAGCTGTCGATGCTCGTGGTCGTGCCGGCGCGCGACTTCGCCGCTTTCGAGCGGCGCTTCGGCGCGGAGCTGCTGGCGGAGATCGACGCCGGCGCCAGGGAGGGCATCGTCGACCTCCACCTCCCCAAGTGGTCGGCGAGCTCGGAGCTCGACCTCGCCGCGACCCTGCCGGAGCTCGGCCTGACCCTCCCGTTCGCGGGCGGGGACTTCACCGGCATCTCGCCGAGCAACCCCTTCCTCGACGCCGGTGTCCACGCCGCCGACATCGACGTCGACGAGCGGGGCACCGTCGCCGCCGCAGCGACCGCCCTGGCGTTTGCCGTCTCGGGCCCGCCCACCCCGGACGCGGTCATCCGCGCCGACCGGCCGTTCCTCTACCTCATCCGCGACGCCGAGACCGGCGCCGTGCTCTTCCTGGGCCGGATGGTCGACCCGGCGGCTTGATATCGCCGCTCGCGGGGGTTGACCCTGGCCGGAGAGTGCGGGACACTCGGCATTCGTGCCGAACGTGAGCGGGTCACGGAGGCTCCTCGTCGGCGCGGTAGCAGGGGTGGCCTTCCTGCTCGCGTCGGCGCCGGCCTGGGCGGACGTCAAGGGCGTGTCCGACGGGAACGACGTCCCCGGACCGCTCGACATCAAGCGCGTGGCGCACGGCCACGCGGGCGCCTCCGTCACGCACACCCTGACGACCTTCCAGCCGTTCTCCTCGTCGCTCCTTCGGGACCCGTACGGCATCACGTTCCAGTTCGACACGAACGGCAGCCCGGCGAGCTTCGAGCGCTTCGTCTTCGTGTTCTGGGGGAACGGGCGGCTCCGGGCCGCCCTCACCACGCGGACGCGATTCGTCGCGAGCGTCCGCGTCTCGCGGCCGAACGCGCGCGCCGTGAGGATCACCGTCCGCAAGGCGCTCCTGAACGCCGGCGGCTACCGGTGGCTGGCCGCGACCTTCTTCCCCGGCGGCCGCGGGTTCGACGTCGCGCCGAACCGCTCGGTTGTCTTCCACGACCTGACGGCGCCGGCGATCACCCAGCTCGGCTTCCCGGACCCCTCGACGAACGCCTCGGCCACTCTCACCTTCCCGGTCGGCTTCACGCTCGCCGACCCCTCGGGCATCCGCTCGTGGCAGCTCCAGCGGCGGCTCGCCGGCACGGCCGCCTGGACGACGGTCGCGCAGGGCGCCGGGACCGGGGCCAAGAACCCGCAGGTCACGGGCGTCGAGGGCGAGACGTACGAGTTCCGGATCCGCGCCACCGACCGGGCCGGTAACACGCGCACGAGCGGGATCAGGGTCGTCTCGGTGCCCTTCGACGACGCGAACGCGCTGTTCGGCACCGCGTACACCGGCAACGTCACGGTGGGCGCGGGGGGCGACAGCTTCCTGGACTCGCTCCACCTGCTCCTGCCCGCCGACATGGCGAACCCGGTGGCCGGGACGTTCACGCACACGTTCGCCGGCACGTCCGTCGCCGTGATCGCCTCGACCGGGGGAACGGCGACGGTGACGATCGACGGCGGGCCTCCCGAGCTCCTCGACACCTCGGCGGCAGGGCCGCGCACGAAGGTCTTCGAGCGCACCGGGCTGACGCCGGGGCCGCACACGATCGTGATCGTCGCCCAGCCGGGCGCAGCGGTCAGCCTCGACGGCTTCGTCTTCCGGTAGCCGGGCGCTCCGCGGGCGGGCCGCGGACGGACCTTACGAATCGTTCACACGCGGTCCCTACCGTGCCCGGAACCCAGCCCGCGACCGAGAGGAGCCCAGCCGCATGTCCCTCCGCCGCCTCCTGCCCGCGCTCGTCCTCGTCCTGCTCGCCGTCCCCGCGTCCGCCTCCGCCGGCCTGGCCGAGAGCGCCTCGGGGAGCGAGGCCCGGGCGAACGCAGCCGCCACCGCCTCGAGCTCGGCCAGGCTCGTGCCCGGCCGCATCATCAGGACGCGCCGGAGCTGGGAGTGCCGCGGCTCGCTCCGCCGCTACGGCCGCCTCCCGATCAAGGTCATCTCGAACATGCCGAACCCGGGGAACGGCGACGCGATCCGCCTGATCGGCTGCTACGGCGACGGCAACCGCAGGACGGTCGACCTCATCCTCGACGTGAACGGCAACGGCCGCGACCGCGGCACCGCCTTCGACGCCGTCCGCATCGGCCAGAACGCCCACGGCCTCGTCGTCACCGGCGACGTCGAGTGCGGCCGGAAGCACACGGATCCCGGCATCCACCAGGACATCGTCCAGGCGCTCTCGGGCCGGAACATCGTCTTCCGCGACTTCACCTCAGGGAACCCGGGGACCGGACGCTGGACGTGCTGGGGCGCCGGCGGCGGCTGGTACATCACCTGGGCCAACGGCAACATCCCGACGAACCTCCTCTGCGTCCGTTGCCGCCTGGCCACGTACAACCAGAACCTGCGCATCGGCGAGTCCGTCCGCTCGGGCGCCCGCAACTCGGTCTTCGGCTTCAGCCGCTCGTACGGCATCTTCATCGAGCGCGCGGCCAGGCAGCCGGTGAACCGGAACAACCGCGTGCGCCGCTACTAGCAGGGTTCGCGTCGCCGGCAGAAGATCCGGTCCGGGCCGGCGTGGCCGGGCCGGATCGACGGCCGCTGCCGGGGTGACCGAGGCTTCCTGAGGGTCGCGGGTCCCGACCGTGCACGCCGTTCGAGGATCCGCACACGTTCGTCGAGCCGGCCGACGGCCTGCGGCGTAGGCCGGCTCGTACCGCGTCGACCCGTCGTCTCCGGCGGGGCGAAGCCTGCGCGCGTCGCCGCGCGGAAGCTTGACGGCGTAAGCGTCAAACCTGTACAGTACTCTCTACAAAAACTGGACAGAAGGAAGGTGGCAGAGATGGAAGCGACACAGCAGCCACACGCGGCAGCTCCAAGGGCGCTCGCACGGGAGCGGGAACGGCGGGCGAAAGCGCTGCTCTTCCTGGGCGCCGCCCTCTCGTTCGTCGCATCCGTCTCGCTCTGGTTCTCGGGGAACGAGCTCCAGGGCATCTACGTCGGGCTCTGGGTTCCGTCGATCCTCTCGCTCGGGGCGATCGTCCTGCCGCGGGGCGAGCGGTCATGAGCAGCGTCGCGCTGTTCGCGCTCGGGATCGCCGTGACCCTGCTCGTGGGCGCCTCGATGTCGCTGCTCGTCTGGGGCGCGATCCTGGACGGGCGCTACGAGGACGAGCAGCGGGCGGCCGTGGGCGACGACAGGAGGCCGGCCGGCGGAGACGAGCGTCTCCTCGCGGCCGAGTCGGCCCGAGGGAAGCCGTGAAGGGCGCCGCCGCGCGCGAGCTCGTCGGCGCGATCGAGGCCGGCGGCGTCCTCGACAGTCTCCGGGCCGCCGCCGAGCTCCGGCGAGTGCCGGCGGGCGAGGAGGTCGGCCCGCTCCTTCGCCTCGCGGAGAACGGCGACGCGCTCGCCCGGGTGACGGCGGCGTACGCACTCGCCCGCCGGCCTGGAGTCGCCGTGAACCGGGCGCTGCTCACGCTGCTGGACGCGGATGACATGAACCTGCGCGAGGCGGCCTCGCTGGCCTTCGCCGAGCGGCGGTGCTGGCCGCCCGCGATCCCAGCGCTCTGCCGGGAAACGGCGGCCGGGGGATTCGCCGGAATGCTTGCCCAGCTGGTCCTCGACGAGTGGTTTCGCCAGGCGCCGAGGCTCGTCGGCCGGTTCGTCCGCCATGCGCTTGCGAGCGCAGGCGGCGACCCCGCCGCCAGGAGCCGGCTCGCGGAGATCGTCCAGGACCGCGACCACCGCGCTTCGGATCGTCCACCCAGGGTGGGTGCCGCGTCCTCTGAGGGCCTGCGGATCGCCCAGGTCGTCCTGCAGGGGCGCATCGACGCCGGGCTGCAGGAGGTGGGTGCAGGCGACGGCGGCGGTCTCGCGACCCTCGTCGTCCACCTCTCCCGGGCGCTCGGACGCCGCGCCGAGGTCGGTCACGCCGTGACGATCACGCGCGCGTTCGCCGACGAGCACGCCGGGGCGTCCCACGAGTTCCCGCACGAGCCCATCGACGACGACGCCTCGATTGCCCGCGTCGCCTTCGGTCCCAACCGGTATCTGGCGACCGCCGAGATGTGGCCGTATCGCCTGGCGGCCGAGCGCGCCCTCGAGCGGACGTTGCGGCGCCTGCTGCCGCTCGACGTCGTCCACCTCCGCTTCGCCGACGTCGGGACGTTCGCGGCCGCCCGCGCGTGCCGGCGGCTCGGGATTCCGGTCTGCTTCACGCTCGCAGCCGACCCCCACGTGGTCATCCGGGGTGCCGAGCAGGCGGGGACGCTCAGCCGCGAGACGTTCGCGGAGACCAACCGGCGCGAGCACCTCCTCCTTCGGGCGCACCTCGTCGATTCGATGCTCGAGCAGGCCGAGGGTCTCGTCGCCTTCCCGCGGCAGGAGCCCGAAGCCGACCTGGACGAGCTGCTCGGAGTCGACGCGTCGGTCGCGGCCGCGCGCGGGCTTCGCACCGTCTCGGAGGGCGTGTCCCTGCGGACACTCGACCGCGGGCGAGCCGGCCGCGACGCCGGCCCCGAGCCGGCCGTGTGGGGGGACCTCAGAGCCGCGGTTGCCGCTCTCCCGCCCGAGCGGGCCGGCCTGCCGCTCGTCCTCTCGGTCGGGCGGTTCCATCGGGTGAAAGGGTTTCCCCGGCTGGTCGAGGCCTGGGCGGGCGATCCCGATCTCTTCGGCGCGTTCAACCTGGCGATCGTCGGCGGCAACCTCGAGCATCCGACCGCGGAGGAGCAGGGGGTCATACAGGCGCTCCGGGAGGTCGAGCTGCGAACTCCGGAGGTGGGGGACGGCCTGCTGCTGCTCGGACACCGTTCCCACGACGACGTCGCGCACCTGCTGCACGCGGCCCGCTCCGGCGTCCGCGGCGCGGTCGCGGCGGGCGGCGTGTATGCGTGCGCGAGCGACAAGGAGGAGTTCGGGCTCGCATTGCTCGAGGCGCTTGCGGTCGGGCTTCCCGTCGTCGCCCCGCGCATCGGGGGGCCGGCCACGTACGTCGACCACGGATCGACGGGGATGCTCGTCGACACGACCTCGGTCGGCGAGCTTAGGCGCGGTCTTCACGAGGCCGCCGGCCTGCGGGACGACGAGGCGAGGGCCGCACGGGCCGAGGCCCTCGTCCGCAGCCGGTTCTCCATCGACGCGATGGCCGCGCAGCTGACGTCGCTCTACCTCGACCTGGCCGGCGCCGACCGCCTCGAGAGGGCCGCGTGAGAGCCCTCATCGTCAGCCCCGACTACGCCTCGCACTATCTCCCGCTCTCGGCGCTCGGGCAGGCGCTCGCGGCCCGGGGCCACGAGGTTGCGGTCGCCACGGGCCCCTCGCTCGCCGGGCGTGTACGGGGAGACGGCTTCGGGCACCACGAGCTCGCCCTCGGGCCGGCGAGCAACCCCGGCCTGCTCCGCCCCTCCGAGCAGCCCGCCGGCGAAGCGGCACGCCTGCAGGCATTCCTCGACGCCACGCGCGTCGGGATGGTCGCGACCCTCCGTGCGCAGGCGGAGGAGCGCCTCCACGATCTCCTCTGGAGACCGGAGGCCGTCACGCGCCGGCTCGGAGAGATCCTGGCCGAGACGCGCCCGGCCGTCGTCGTCTCGGATCAGCTCGCGTTCGGGGCGACGCTCGCTCTCCGCGCGCTCGAGCAGCCGTACGTCTCCTTCCACCCGGGCCATCCGTCCGCGCTTCCGGGGCCGGGCGAGCTCTTCGGCTTCCCCGCGCACCGGCCCGCCGAGCTCGCCGCCGACGCGGACGGGCTCGCGGAGCTGCGGAGCCTGTGCGCCGAGGTCTCCGCCCGCTTCACGCGGACCTTCAACGGGACGCTCCGCGACCTGAACCCGCGCGCCGAGCCGGTCGGCTCCGCGCTCTCGGCGACCTCGCCGCTTCTCACGCTCCTCAACTACCCGGCGGAGCTCGGCGGGTACCGGCGGCCGCTGCTCCCTCACACCGCGCGCTTCATCGGGGCCTCGGTCCGGCGCCACCCGTCGCCCCACTCCGTGCCCGAGGCAGCCGGGTCGGTGGCGCAGGTGTACGTCTCGCTCGGAACCTTCCTCTCTGCCCGCTCGGACGTCCTCCGGCGCATCGTCGCGGCATTCCGGGGGCAGCCGGTGCGGCTGGTCGTGGCTGCGGGAGTGACGCCGCCTGCCGAGCTCGGCGACCTGCCCGAGGGGTGGCACGTCGCCTCCTACCTGCCGCAGCCGGAAGTGCTCCGTTCGTGCGACCTGGCAATCTGCCACGGCGGGAACAACACGGTGACCGAGGCGCTGTGGGCTGGTGTCCCGCTGCTGGTCGGCCCGTTCTCCACGGATCAATTCGCGGGCGCGGAGGACGTGAGGCGTGCGGGAGTCGGCGATGTCTTCGATCCCAACCGAGCGTCGACTGCGGAGATCGCCGACCGGGCCTTTCGAGTGCTCGCGGGCGACGCGCCGCGGCGGGCGTCGGCGCTTGGCGCTCGGCTGCGCGAAGCCGCCGGGCCGCCGCTCGCGACTCGCCTGGTCGAGCGCGCGGCCCTGGCTCTCCGGTCGCCTGCCCCGCTGACGAGCGGAGAAGCCGCCTGAGCGAAGGGCGGCGGTCGCCGCCCGCGAGACGAATGGGCCGACGTTCGGCTCCTTCGACCTTTACGTCACCCGGATCGGCCGCCGGGCCTGGGGTGGTCCTCGAGCTCCCGTTCGGCCGCGTTCACGGCGGCGAGCGCATCCTCGAGGTCGCGCTCGGCCCGCTCGAGGTCGCGCTTCGCCCGGCCGGCGGCCTTGCGCGCCTCGTCTGCCCTGGCGCGGGCCGCTCGCAGGCGCTCCTGGGCCTCGCGGCGCTTCTGCGTGCGCTCCTCCTCGACCTTGCGCTTCGTGGCGGCCGTGTCCTTCCTCGGCTTCGGCGGTCGTTTCCCGGCGGGGAGGGCGAAGTTGAAGCCGGTGGCCCGCTCCTCTTTCTCCAGCCGGCCCGCGCGCACGCGAGCCCCGAGCTGCTCATCGACGACGGCGGCGTGGAGGGTGTCCCGGACCTTGTCGAGCACGGCATCGCCGGGCGACTGCCCCCGCTCCTCGAGGGACGTCCGGGCTGCCCGGACGAGCTCCTCGATCGCGGCCCGCTCGTCGTCCCGGGCCTCGGCGAGCGCCGGCGTCAGGCCGGCCGCGAGCGCCTCCTCGTGGGCGGCGCGCAGCCGCTCGCCGGCGGTGAAGAGCCCGCGGAGCCGCATCTTCTCCGTCCGGGCGAGCTGGTTGACGGCCCACGCGGCGACGGTCGGCCTGCGGAGCGCCTTGACCTGGTCGGCCGCCTCGCGCTCGCCGTCCGCGCGCAGGCGCTTGGCGAGGGCGTCGCGCCGCTTCACGAACTCGTCCGGCGGCCCGGCGTAGAGGGCGTCGATCGCCTTGTCGGTCCCGGCCTCGGCCATGGGCACACGCTACTGCCAGCGCGGCGATCGGGTAGGACCCCGGAGACCCAGCAGAGGAGGGAACAATGAGCACGAAGAAGAGCACGGGGTTCACGGCCGAGGAGCGGGCCGCCATGAAGGAGCGCGCCCGAGAGCTGAAGGCGGAAGAGCGCGCGAGCAAGGACAGGGCGGCGGGGGAACGCGACGTGCTCGCGAAGATCGCCGAGATGCCGAAGCCGGATCGCGTCATGGCCGAGCGGCTCCACGCGATCGTCGGAGAGAGCGCGCCGTCGCTCGCGCCGAAGACCTGGTACGGGATGCCCGCGTACGCCAGAGACGGCAAGGTCGTCTGCTTCTTCCAGAGCGCGGAAAAGTTCAAGTCGCGCTACGCGACGCTCGGCTTCAGCGACGAGGCGAACCTCGACAAGGGCGCCATGTGGCCGACGTCCTTCGCGCTGAAGGAGCTGACCGCCGCCGAGGAGACGAAGATCCGCGCGCTCGTGAAGAAGGCGGTGAGCTAGCAGGGCCGCCAGGACTCGAACCTAGAACCCCGATTTTGGAGACGCGGGGCGGAGTTCGAGCGATCCTCGAACGGAGTCCACGATGGTGGCGGGCGATTCGCTGCGCGTCGAGAGCGCTCACCGTGATCTGCCGCACCTCGACGGGCGTCGACTGGTCTACCGAGACTCGCTTTGGCGATCGATGCTCGGTCGTCACCCTTACGCGGCGAGACTGGTACGGCGTCGCCGGTCGGACGACGGCCGTGTCGGCCGCCGGGGTTGAGCGGATCTTGAGCCTCTGTACCTAGTGTCGCGATGTCGCTTGGACGGCCAACGGCTCAAGAAAGGAGCGCGTCATGCCAGCTGCCGACGGAGACGTCATAAGTTCTGGGGACGGCTGGCCTATTCGGCAACACGACGGCCGAAACACCATTGTCTCTTGTGCGCATAGGTGCGATCCTCGGTGTCTCATCCATGCAAAGGGGGCCATGCCGTGAAGCGCATCACAATCGGGCTAATGGGCATCGTGATGCTGATCGCGCTTGCTCCGGCAGCCACCGGAGCAATCAAGATCGCAAAGATTCGCTTCAACCCCCCGGGACCCGACACGCCGATCACGAACGCGAAGCTGAACGCTGAGTGGATCTCGATCAAGAACACCGGAAACTCGGCTGTGCAACTCAATGGCTGGAGGGTGCGCGACCGAGCCGGGAACGTCTTCAAGATCGGAAGCCTTGCGTTGCCCGGCGGAGCGGCGGTGCGGATTCACACCGGGAGCGGGCTCGATTCGTTCCCGAACCATCTCTACTGGGGGCGAAGTAAGTACGTGTGGAACAACAACGCGGATTCCGCGACGCTGCGAAGGCCGAACGGGCGTGTCGCCGACAGATGCTCCTACTCGGGCGGTGGCAGCGCGGTCACCTGCTGAAGCCATGGCGTGGGGCTTCCGCGAGAGCTTGCGAAGGTAGCCCGCCTGGTTCTGACCCTCGGCGTCGCGGTCAGCGCCCGGGCACTCGGCCAGCGATGTTCCAGTGCTTGCAGGAGAACAAGCTGTGCATGCGGCCGCCGAGGCGCCATGCCGTCCAAGCTTCGCCTTTACGCCATTCCGCTTGTGATGCGGGAATGGCGGCTGGTGAAGAGGGACAGGGCCGCCAGGACTCGAACCTGGAACCCCCGGTTTTGGAGACCGGTGCTCTGCCAGTTGAGCTACGGCCCTCGGCGAGGAGGCATTGTACCGGGGTGCGCCGGAGGCCTCTCGGAGCGCTCTTCGCCGTCCTCGCGGTCGGGTTCCTGCTCGTGGGCGCCTGGGCGGCCGACGCCGGGGGCGCGGCCTGGGTGATCGCGGCCGCCGCGGTCTTCCTCGGGGTCTGGATGGGCGAGCTCGCCTACAAGGCGCTCAAGTAGGAAAAGCGCCGATATCTCGCGAAAGCCGCACTTCCTTCTATCCTCTGCGACGTGGCCGAGCGGCAAGACGACACCGGCGCCCTCTGGGCGGAGTACAAGCGCACGGGCGACCAGGCCGCGCGCGACCGGCT
>DASPGT010000003.1:0-20727 GCA_035620475.1 Gaiellaceae bacterium | reverse complement strand
CAGATCGCGGCCGGCCTGTTCGGCCTCGGACCAGAGACGCTGGTCGCCGCCGTGGTGCGGGAGGCGCACCAGGTCGGTGGGGGGGAGGGCGCGGCGTGTACGATCTGTTGGGGCATCCGTGGCGGCGGCGGTCTTCGGCCGCGCGTGTGTCTCGAGCAGGAGACGGAGTTGATCGAAGTCGAGGGCTTCGATCTGAGCGAGCAGCGACTGGCGCCGGTCGTCGGTGAGTTCATCCCAGAACGCCAGGACGTGCCGCTGGCCGCAGTCGTCGAGCCGGGCGATCACCGACGGCGGAACATTCATGCGGCGACCCCGCCTCAATCGATCGTGGCCAGGATGTCATTGCCCCGGACTTCAACCGGAAACGTGCGGACCGGCTCGGTGGCCGGCATGCGCGTGGGCGCTCCGGTGCGGACGTCGAAGCGGGCGCCGTGGCGGGGGCAGATCGCCACGCATGTGTCGGGCTCGAAGTCGCCCTCGCAGAGCGGGCCGTCGTCGTGTGAGCAGCGGTCCTCGATGGCGAAGAAGGCGCCGTCGCAGTTGTAGACGCCGATCGCCAGCGTGCCGTCGCGGACGATCTTCACCTCGCCCGGGGGAAGCTCCTCGACCGGGCCGACGACGATCTCGGCCACGCGGTTACCTGAGCTCGAGGTCGTCCAGGCCCGCCCACTCCTCGGGCAGCGGCGTGCCGCGGCCCTTGTGGAGCGCGAGCTTGAGGACGCCCAGGCCGAGCAGCGCGCACTTGAGGCGCACCGGCGTCAGCGGGATGCCGACCTCGTCGAGGAGCTCGTCGCGGGACATCGCCGCGACCTCCTCGGCCGTGCGGCCCTTGACCATGTCCATCAGCATCGAGGTCGAGGCCTGGCTGATGGCGCAGCCCCGGCCCTGGAACTTCACGTCCGCGATCCTGTCGCCGTCGAAGGCGACCGCGATCGAGACCTCGTCGCCGCAGAGGGGGTTCTGGCCCTCGGCCTCCGCGTCGGCACCCTCGATCACCCCGTGGCCCCGCGGGTTCTTGTAGTGGTCGAGGATGACCTCGCGGTAGAGGCTGTCGAGCTCCGACACTATGAGAACAGGTTACGCGCCCGGTGCAGGCCCGCGACGAGGCGGTCGATCTCCTCGGGCAGCGTGTAGAGGTAGAAGCTCGCCCGCGTGGTCGCGCCGACCCCGAGCTTGGCCATCAGCGGCTGGTTGCAGTGGTGCCCCGCGCGCACCGCGACGCCCTCGGCGTCGACGATCTGAGCGACGTCGTGCGGATGGACGCCCTCGAGGGAGAACGAGACGATGCCGACGCGGCGGTCCACCGGGGGCCCGAACAGGCGCACGCCGGGAATCTCGCCGAGCCGGGCGAGCGCGTACTCGGCCAGCTCGTGCTCGTGGCGCTCGATCGCGGGCAGGCCGGCCTCGGTGACGTAGCGAATCGCGGCGGCGAAGCCGACGGCCTCGGCGATGGCGGCGGTGCCGGCCTCGAACTTGTGCGGGATCTCGTTCCAGGTCGTCTTCTCGACGGTCACCTTGCGGATCATGTGCCCGCCCAGCTCGAACGGGGACATCGACTCCAGCAGCTCCGCGCGGCCCCAGAGGGCGCCGATGCCGGTCGGCCCGCAGAGCTTGTGCGCCGTGAGGCCGACGAAGTCCGCGCCGAGCGCCTGGACGTCGAGGACGGTGTGCGGCGCGGCCTGGGCGGCGTCGACGACGGCGATCGCGCCGTGGGCGTGCGCCCAGTCGACCAGCTGCGGCACCGGCAGGATCGTGCCCAGGGAGTTGTTCACCGCGGCGCACGCGAGCACCTTCGGCCGGCCCCGGGCCAGGAGGGCGTCGAGCTCGTCCAGCTGGAGCTCGCCTTCGGCGTCCACAGGCATGACGGCGAACTCGGCGCCGGTCCGCCCGGCGATGTACTGCCACGGGACGAAGTTGGAATGGTGCTCGAGCTCGGTGGCGAGGACGAGGTCGCCCGGCCCGAGGTTGTCGAGGCCCCAGCCGTAGGCGACGACATTCATCGCCGCGGTCACGTTCCGCGTGAAGACGACCTCCCGCGCCGCGGGCGCGTTCACGAAGCCGCGGACGGTCTCCCGTGCGCCCTCGTAGGCCTCCGTCGAGCGCTCGGCCAGCTCGTAGACGCCGCGGTGGATGTTCGCGTACGACGTCTCGTAGAACGTCGTCATCGCGTCGAGCACCTGCCGCGGCTTCTGCGAGGACGCGGCCGAGTCGAGGTAGGCGAGCGGCTTCCCGTGCACCGGGTGCTCGAAGATGGGGAAGTCGGCGCGAATGCGCTCCGCGTCGAGCCTCGGCTGGGCCGTCACCGCCATGGGACCTATCGTAGCGACGGGCTGCGTCCGGGCTACGCCGCGCGCTCGAGCGCGGCCACCTGCCAGACCTTGCCGCTCGACTCGGCGGCGAGCGCGAGCCCGCGGCGCTCGGCGGCGGCGACGATCGCCTCCGGCGGGTGCACCCACGTCCGGTACTCCCAGCGGAGCAGGCGCGCGACGAGATTCAGCGCCCCGAGCCCGGTGCGAACCGCCCACCGCGGCCGCGGGAAGCTCATCACCAGGTACCGGCGCGCCCGCTCGGCGGCGGCGCCGACGAGCGCGTCGTAATCGGGGTAGCAGCAGACGACGCGGTGCATGACGACCGCGTCCGCCTCCCCGGCGAGCGCAGGCGCCTGGACGACGTCGCCGAGGCGGCGCTCGACCCGCTCCTCGACGCCGTGCTCCCGGGCCAGGGTGGCCGCCTCTTCCTCGTACTCCGGCGAGAGCTCGAGGTTCGTCGCAGTCGCCGCGCCGGCCTCGAGCAGCTCGACCTGGATCGCCCCGACCCCGCCGCCGATCTCGAGCACGGAGACGCCCTCGACCCCGCGCTCCTCGAGGAACCGCACCATCACGGCGGCCGTGTCGTCGAGCCCGTCGCGGCGGTAGCGCTTCGCGTCGCGGCGGGCGGTCCGGCGCGAGAAGATTCTCGTGTAGCCGCGCGGGGGCGTGCAGCAGCTCACGCAGCTGCGAGCGGCGCCAGGAGCCGGGCTTCGAGCACGCTCTGAAGCGCGTCGCGCACCGGCTCGAGCTCGATGCGGTCGAAGATCTCCTGGTAGAAGCCGCGAACGATCAGGAGCTGGGCCTCCTCGCGGGAGAGCCCACGGGCCATGCAGTAGAAGAGCTCGTCGCGGTTCACCTGGGAGACGGTGGCGCCGTGGGTGCAGCGCACGTCGTTGGCGAGGATCTCGAGGCCGGGAATCGAGTCGGCGTGGGCGTCGGGCGAAAGCAGGAGGTTGCGGTTCTCCTGGTAGGCGTTCGTCCGCTGCGCGTCGCGCTCGACCTTGATCATCCCGCGCCAGACCGAGGTCGCCTTGTCGCGGAGCACGCCCTTGAAGGCGAAGTCCGAGGTCGTGTTCGGCGCCTCGTGCTCCTGCAGCGTGTCGTAGTCGAGGTGCTGGTCACCGTCGGCGAAGTAGGCGCCGGTGACGCGCGAGGTCGCGCCGCGGCCGGCCAGGCGGTTCTCGATCGTGATCTTGCCCTTGCGCGAGCCGAAGCCGCCGGCGACCCAGTCGAGCTCGGCGTCCCCGGCCACGCGGGCGCGGTGCGTGGCGAAGTGCCACGTCGCACGCGACAGGTTCTGGATGGAGACGTACTCGAGCTTGGCGCCCCGCTCGACGAAGACCTCCGCGACCGCGTTCGAGTAGGACTCGAGCTCGGGGTCGGCCGAGGCGGACTCCTCGATCAGCGTGAACCGCGAGCCCTCCTCCGCCACCACGAGGAGGCGCCAGAAGAGCGAGCCGCCCGGCGTCGAGTTCCCGACGCGGACGTAGAGCGGCTTCTCCAGCTCCACGCCCGCCGGGACGCGGACGAGAAGCCCGTGCTCCCAGACGGCGGCGTTGTGCGCGGTGAGCTTGTCCTCGGCGCCGACGAGCGTGCCGAGGCGCTCGTGGTCGCCGAGGGGCTCGAACGTGATCCCCTCGGGGGCGCTGACGATGTCGATGCCGCCCTCGGTCGCCTCGGCGATACCGGCGGCGTCGATCTCGAGCATGCTGTCCGCGACCGGCCGCGCCTCGGCGCCGTCCACGGCGAAGGCGTCAGGGTCGAAGCCGCGCAGGTCGGTGAAGCGCCAGTGCTCGTCCGACGTGGACGGGAGCGGCAGTGCCTGGTAGCGCTCGAGCGCCTCCGCGCGGCTCACGGCGCGTACCTCCGGTGGACGATGAGGGCGTTCCCGTCGAAGTCCCTGCAGAAGGCCATGTGGCAGACGCCCGAGTCGATCGTCTCGCCGCCGAACTCGACGCCTTCGGACTCGAGCTTCGCCCGCGCCTCCTCGACGTCCGGCACGCGAACGGCGATCCCGGTCGCGGGGACGAACTCCCGCCCGAGCTTCTCCGGCTGCCAGAGACCGAGCGTGACGTTCGACGTCTCGAACTCGAACCAGACGGAGTCGGACGACGAGGACGACTCCGGGAGCCCGAGCAGCTCGCCGTAGAAGCGGCGGGCCTGCGCCGGGTCCCGTGTGGGGATGGGGACGAAGTCGACGCGCTCGACCTCGATCACGGCGCGTACCTCCGGTGCAGCATAAGCGCGTTCCCGTCGGGATCCGTGAAGAACGCCATGTGGCAGACCCCGGTGTCGAGGATGTCGCCCTCGAACTCGACGCCCTTCGCCTCGAGCTCGGCGCGGGCCTCCGCGACGTCGGGCACGCGCAGCGCGATGTGCGACGAGTGCGGCGCGGTGAACTCCCCGCCGACGTTGGCCGGGTCGATCAGGTAGAGGCTGACGTTGCCGGTCAGGAACTCCGGCCAGGCGCCGTCGTCGAGGTTCGGGCTGGGCAGGCCGAGCGTCTCGGCGTAGAAGCGCTTCGACCGTTCCATGTCCCGCACCGGCACGGACACGAAGTCCGTACGCTCCACGATCAACCGACGGACCCCTCCATCTGGAGCTGGATCAGGCGGTTCAGCTCGACGGCGTACTCGAGCGGGAGCTCCTTCGTGATCGGCTCGACGAAGCCGGAGACGATCATCGCGGCCGCCTCCGCCTCGGAAAGACCGCGGCTCATGAGGTAGAAGAGCTGCTCCTCGCCGATCTTCGAGACGGTGGCCTCGTGCCCGATGTCCACGTCGTTCTCGTCGATGCGAATGTACGGATACGTGTCCGTGCGCGACTCCTCGTCGAGGATGAGCGCGTCGCAGACGACCTTCGAGCGCGCGCCGTGCGCGCCCTTGGCGACCTCGAGGAGGCCGCGGTAGCTGGAGCGGCCGCCGTCCTTCGAGATCGACTTGGACGTGATCACCGAGGACGTATTCGGCGCGACGTGGACGGCCTTGCCGCCCGCGTCCTGGTGCTGGCCGTCGCCGGCGAAGGCGATGGAGAGCACCTCGCCGTGGGCGCCCTCGCCCATGAGCCAGATGGCCGGGTACTTCATCGTCTGCTTGGAGCCGAGGTTCCCGTCCACCCACTCCATGGTCGCGTTCTCGTAGGCGACCGCGCGCTTCGTGACGAGGTTGTAGACGTTGTTCGACCAGTTCTGGATGGTCGTGTAGCGGCAGCGCCCGCCCGGCTTGACGATGATCTCGACGACCGCCGAGTGCAGCGAGTCGGTCGTGTAGATCGGGGCGGTGCAGCCCTCGACGTAGTGCACGTAGGCGCCCTCGTCGACGATGATCAGCGTGCGCTCGAACTGGCCCATGTTCTCTGCGTTGATGCGGAAGTAGGCCTGGAGCGGCATCTCGATCGAGACGCCCGGCGGCACGTAGATGAACGAGCCGCCCGACCAGACGGCCGAGTTCAGCGCCGCGAACTTGTTGTCGTTCTGCGGGATGATCGTCCCGAAGTACTGGCGCACGAGCTCCTCGTGCTCGCGCAGGCCGGAGTCCATGTCGAGGAAGAGCACGCCCTTGGCCTCCAGGTCGGCCTGGAGCTTGTGGTAGACGACCTCGGACTCGTACTGCGCGCCGACGCCGGCGAGGAACTTGCGCTCGGCCTCGGGGATGCCGAGCCGGTCCCACGTCTGCTTGATGTCGGGAGGCAGGTCCTCCCAGGACTTCGCCTGGTTCTCGGTCGGCCTGATGTAGTAGTAGATGTTGTCGAAGTCGATGCCGGTGAGGTCGCCACCCCACGAGGGCATAGGTCGCGCCTCGAAGTACTCGAGGGACTTCAGCCGGAAATCGCGCATCCAGGCCGGCTCGTTCTTGTGCTCGGAGATCGCGGCGACGATCTCGCGCGAGAGCCCGCGCTGGGACTTGAAGAAGTAGTTCTCGGGATCGTGGAAACCGAACTTGTAGTCGTTGCCGATCTCGGCGACGACCTGTGTCTCTGGAGTGGCCATCAGGCTGCCTCCTCCTCCTCTACGCCGAAAGCCTTGTAGCCCTCGGCCTCGAGCTGCTCGGCGAGCTCGGGCCCGCCTTCTCTCACGATACGCCCGTCGACGAAGACGTGCACGAAGTCGGGCTTGATGTAGTTGAGGATGCGCTGGTAGTGCGTGATCACGAGGGCGCCCATGTCGGGGCCGACGAGGCCTTGCACGCCACTCGCGACGATCCGCAGCGCATCGATGTCGAGTCCGGAGTCGGTCTCGTCGAGAACCGCGACCCGCGGCGAGAGCATCGCCATCTGCAGGATCTCGACGCGCTTCTTCTCGCCGCCGGAAAAGCCGTCGTTCAGGTAGCGGCCGGCCATCTCCTTCGGGACCTGAAGCTGCTCCATCGCCGCGGTCAGCTGCTTGCGGAACTCGGGAATCTTGACGGGGTCGTCCTCGCCGCCGTTCCTCGCCTTCCGCATCGCATTGACGGCGGAGCGAAGAAAGCTGGCGACGGTGACGCCCGGAACTGCGTGCGGGTACTGGAAGGCGAGGAAGAGGCCGCGCTGCGCGCGCTCGTCCGCCTCGAGCTCCAGGATCGACTCGCCGTCGAGGAGGATCTCGCCCTCGGTGATCTCGTAGGCCGGGTGGCCCATGAGCGCGTAGGCGAGCGTCGACTTGCCGGACCCGTTCGGGCCCATGATCGCGTGCACCTCGTTCCGGTCCACCGCCAGATCGAGGCCACGGACGATCTCCGTCCCGTCCTCGGTGGCGACGTGCAAGTTCTTGATCTCGAGAAGAGTCATAGGTTCGTAACCGCGAGGTAGTAGTGAGGAAGCAGCCTTACGAGCCGCCTCGTAACAGGGACAGTGTAGCGGCTCGGTCCGGTCCGGCCTCTCGACGAAGGCTGGTATTCTGAGCCCATGCCCTTCGGAATCGGGATCTGGGAGCTCGTCATCCTCATGGTGGTGCTGCTGCTCGTCTTCGGCGCGAAGCGGCTCCCGGAGATGGGGCGCTCCATCGGTCACGGGATGCGCGAGTTCAAGGACGCGGTCACGGGCAGGGACGACGAGCCGGAGAAGACGGAGCTGACGCCGCCGCCGGCCCCGGCGCCCGAGGCAGCCGCTCCTCCTGCCGCGCCGGCCGAGCCCGAGCGCGTCGAGTCCGAGCGCGTCTCCAGCTCGAGCTAGCCCGCCATGGCCAGGTTGCCGCGCCGCCTCGAGCACGGCGATCGCGTCACGCTCGTGGAGCACCTGGACGAGCTCCGCTCGCGCCTGATCATCTCGATCCTGGCGGTCGGCATCGGCTTCGTCGTCGCCTTCGCCTTCCAGGACACGGTGCTCGAGTGGCTCGAGCGGCCGCTCCCCGACGACAAGACGCTGATCACGTTCGGCGTCACCGAGCCGTTCTTCACCACGATCAAGGTCAGCTTCTGGGTCGGCCTCGCCCTCGCCCTACCGGTCGTCCTCTGGCAGACGTGGAGCTTCCTCGCGCCCGCGTTCCAGGAGAACTCGCAGCGGATCGTCGCGACCTGCGTCGCCATCGCCACGGCGCTCTTCGCAGCCGGGCTCGCGTTCGCCTACTTCATCGTCCTGCCGCGGGCCCTGCACTTCCTGACGACCTACAACGAGGAGTTCTTCGAGATCGAGATCCGGGCGAACTACTACTTCTCGTTCGTCACGCTCGGCCTGATCGGGTTCGCGCTCGTCTTCCAGCTCCCCATCTTCGTCCTGGCGCTCGTGCGGCTCGGCGTCCTGACGTCGGGCTCGCTGCGCCGCAACCGGCGGATCGGCTACGTGAGCGTGCTCCTCGTCGCCATCCTCCTGCCGACGGTCGACCCTGTCTCCCTCGCCTTCGAGGTGGTTCCGCTGTTGCTGCTCTTCGAGCTGTCGATCTGGGCGTCGGTGCTCCTGGAGAAGCGCTGGGCGGCAAAGATCGAGGCGCGCCGCGAGGCGTACGCGGCCGGCGGCGACAGCTAGCTTGAGCACGGTCGTCTACGAGGCCGACTGGGTCGTCCCGGTCGAGGGGGCGCCCGTGCCCGGCGGCGGCGTGGCGGTCGAGGACGGTCGCATCCTCGCGGTCGGGCGGGCCTCCGGCCTCGACGGCGAGCGGCGTCGCTTCGAGGACGCCGTCATCCTGCCCGCCTTCGTCAACGCCCACTGCCATCTCGAGTACGCCGTCTACGCCGGCTTCGGCGACGGCCTCTCCTTCCCGCCCTGGATCGACCTCCACGTGACGCGGAAGCGGCGCCTCCTCGACGGGGACGCGCTCGCCATCGCCCGGCTCGGCGCGGCGGAGTGCCTGCGCTCCGGGATCGGCACGATCGGCGACGCCAGCTTCACGGGCGCGGCCGCGCCGGCCTGCGCCGAGCTGGGGCTCGCCGGTGTCGTCTACCTCGAGGTCTTCGGGGACGACCCGGCCGGCGCGCTCGCGCGCTACCAGGAGCTGCGCGAGGACGCGTCCCCGTTCGCCTCGGAGCGTCTGCGGCTGGGCGTCTCGCCGCATGCGCCGTACACGACCTCGGGCGACGTCTACGAGGCCTGCGCCGGGCTCGGCGTGCCCGTCATGACGCATCTGGCCGAGAGCGAGGCCGAGCAGGAGTGGGTGCTGCACGGCGCCGGGACGATGACCGCCGCGGCCGAGCTCCTGGTCGAGCCGGCGGGCCGCACCGGGATCCGCCTGCTCGCCGAGCGCGGCCTCCTCGGCGCCGGGCTCGTGGCCGCGCACTGCGTCCACGCGGACGAGGAGGAGATCGGCCTCCTGGCCGAGCACGGGACCGCCATCGCCCACTGCCCGCGCTCCAACTCGATCCTCGGCTGCGGCGCCGCGCCGCTCGGGTCGTTCCTCGCGAGCGGGGCCAGGGTCGGCCTCGGGACCGACAGCCCCGCCTCCACGCCCTCGTTCGACATGTTCGAGGAGATGAGGACGGCCCTGTACACCGCCCGCGCGCGCGAGCGTCGGCCCGACGCGCTCTCGGCGAGCGCGGCGCTCGAACTCGCTACTCTTGGCGCAGCGAACGCGCTCGGGCTCGGGGACGAGACGGGCTCGCTCGTCGCCGGAAAGCGCGCCGACCTCGCGGTCGTCTCGCTCGCCGGGTCGCCGTTCCTCCCCTGGGAGGAGCCAATCACCGCCGTGGTCTTCGGCGGCTCGCCCGACCGGGTGCTCGCCACCCTCGTCGCCGGCGAGGTTCGGTACGAGGAAGGAGGATTCGCATGGCCCGAGCTTCGACGCAGCGCAAGCGCCGCCCGCGCCCGCCTGCTCAGCAGCGTGCCTCCCAAGCCGAAGACCTGATGTTCTTCCCGAAGCTGCGGCGCCGGGCGAAGTGGGTCTTCCTCTTCCTGGCCATCGCCTTCGGCGGAAGCTTCGTCTTCTTCGGCGTCGGCGCCGGCGGATCCGGCATCGGCGACTACCTCTCCGACCTCCTCAACCGACCGGTCTCGACCGACACGCCGTCTCTGAGCGACGCGCGGGAGGCCGTCGCGGAGCGCCCCGACGACCCCGAGGCGCAGCTCGACCTGGCGCGCGCCGCGCAGGCCGAGGGCCAGATCGCGCTCGCCGTCTCCGCGTTCGAGGAGTACCGCGCGATGCGCCCGGAGGACACGGACGCGCTGCGCACCCTCGCGGCCCTCTACGGAACCCAGATCGCCGACGCGCAGCGGCGGGCGGCGATCGCCTCGAACGAGGCGGCCGAGGCCACGATCCCGAACACGCTCGCGCCCGCCGACAGCCCCTTCCTCCAGGACCTGACGACGAACCCGCTCACGCAGCCGAAGGCCAACGAGGCACAGGCCCGCGCCGGCGAGGCGAACGCCGAGGTGCAGCGGCTCTCGGTCGCCCAGCTCGGCGTCTTCGAGACGCTGACCGAGCTGGTCGACGACGACCCGCTCCTCTTCCTCCAGTGGGCGAACGCCGCCGAGACCGCGCAGAACTACGAGGCCGCCATCAGCGCCTACGAGGGCTACCTCGAGCTGCAGCCGAACGCGGCCAACGCCGAGCAGATCGAGGAGCGGGTGGAGCAGCTCAGGACCCTGACCGAGGTGACCTCCGGCGGAGGCACCGGCGACGAGTCGGACGAGGGGTCGGACGGCGAGTAGACCGGTTAAGGTAGTCACCCGCGACCGGACGAGAGGGGCCGAATGAACTTCGACATCAACGTCGAGCGCGTGGAGGGCGACGTCTGGGTGATCGCGCTCAGCGGCGAGGTGGACCTGTACACCGCACCCGAGTTCAAGGAGCGGCTCCTCGACGTGATCGCCCAGGGCGCCGCGCACGTCGTCGTCGACCTGACCGACACGACGTTCATCGACTCGACGACGCTCGGAGTCCTCGTCGGCGGGGTCAAGCGGCTGCGGCCCGAGGGCGGCCAGCTCTCGATCGTCTGCAGCGACCGCAACATCACGAAGATCTTCGAGATCACCGGGCTCAACCGCGTCTTCCCGATCCACGCCGACCGGACCGAGGCGCTCGCGAGCGCCGGCGTCACCGAGACGCAGCGGAACTGATCCGGTGGTGGGGCGGCTCGTCGCCATCGTGCTCGTCGCTCTCGGCCTCGCGGCCGCGGGCTGCGGCGGGGACGACGAGGTGACGGGGCAGGACGGGGCAAACCGCTCGAACGGGAAGACGCTCTTCGTCTCCGGCTCGGAGGGGAACCCGAGCTGCGGCTCGTGCCACACGCTCGCCGACGCGGGTACCGCGGGGACGACCGGGCCCAACCTGGACACGTCGCTCGGCTTCAGCTGCAGCCAGGGCTTCGAGGAGAGCACGATCTACTCCGTCGTCCTCGGCCAGATCGACCTCGCCCAGGGTCTCATGCCCGCCGACCTCGTCACCGGCCAGGACGCGGTCGACGTGGCCGCCTACGTCGCCAGCGTCGCCGGCAAGGACATTCCCGGCTGCGACCCGAGCGGCGACCAGGGCGCCGACGAGACCGAGACGGCCGCCTCGGGCTAGCGGGCCCGGCCGGTCGGGGCGGCCGGGGCGCCTGCGCTCTCGCGCTCGAGATCGACGACCACGTGGGTGATCGGGACCGCGAAGCGCTCCCGCGCCCGCTCGACGACGCCCTTCTCGAGCCAGTTCGACCGGCCCGGCGGGTGGGTCGAGATGACGATCTCGTCGGCGCCGAACGTGCGGAGCGCATCGGCGATCGCAACGACCGGGTCGGCGTCCCCGACCTCGCCGCTCGCCTCCACGCCCGCGGCGGCGAGCGCCGAGAGCGAGGCGGCGAGGCGGCTCTCCGCCCCGGCGCGGGCGGCGTCTTCGTCCGAGGCCCAGTGGCGCAGCGGCGAGTTGAGCGCCGGGCAGACGACGAGAACGCCGGCGTCCTCCCCGGCGCGCCGGGCGACCTCGTCCCGGAGGGCGCGGCCCGCCACCGTCTCGTTGGCCACGACGAGGATGCGCCGGCGACCCTCGCCCGCCCGCGAGGCGACCTCCTCGGCGGGCCCCTTCGGGTCGCCCTTGACGTAGAAGGCCACGCCGGCGGCGAGGACGACGAACACGCCGAGAGCGACCCAGCCTCCCGCCAGGATCCCGGCGACGGCGACCGCCGCGAAGACCGCGACGCACACCAGGACGAAGCTGAACGCCTCAGCCTCGGACCGGAACGGATTGCGCACGGGCGCCTCCTAGAGGACGTACACCGTGGTGTAGACCACGATCCACATTACGTCGACGAAGTGCCAGTAGATCCCCGGCAGCTCGACGCCGAGGTGGTCCTCCGTCTTGGGGCCGTAGTGGCCCCGGAGCGAGCGGATGAGCGCGTACAGGAGCAGGTTCAGGCCGACGAACACGTGCGCGCCGTGGAGGCCGGTGAGCCCGAAGAACGTCGATGCGAAGGCGTTGTCCGAGGGGCTGAAGCCGAGCCGCGTGTACTCCCGGGCCTGGATCAGGAGGAACGTGAGCCCGAGCAGAAACGTGAGCGTGAGCCCCGCGATCAGCCCCGAGCGGTTGTTGCGCTTGATCGACTGGAGGGCCCAGTGCATCGAGAAGCTCGACGTGACCAGGATGATCGTGTTGACGAGCGCCAGGTAGACCGGGAGCTCGAAGCCCTCCGGCGGCCAGCCGCCCTCCCCGCCGACGACCACGCGGTCGAAGAAGTAGATGCTGAAGAACGACCCGAAGAGCATCGTCTCCGAGCCGATGAAGAGGTACATCCCCAGCAGGCGCGCGTCGACGCGCGAGCTGTGGTGCGCCGCGGGCGGGTGCTCGCCGTGGTCGTGCCCGTGCGCGACGGACGCCACTAGGCCGGCGCCTCCGTCTCGGCCGCCTCGACGACGACGTGCCGGACCGGGAGCCCGGCGCCGCCCTCGATCCGGCCGACCACGTTCCGGCGAAGCCACCCGGAGGTCGCGGCCGGGAAGGTCGAGACGATGATCTCGTCCACTGGCTCGTCGTGGACGGCGTTGAGCGCGGCGGTCACCGGGTCGGGGTCGCCGATGTGCCCCGTCGCCTCGATCCCCTCCCGCCGGAGCTCGGCGAGGGCCTGGTCGAGCCGTGCCTGAACGCCCGGCTGGTCGGCGGGCGCGACGAGCGTGACGTCGGTCGGGCCGGTCTGCGCGCGCTCACGGATCGCCTCCAGGAGCGGGCCGCCGACGATCGTCTGGTTGGCGATCACGAGGATGTGGATCCGCTCCCGCGGCGAGGTCAGGTCGACCTCGACGTGCGTCACGGGGATCTCTCCGGCCGCCTTCCGGGCCCGGTCGATCAGGCCGCCGCGCATCCAGCTCGAGCGCACGGCCCCCGGATGCGTCGAGATGATGACCTCGTCGACGGGCGCGTACTGGTGCAGCGCGTCGCGGAGCGCCTGCAGCGGGTCGGGGTCGACGATGGCGCCGCGGGCGGCGATCCCGGCCTCGTGCAGAAGGTCGAGCGTCCGCCGCAGGCGCCGGTCGGCGCTCGAGCGGCGGCTGTCCTCGTAGACGACGAAGCCGGCCCGAGGGTCGTTCTGCGGCGAGACCACGGTCACGCGGATCGGCCCCTCGGCCGCGCGCTCCTCGATGGCGTCCAGGAGCGTCTTCCCGGCCACGGTCTCGTTGGCGAGCACGAGGACGTGCCGCACGCGCGAGGATTCGGCCTTGGGCGCCTGCTCGTAGGGGTTCTCGCTAGGAATGGATGATCTCCATCGGCTCGGCCGCCCTGCCCGTCTCCGTGGGCTTCCCGTTCAGGATCGCGTGGCGCGCGCCGCGGGTGCCGTACTCGTACGGGCTCCCGACCACCTGCGGGATCTCGTCGAAGTTGAAGATCGGCGGCGGCGAGGACACCTGCCACTCGAGGGTGAGCGCGTGCCACGGGTTCGCCGGCGCGACCGGGCCGCGCCGCCAGCTCACGATCATGTTGTAGAGGAAGACGATCGTCGAGGCCCCCAGCGCGAAGGACGCGATCGAGATGACGAAGTTCCAGTTCCCGAACTCGGGCGCGTAGTCGGCGACACGCCTCGGCATGCCCTGCAGCCCGATCCAGTGCATGGGGAAGAAGGTGACGTTGAAGCCGACGAACGTCATCCAGAAATGGATCTTCCCGAGGCGCTCGTCGTACATCCGCCCCGTCATCTTCGGGAACCAGTAGTAGATGCCGGCGAAGATCGTGAAGAGGGAGCCGCCGAAGAGGACGTAGTGGATGTGCGCGACGACGAAGTACGTGTCGCTCGCGTGGATGTCCACTGGCACGGAGCCGAGGTAGATGCCCGAGAGGCCGCCGATCACGAACATCGACACGAAGCCGAGCGCGAACAGCATGGGCGTCTTGAAGTGGAGGCGCCCCTCCCACAGCGTCGCCAGCCAGCTGAACACCTTGATCCCCGTCGGCACCGCGATCACGAGCGTCGTCACCATCATCGGCACACGGATCCAGGGCTGCATCCCGGAGACGAACATGTGGTGCGCCCATACGGAGAAGCCGAGGAGCAGGATGGCCATCAGCGAAAGCGCCATCAGCCGGTAGCCGAAGATCGGCTTCCGCGCGAAGACGGAGATCACCTCCGAGGCGATGCCGAACCCGGGCAGCATCATGATGTAGACGGCCGGATGCGAGTAGAACCAGAAGATGTGCTGGTAGGCGATGATGTCGCCTCCCAGCTCCGGGTTGAAGAAGTTCGTGTGCAGGACCCGGTCGAACATGATGAAGAACTGGGAGCCGGCCACGAACGGCGTCGCCAGGACGACGAGCGTCGAGGTGGCGAAGTTCGCCCACACGAGCAGCGGCATGCGCCAGAAGGTCATCCCCGGCGCGCGCATCGTGATGATCGTGACCAGGAAGTTGAGCGCCGTCAGGATCGAGGACGCACCGGCCCACTGGACGCCCATCTGGAACATGAGGTTGCCGTCGGCCTGGTTGACGGCGAGCGGCACGTAGTTCGTCCAGCCGGCCGCGAACGCGCCGCCCTCGGGCACGAGGTAGCTCGAGAGCATGATCAGCCCGGCGATGGGCAGGAGCCAGAACGAGAGCGCGTTCAGGCGCGGGAAGGCCATGTCCGGCGCGCCGATCATGAGCGGGATGACGTAGTTCCCGAGCCCTGCGAACGCCGGGATGATGAAGAGGAAGATCATCAGCGAGGCGTGGACGGAGAAGAGCCCGTTGAACGTGTTCGTGTCCACGTACTGCATCCCGGGCTGCGCCAGCTCCGCACGCATGAACATGGCCATGAGCCCGGCCGCGACGAAGAAGAAGATCGTCGTCACCAGGTACTGGACGCCGATCACCTTGTGGTCGGTGTTGACGCGGAAGTAGTCCTTCCACGTGCGCGCGCCGTGGCCCGAGTGGTCCTCCGGACGCGTGGGCCGGCCGGAGATCCAGTAGAGCCAGTAGTCGAAGCCGCCCAGGCCGGCGAGGAAGGCGAGCGGGACGATCACCGTCCACGCGACGATCAGGACCTGGAGCTCCCACAGCGGCTCGTAGCCGAGGGCGGCGCGGGAGCCGATGACGAGCAGCGTCGCCAGCACCCAGGCGACCGGCATGAACCAGAGAGCCCTGAGCCAGCCGGCGCCGGTCAGCCGCTTCAGGCCCCGGCGCGGGGGCGGCCCGTGCGGCGCCTCGTGCTCGGCGGCCTCCGGTGCGTGGACGTCGACGGCCACTACCTCGCTCCTCCTCCCGTCGCCTCGAGCAGGTACTCGACGAGCCCCTCGAGCTGGGGCTCGGTGAAGATCTCCCCGTAGTTCGAGGGCATGACGCCGTCCTGGTAGCCCTCGGCGATCTGAGCGCTCGGATCCACGATCGACTCCATGATGAACTCCGCGTCAGCTCCCTGCAGCACCTCGTCGAGGTTCGGGCCGACCTGCCCGAGCGTCCCCGCGTCGGCGAGGACGTGGCAGCTCCCGCACTGCGCGGCGAACAGGTCGGCGCCCTGCACGGCGCCGCCCTCGCGCGCCAGCCGGCGCTGCTCCTCCACCCAGGCCTCGAAGTCGGCCGGCGCGAGGACCCGCGCCTGCGAGCGCATGATCGCGTGGCCGAGCCCGCAGAGCTCGGTGCAGATGACCGGGAACGTGCCGAGCTGGGTCGGCGTCACCGTCGTCCGCGTGGTGATCCCCTTGACCGCATCCTGCTTCATGCGCCACTCCGGCACCCAGAACGAGTGGATCACGTCCTTCGAGGTGATCTCGAACCGGACGGCCTGGTCGACCGGGAGGACGAGCTCGCCGGTGGTGAGCGGCTTCCCGCCCTCGACCTCGATGTCGGGGTACGTGAACGTCCAGGCGAACTGCTCCGACGTCACCTCGACCGTCCGGTGGTCGGCCGGCAGGTCCTCGGCCTGCGCCAGCGCGACGCCCGAGTAGATGGCGATACCGGTCACGAGAACGGTCGGGATCAGGGTCCAGACGATCTCGAGGCCCGTGTGCCCGTGGATGGGGCTGCCGTCGTCCGAGTCTCCGGGCGGGGCCCGGAACTTGTAGACGGCGTAGGCGGAGACCCCGGCGACGACGGCGAAGACGGCCACGCAGATGATCGTCACGACCCAGTAGACGCTGTCGATCAGGTCCGCCTGCTCCGACGCCGCGTCAGGGAGCCACGGGATGAAGAGGGCGACGACCGCCAGCGCTGCGCCGACGGCCACCCCGACCAGCGTCATTTGGATGATCGAGCGTTTCCGCACGGGGAAGGCGGGGAATCACGGCCCCGAGCGAAACCCTAACGCAACCGTCTCCGGGCGAGAGCGCCCACCGGTTGTCCCATTTCGAAGGAGGAACGCCCCACCATGGGTATCGGAGCCAGTCTCTTCCTCATCGTCGTCGGCGCGATCCTCGCCTTCGCCGTCACCGCGGAGGTGAGCGGCGTCGACATCGCCACGGTCGGCTGGATCCTCATGATCGCGGGCATCGTCGGCGGCCTTCTTTCCCTGCTCTTCTGGTCGAGCTGGGGCGGCGTCGGCACCTGGCGGCGCGAGACGATCGTCCGCCGCGATCCGTACGACCGGACGCCTCCTCCCTACTAGCGGGCGCGGGCGCGGAGGGGCGGCCGCCGGCTGCCCCTCCGGCTCACGGCGCCCAGCGGCGGGCCTTAGGGTTGCGCGATGGACATCGGGTTCGCCGAGGGGCTGCTCATCCTCGGGCTCCTGCTCGCCGTCGCCGCGGCCCTCTCGGGGTGGCTGCACGGCACCGTTCTCTCCATCTCGGTCCTCTCCGTCGCCGTGGGCGTCGGCCTCGCGCTCGCCGGGGTGGTCGAGGCGGACCCGAACGCCGAGATCGTCATCCTCCTCGTCGAGCTCGCGCTCATCCTGACGCTCTTCTCCGACGGCCTCCTCGTCGAGTCGGAGCTCCTGCGGGAGCACTGGGGGCCGACCGCGCGGGCGCTCGTCTTCGCCATGCCGCTCACGCTCGTCATCCTCGCCCTGGCCGGGAAGGCCCTCTTCCCGGAGCTGACCTGGGCCGAGGCCTTCCTGCTCGGGGCCGTCCTCTCCCCGACGGACCCGGTCGTCACCTCGGCGGTGGTGGCCTCCGAGCGCGTCCCGCGGATCGTCAGGCACACCCTGAACCTCGAGTCGGGCCTGAACGACGGCCTCGCGCTGCCGTTCGTGCTCTTCTTCCTCGCGCTCTCGACGGGCGGCGAGGCGACCGGCGAGGCCGCGAAGCTGGCCGGCGAGGCACTCGTCGGCGCGGCCATCGGCATCGCGCTGGCCGTGGTCGCGGGCCGCCTGCTTCCCCGCGTGCCGGGCGGGCGCATGGAGCTGAAGTACGAGGGCGCCTACGCGCTCGGCCTCGGTCTCGCCGCGTTCGGGCTCGCGGACATCACGTGGGGCAACGGCCTCATCGCCGCCTTCGTCGCCGGGATCGCCCTGGCGGCGACGCGGCACGAGATGCCGGTCACCTTCCAGGAGTTCAACGAGAGCGTGAGCGCCGTCTTCCAGATCGCCACGTTCTTCGTCTTCGGGACGCTCGTCGTCGCCACCGGCTGGGACGGCACGATCTGGCCCATCCTCGTCTTCATCGCGGTCGCCCTGCTCGTCGCGCGGCCGGCGGCCGTGATGGTCTCCTTCGTCGGAGTGGACATGGCGAGGCCGAACAAGCTCTTCATCGCCTGGTTCGGCCCCAAGGGCGTCGCCTCGATGCTCTTCGCCCTCTTCGTGCTCGGCTCGAGCGCGCCGGACCGCACGCTCGTCTTCGACGTCGCCTCGTTCGTGATCCTGGCGTCGATCCTCGCGCACGGCCTCACGGACACCGTGGGCGCGCGCTGGATCGAGCGCCGCCTCGGCGGGGCTCAGTCCTCGGCCGAGAGCAGCACCGCGTAGGCCAAAAGGTAGAGGCCGAGGAGGACGGCCATGCTCAGCCGGTCGTGGCGGCGGCGGCCGCCGAGGAGCGCGCCGACGACGGCGACGGCGCCGAGCGTGTAGAGGGCCCCGGTGAGCGCGAGGCTCGGCGTCACCTCCGCCGGCGCCACGAGCGGGCCGATGCCGATGGAGAGGGTGGCGTCGATCAGGGAGCTCCCGAGCGCGTCCCCGAGCGCGATCGCCGGCGAGCCTCGGAGCAGCGCGGTGAAGTCGACGACGATCTCCGGAGCCGACGTGCCGAAGGAGGCGCCGAAGAAGGCGATGACGAACTCGGGCACGCCCGCCAGCTCCGCAAGCCTGACGAGGGAGCGCACCGCGACGGTCGCGCCGACCCCGACGACGGCGAGGGCGCCGAGGACGACCCCCGCCTGGCCCCACCGCCCGGCGAGCCTGACGCCGGGCGGCTCCTCGGGCTTGCTGCCCGGGATCACGCGTACGACGATCCACGTGAAGAAGGCCCACGCGAGCACGAGCGCGAGGCCCTCCCAGCGGCCCAGCCACCCGTTGGCGACGAAGAGGGCGGTCATGGCGAGCCCGCCCATCGTCAGCACCGTCACGAGGCCGACCTGGAGGCGATCGATCAGGAGTGTCCCGGCGACCAGCGGGAAGAGCCCGAGGACGAGCGTGTACTGGGTGAGCGTCGAGCCGATCGAGTCCCCGACGTTCACGTCCCCCTCTCCCTGCACGTGCGCGGCGATCGAGTTGGCGATCTCCGGCAGGTCGGTCCCGAGCGAGACGAGGACGACGCCCACGATGAAGGGCGGCGCGCCGAGCGCGGCCGCGAGCGCGCGCGTGTAGGCGACGGCGACGTCGCTGGCAACCAGGGCCAGTCCCAGGCCGGCGACGAACAAGAGAGCGTAGAGCGCGATCTCCATCGACGGTCACACAGCCGCCGGCGCCCGCCCGGCTCTGCGACCTTCGCGAGGGCGCGATTCTACTGCCGACGAACCGCGCCGCCGTCAGGTACTGATGTCCATCGAGGGTCTGCCGTGGACATCGTCGCCGTCGCCATCTTCGCCGCCGCGCTCGCCGTCATCGCGTTCGAGTGGGTGCACCGGACGAAGGCCGCCCTCGTCGGCGCCGGCCTGGTCGTCCTCATCGGCGTGATCGAGCTCGACGCGGCGATCGACGCGGTCGACTGGAGCACGCTCGGCCTCCTCGTCGGGATGATGATCCTCGTCGGCCTCACCGAGCGGACGGGGATCTTCACGTACCTCGCCCTCAGGACGGCGCAGCTCTCGGACGGCAAGCCGCTCAGGCTCGTCTTCCTCCTCGCCGGAGTGACGGGCCTGACCTCGGCCTTCCTCGACAACCTGACGGCCATCCTTCTGGTCGTCCCGATCACCCTCCTCCTCGCGGACATCCTCAGGATCTCCCCGATCCCGCTGGTGCTCGTGGAGGTCCTCTCCTCGAACATCGGCGGTACGGCGACCCTGATCGGCGACCCGCCGAACATCATGATCGGCACCGCCGTTCCCGAGCTCAGCTTCAACGACTTCATCGTCAACCTCGCGCCGGTCGCGATCGTGACCCTGGCCGTCGCGACGACGGGCCTCTACTTCGCCTTCCGCAAGCAGCTCGTCGTGGCGCCCGAGCGCGTGGCCGAGCTCGAGCGGCTCGATCCCGCGCGCGACGTGCGCGAGAGCCGCTACGTGAAGCGCTCGATCGCCGTGCTCGTGGGGACGATCGTCGCCTTCTTCCTCCATGCGCCGCTCCACATCGAGCCGGCCGTCGTCGCACTCGGCGGCGCCACGCTCCTCCTCCTCGTCGCCTCCGACGACGTCGAGGACGCGCTCGAACGGGTCGAGTGGTCGACGATCTTCTTCTTCGTCGGCCTCTTCGTGATGGTGGGCGCGCTCGAGGAGCGCGGCGTGATCGCCGAGATCGCCGACTGGCTCGCCGAGGCCACCGGCTCGACGGCGGGACAGGGCATGGCGATCCTCTGGGGCTCCGCCGCGGGAAGCGCCCTCGTCGACAACATCCCCTTCACCGCCGCCATGATCCCCGTGGTCGAGCAGCTGCAGGCGGACGAGGAGGTCTTCGAGGACGGCCTCTGGTGGTCGCTCGCGCTCGGCGCGTGCTTCGGCGGGAACGCCACGCTGATCGCGGCGGCCGCCAACGTCGCCGCGGCCGGCGTCCTCGAGCGCAGCGGCCGACCGATCACGTTCGGGCGCTTCCTCGCCGTCGGGCTGCCGGTGACCCTCGTCTCGCTCCTGATCGCTACGGTGTACCTCCTCGCGTTCCAGCTCTGACGCCGTGCGCATCGTCTCCGACATCGAGCTCGTCCCCGCCTCGGTGCCGCGGAGCGCCACCTTCCTCGAGGCGGCGGAGATGCTCGTCTCGCACCCCGTGACGACGATCGCCGTGCTCGACGACGAGGAGCAGGTGGTGGGACTCTTCGCCGACTCCGACCTGCTCGGAGGCCTCTTTCCCCGCTATCTGGCCGAGCTCCGCCACACGGCGTTCGCCGCCGACGACGCCGGCCTCCTCGACGAGCTCGCGCAAAAGGTCACCGGCGACCCCGTGGAGAAGCACATGCACGAGCCGATCGTCCTCGACGAGTCGTCGAGCGCGACGCACGCCGCCGAGCGGTTCCTGCACTGCGACCTCGGCGCGCTGCCCGTGACCCGGGGCGGCCGCTTCGTCGGCATGCTCGGACGCGTCAACGCGGTGTGTCCCGGGTGGACGGTCTCGCCGATGACCCGCTC
>DASPGT010000002.1:0-15987 GCA_035620475.1 Gaiellaceae bacterium | reverse complement strand
GCTCGAGGTCTCGGTGTCGATCCGAACCATTCTGCTCGTTGCGGGCGTCGTCGCCATAGCGTGGGCGCTGGCGTCGATCGCGAATGTCCTGCTCGTCATCTTCGTCTCCGTCTTCAGCATCGCCGTCCTCTCGCCCGTGGTGACCGTGATGGAGCGGCGGCTGGGCTGGAGCCGGGGACTGTGCTCGGCGGTGCTGGTGCTGGGGATCGTGATCGCGATCGGTGCGTTCGTGCTGGTGGTGGTGCAGGCGATCGTCGGCGCAGTGCGCGAGTTCAGCGACGACCTGCCGCAGATCGTCGACCAGGCCAGGCGCAGCGATCTCGGCAGCTTCGTCAACAGCGGGAGCAACTCGCTCGACACGTTGTCGCAGAACGCGGGCGAGATCACAGGCGGCGTGGCCAGGGTGTCGGGCGGCGTGGCCGACGTCGGCGTCTCGGCCTTCGGCGCGATGACGCTCTTCTTCTCGGTTCTCTTCCTGACGCTGTTCGGGCTGGTCGACGAACCGCGCATACGAGACTGGATCGGGGGCCTGCTCTACCGGGGCGAGCGAGAGCGCTTCCTGAGGGTCACGGACAGGATCGTCCAGACCACCTCGCGCTACATGCTCGGCAACCTGGCCATCTCCGTGATCTGCGGGATCGTCTACGGGGTCACCGCGGTAATCCTCGACGTTCCGTACCCGCTCGCCGTCGCGGTGATCGCGGGAGTCCTCGACCTGATCCCCAGCATCGGTGCCACCATCGCCGGCGTGATCGTGGGCATCGCCGCGCTCTCGGTCAGCCTGGGAACGTTCATCGCCTTCGTGGTCGTGATCGTCGCTTACCAGCAGATCGAGAACTACATCCTGCAGCCCACCATCATCGGAAAGGCGGCCCGGATCTCAGGCTTCACCGTGCTCGCCAGCGTTCTGGCGTTCGGAGCCCTCTTCGGGCTCGTCGGGGCGATCATCGGCGTGCCGATCGCCGCCGGGCTCCAGATCGTCGTCGAGGAGCTCACCTCCGCCAGGAGAGCTCGCATCGCCACCGCGGACACGACCGGGTAGGAGTCTCCTCGTTGGGCCGCGGCGGTCGCACGGCCTCGTAGACTGCGCGGGGTGGAGGCGACCGTCTTCGTCGAGGTGCCGATGGGCTCGCGCAACAAGTACGAGGTCGACGCCGCCACCGGGCACGTCGTCCTCGACCGGCGGCTCTTCACGTCGATGAGCTACCCGGCGGACTACGGGTTCATCGAAGGCACGCTGGGCGACGACGGCGATCCGCTCGACGCGCTCGTGCTCGTCGGCGAGCCGACGTTCCCCGGCTGCCGCATCCGCGGCCGGGTCGTCGGCGTCTTCAACATGACCGACGAGAAAGGGTCGGACGAGAAGATCATCCTCGTCCCGCTCCGCGACCCGGCGTGGCTGCGCGTGCACGACATCCACGACATCCAGCCCGAGTTCCGGGACGAGATCGAGCACTTCTTCCAGGTCTACAAGGACCTGGAGGACGCGAAGACGGAGACACGCGGGTTCGGCAACCGGGCCGATGCCGAGCGCGTCATCGAGGAGGCACGACGGCGAAGGAAGGAGACAGAGCACCGCTAGACGCCGGCGGGAGCGGCGGGCGGCTGCGCGTCGGGTTAGACGGTCGCCTCGGGCGAGCTCAGGGGCGATGTGCCGTCAGATCGCGAGCGGCGAGACCGCCGGCCACCTGCAAGCCCCGGTTCCCCCGAGCTGTCGAACGCCCGCTGACGCCGGTGCGTCGAGTCGATTCGCGGTAAGGCGCTTGCAGGACTTCCCCGACGCGCCTGCCAGGATTCGAACCTGCGACCCGCGGATTAGAAGTGGACGCAGTGGGGTCGCGGGAGTTGGCGGGCGCTGAGCGGCTGGCACGGTTGAGCGCAATCAGATTGAGGCTGCGCGGGCTGTCTGGCGGGCGCTCGTTGACCCGGGGTTGACCCCCGACGTCGCGGCCGCACGCATCGAACGAGGGCCATCTCGCTTTCGCGGTGAGCGCCGACAGAAGGCCAATATGCACTCCGACGGCGTTGAGTTTCCAGCTGGCGAGGCCGTTCAAACGATCGTGAGCATCGGGAGTGCCCTGCTGCCGGGCCGGTGCGGCAGAGGCAACCGGGACTATCGAAGAAAGCTGATGGTGGCCAGACTCGGGCGGGCTCGGGCGCTTCCTCACTGATGGGCGACTGGTACCAGCGCCAGCTCAAGGATGGGAGCTGGACGGTGCCGTTCGACCTGACGGTGTGGGTCGGCGGGACGCAAGGCCCGGGAAGGCCGTATCGCTTCGGGCGCGTGTCGGCGGCGAAAGTGGGCGCCGATCATGGTCGCTGGCTCACGCGATGACATGCTGGCCGACAAGCCTACGCGCACCCGCTTGCCTGCTCGCCGCCTGCAAGTATCGTGATGACGCACGGAGTCTGCTTGCCCAGGGCGGAGTCCACGTGGCTGATAAGGACGCGCCCGATCCAATTTTCCTGTGCCGGGAGTTCGACCGGAAGCGGGCGGTAGTCATTCGAGACGCCGATCTGTGGAGCCCCCTCGATCGAAGCTTTCTCGAGTACGACTTCCCGCTGCCAAGAGTGGTTCTGCACCGTGACTACGTACGACTCAGCCTCCGCGGGATCCCAAGGAACTCCCTGACGCACGGTGACGGTAACGCTGTCGCTCGGCGCCTGAGAACCCTGCTTGATTCGCGCGTGAAGCGAGCCGCCGAGGCGGGACCCGACTCGGGTCTTCACGTCTTCAGTCATCTGGGTTCGCAGCCTGCTTGTGAGCGCCTTGATGTGCTCGCGTCGGTCGAAGTCGAGCTCGTCGTTCGTACCAACTCCGCGCGAATGCGCCGTCTTCGTCAGCTCGCGCTGAAGTCGAAAGTAGACATCCCGTGCTTCCGTTGACAGAAAGAGACCGCCGTCTTTGTAGTACCACTCGCGCATCGCCGTCGAGACGCTCCGGACGGTCTGCAGGGTGACGGGACCGGGAGGCGAATAGAAGGCTAGGGCCTCGAAGGCCGCCCAGAGCTTCTGGTAGACGCCGATACGTTCTTTGCGAAGATCGATGTCGTACTGAGTCTCAAGATTCCTTCGAGCTTGGACGAGCGCGACGAGGACTCCGGCAACAAGGGCAATGAGCGCCGGGACGATGACGAGAAGGGCTTCGATCGTCGTCACTCCTCACGGTTCCGGGACGTACGAGTCTACTCGCATGAAAGCTGGACCGCGATCCTCAGTGTCCCCGCCAAGGGCGATGATCGCTGCCGCCGCCGCGGACGAATCGTCAGTAGAGCGGACGACTAGTGCCGGACTCGGTTCGGGTGTGATTATCCTGCTCGCTCAGGGTGTCGCGTCGACGGTGTCGCATCCAGTCGAGGGTGAGACGGAGGCATTCGCGAATGTGAAAGGTGTTCGAGCGCGGCGATAACGGGCGCTGGAGCTGCGTCCTCTGGCAGGTGTCCCCCCGGCCACTGCCCTGAACGAACCGCCCGGACAACCCGACGGGCCGATCCGCCGCGAGCACCGAGTGCAGATCCGACACCCCGAGCTCGCGGACTGACCTTCGGCACGACCGCCCGCGAATCTTTCGAACCACGGACTGGAGACGACCTCCGCCAGTTTGGGCTGGCTCGGGCTGGTTCGAGCGTCTTCGGGCCAGCTGGCCCGGGTCAACAACGAGATGTTGATCCCGCGGGTTTCTCAGCGGATCCAGTTGGCCCAAGACTTGCGTATTTGCAGGCACTTCCGCCACGCGCCTGCCAGGATTCGAACCTGGGACCCGCGGATTAGAAGTCCGCTGCTCTGTCCACTGAGCTACAGGCGCCCGGGCGCACCGTAGCACCGGCTACACTCGATTTCGGCGCGGAGGGCGTAGCTCAGCTGGTAGAGCCCCGGGTTGTGGTCCCGGTGGTCGTGGGTTCGAATCCCATCGCCCTCCCCTCAACTTCCGCGCAGGCGGCGAATCTCCAGGGCGCGGGCGACGTCGGTGACCGACAGGAGGCCGACGAGGCGGTCGCCGTCGAGGACGAGCGCGCGGCTGATGTCGCCCTCGGCCAGCTCTCCGGCGGCATCCATGAGGTCCTCGTCCTCGCCGACGGCCGGAACGTCGGCGAGCGGGATCATCACGTCCCGGGCCGTGCGCCGCTCCCACTCGTCGCGCGGCACCTGCGCCACGCGCCGGAAGGGGAGGAGGCCGACGACGTGGCCGTTCTCGGTGACGGGGTACGTCGTGAACCGGCCCGCGTGGACGACCTCGTCCACGAACCGTCCCAGCGTCATGCCGGCGGGCACGACGACCGGGTCGCGCGCCATGACGTCCCGGACTCGCAGCCCGGCGAGCGCCTCGCGCGCGGCCACGTACCGGTCCTCCGCGCCGGCCGCCTGCAGCAGGAACCAGCCGATGAAGGCGAGCCAGATGCCGCTCACCGGGCTGGCGAAGACGAGGAGCAGCACGCCCAGGCCGACGAAGGCGTAGCCGAAGCCTCGCCCGATCAGGGCGGCGAGGTGGGTCGCCCGCGCGAAGTCGCCGCGCGCGTACCAGAGGAGCGAGCGGAGCACGCGGCCCCCGTCGAGCGGGAGGGCGGGGAGGAGGTTGAAGACGAGGAGCATCAGGTTGATCGTCCCGAGCCAGAAGAGGACCCCGTCGACGTGGTCGGGGAGCGGGAGCACGGCCGGGAGCGCGAGGAAGAGGGCGCCCAGCGCGAGGGAGACGAGAGGGCCGGCGATGGCGATCCTGAACTCCGCGCCCGCGCTCGGGAACATGCTCTTGAACTTGGCGACGCCGCCGAAGAGCCACAGCGTGATGCCTTCGATCTCCACGCCGTCGCGGCGGGCCTGGAGGGCGTGGCCGAGCTCGTGGAGGAGGAGCGACGCGAAGAAGACGAGCGCGGCGATGATCGCCATCGCCACGTACGCTCCGTCGCCGAGGCCGGGGTTGCTCTCCGGGAAGATGCGGGTCGCGAGCGTCCACGCGATCAGGGCGAAGACGATCAGCCAGCTCCAGTTGATGCCGAAGCTGATGCCGGCGATCCGGCCGATCGTGATGCTGTCCCGCACGGTCGGCCCGCGCCGGGGCTAGGGCTTCTTCGCCGCGCGGAGGGCGCGGCCGAGCTGCTTCGCCATCGACGGCCCCTGCGCCTTGACCGCCCTCGCGACCGTGGGGCCCTGGCTCCTGACCGCCCGGGCCACCGTCGGCCCGTGCCTCTTCGCCTGGTTCTGGGCGGTGTCGAGGATCTGCCGGCGCTTCTCCGGCGGGATGCGCTTCCAGCCCTGCTGGGCCTTCATGGCGAGAAAGACGATCTTGAGCGCGGGCATCTATGCCGAAGAGTAGCGTTCGGCGACCCGCCCCCAGTCGACCGCGCTCCACCAGGCGTCGATGTAGTCCGGTCGCCGGTTCTGGTACTTCAAGTAGTAGGCGTGCTCCCAGACGTCGACGCCGAGGAGCGGCGTCTTCCCGTCGGAGATCGGGTTGTCCTGGTTGGCCGTCGAGACGACCGCGAGCGCGCCGCCGTCGAGGACGAGCCACGCCCAGCCCGAGCCGAACTGGTTCACGCCGGCGTCCTTCAGCTTCGCCTGGAAGTCGGCGAAGGAGCCGAAGGCGTCGTCGATCGCCGCGCCGAGGTCGCCGTCGGGAGCGCCGCCGCCGTCCGGGCTCATGCTCTCCCAGAAGAGCGTGTGGTTGAAGTGGCCGCCGCCGTTGTTGCGGACCGCGGTGCGCTTGTCGTCGGGGATCCGGTCGAGGCTGATGAGGACCTCCTCGATCGGCCGGTCGGCCCAGTCGGTGCCTTCGAGCGCCGCGTTGACCTTGTCCACGTAGGCCTGATGGTGCTTGTCGTGGTGGATCTGCATCGTCTGCTCGTCGATGTGGGGCTCGAGCGCGTCGTAGTCGTAAGGGAGAGGTGGGACGGCGTACGCCATGCTGGAACGCTCCTTGGTCGCCTTGACGCCACGGAGACTACCGTGATATGGAGGCGCCTCGGGAAAAACGCGACCCGGAGACTCGGCTTCTGCGGCCCAAGCCTGAGTCTCCGGGCCAGCTCTCGCGGTATGCCAGGCATCACTCGGGATCGGGTTTCCCGAGGGCGAGATCGTCCGGGACTATATCCGGGTCCACGAGAAAGTCAAGGGGGATTGTCAAGTGGATCAAAGACTTCTAGACTTGACTCGACGGTGACGAGTCAGGAAACCGCCCAGGCACCCGAAGCTGCGAGCACGCTGGGCCAGCGGCTGCGCCAGGCGCGGATCGCCTGCGGCCTGACCCAGTCGGAGCTCGCCGACAGCCGGTTCTCGAAGCAGTACGTGAGCCAGCTCGAGCGCGACCGGCTCCGGCCGACGGGGGAGACGCTCCTCTGGCTGGCCGAGCGCCTCGAGATCGACCCGTCCTACCTCGAGACCGGCGTCGACGGCCGCCAGCGCGAGCGCGTCGAGAGCGCCGTCGCCCGCGCCGAGGCCGCCGTCGAGGCGCACGACTACGCCGAGGCGATCGAGCTCCTGGCCGAGGTCGAGAGCCCGCTCCCGAGCGAGTCGGGCGCCGACCTCGAGCTGAGAGCGCTCCTCGCCGAGTCGTGGGCGCGGATGTACATCGGGGAGATGCGCGAAGCGCTGCCGCTCCTCGCGCGGGCCCGGGAGATCGTCGAGGACCCGGTCTTCTCGGACGTCGACCGCGCCGAGGTCCTCTTCCGTCTCGGCTGCTGCCGCTACCGGCTGACGTCGGTCTCCACCGCCCTCGCGCTCTTCACGGAGGCCCTGGAGCTGGCGGAGCGCTCGGGCATCCCGTGCGACCGCCTCCGGTCGCGGATCTTCGGGTGGCGCTCGCGCTGCTACCGCCGGCAGCGCGACTGGGAGGCCGCCCGCGAGGACGTCGAGCGGGCGCTCGAGCTCGCGGAGGCCCTCGACGACCCGCGCGCCACCGCGGACGCGTACTTTCTCGGGGCGCTCGTGGCCGAGCGGCGCGGGCAGTGGGTGGCCGCCCGCTCGTACGCGGAGAAGGCGAAGGTGCTCTACGAGGAGATCGACGACCGCGCCAACACCGGCAAGCTCCTCACGACGCTCGGGGGGCTGACGTTCCTCCTCGGAAAGCCGGACGAGTCGATCCCGCTCTTCAAGCAGGCCTTCGCCGTGGCGCTCGAGGTGGGGAGCGACGCTGACGCCGCCCAGGCGGTGTCGTCGCTCGCGCAGGTTCACCTGCGGACCGGGCAGGTCGAGCTGGCGGAGGAGCAGGCCAGGCACGCGCTGGAGCTCCTGGCGGGGAGGGTCGACTTCATCGACGAGATCGGAAACGCACAGCTCGTGCTCGGCCGCTCGCTTCTGGAACAGGGCAGGCTCGACGAGGCGGCCGACAAGCTCCGGGCGGCGGAGACGAGCTTCGACCAGCTGTCCTCGGCGAGCCACAAGGCCGCCGCCTGGACGGCCCAGGCCGAGCTCGCGGTCGAACGTGGCGACCGCGAGGCCGCCATCAGCCTGTACCAGCAGGCGGTGCAGGCCCTGCAGGACTTCCGCTTCTAGAAAGGAGGTGAGTCCACGTGAGCCGGGCGTCGTTCCAGGTGCTGCTCCTTACCATCGCGTTGCTCGTGGCGAGCTTCGCCGGCAAGGGTTTCCCCGACGGGCCGTAGGCGGGCCCGCGTGCACGGTCGAGGCGTCCTTCGAAGCGCCTCGGGACATCGGCTTCGGAGAAAGGAGGTGAGCTGAACAGTGAGCCGGGCCTCGCTTCAGATCGTCCTCGTCACCGCCGCGCTGCTCCTGGCGAGCATCGCAGGCGTCGGTTTCCCCGACGGGCCGTAGACCCCGTCGGTCGGGAGGGTTCGTACCGGTCGGCTTCGGGAGTCGGCCTACCAGATGGATGGCGTCGTTTCGAGCCGCCGCCGCGGCCGTTTTCGGCTGCCCGCGGCCGTGAGGGCGCCTGCATGCCCGTTGGAGCGAATCCCTGCGCCGGGGGATTCGCGCCCGGCCGGCGTCGCCGATGCTCCGAGGGCTGGTAGAGCCCTACGGCGGAGCGGTCACGCGGCAGAGCTCTCGAGCGAAGCCGTGACCACCGACCCGTCGAGGGGGTGAATCACCACATGCAGACCCTCATCACCGTCACCAAGCGTGAGGACGGGCAGACGATGGCCGAGTACGGCGTCGTCCTCGCCGTCATCACCCTGGCGGTCGTCGTCGCCCTCGCCGCGCTCTCGGGCGCCGTCAGCGACGCGATCAACGCCGTCACCGGGATCTTCTAGGGGTTCGCCGCGTCCCGGCCGGGCGGCCGTCCCGGCCGGGACGCTTGCCGAACGCCCCTGTCCTCAGCGGCCACGTCCCGGTGCCAGGCACGGGCCATGGCCCAAGCGGGCGCCTGTGGGCGGCCGCGCCCGCCGCGTGCAGGCGGAAACCGATCCGCTCCCCAGGCAGGTCCCGCCCGAACGGCCACGCCCGGGGTCAGACCCCGGACGTGGCCGGCGGGGACGCGTCCGGCCCGCGCCCGGCTACGACGAGGCGGCGACGGCGGCCGGGCCCTGCTCGGCGGCGACCGGGTCCATCCAGAAGACCTCCCACTGGTGGCCGTCCGGATCCTGGAAGCTCCGGCCGTACATGAAGCCGAGCTCCGTCGGGTCGTTCGCGGGCGAGCCGCCCGTGGCGAGCGCCGTGTCGACGAGCGCGTCGACCTCCTCCCGGCTCTCTGCGCTGAGCGCGAGGATCGCCTCGGTCTGCGCCGCCGGGTCGGCGAGCTCCTTCTTCGTGAAGTCGCCGAACCGCTCGCGGACGAGCAGCATGGCGTAGGCGTCCTCGCCGATGAGCATGCACGTCGCCGTCTCGTCGGTGAAGCGCGGGTCGAACTCGAACCCGAGCCCGGCGAAGAACGCGACCGCCCGCTCGAGGTCCTCGACGGCGACGTTGACGAAGAGCTTGCGCTTGGCTGTGGTTGCCATGGTGGCCTCCCTGGTGGTGTGCTGTCGAGGTGCAGACCGACCCGGGCGCCCGGACTCATCGCATCCGGCCGGCGGTCCCCGCCGACGCCGAGACGCTTCTCGCGCTGAAGCGCGCCCTCGACGAGGAGACCTCCTTCATGCTCTTCGAGCCCGGGGAGCGGCCGCGGACACCCGAGGCCGTTCCCGACGCCGCGACCTCGGTCCTCCTCTTGGCGGAAGAGGACGGCGTGCTCCTGGGCTACGTGGGGGCGTACGGCGGCGAGGCGCGCCGGAACCGCCACGAGGCGCACGTCGTCCTCGGCGTGCGGGCGGCCGCCTCCGGCCGCGGGATCGGCACCGCGCTTCTCCGCGCGCTCGACACGTGGGCGGCCGAGCACGGCGTCCACCGGCTCGAGCTGACCGTGATGGCGCACAACGAGCGCGCGATCGCCCTCTACCGGAAGTGCGGCTACGAGCTCGAGGGCACGCGCCGGCACTCCCTGCGCGTCGAAGGCCGCTGGGTGGACGAGCTGGCCATGGCCAAGCTGCTCTCCTAGTCGCCGATCGCCTTGAGCAGGACGCGCTTGCGCCGCCGGCCGTCGAACTCGGCGTAGAAGACCTGCTCCCACGTCCCCAGGTCGAGGCTCCCGTCCGTGATCGCCAGGACGACCTGGTGGGCCATGAGCTGGCGCTTCAGGTGCGCGTCGGCGTTGTCCTCGCCGTTGTTGTGGCGGTACTGCGAGACGGGCTCGTGCGGGGCGAGCCGCTCCAGCCAGTCGTCGAGGTCCTGGATCAGCCCGCTCTCGTCGTCGTTCACGTAGACGGCCGCGGTGATGTGCATCGGGTTGACGAGGCAGAGGCCGTTCGCGATCCCGCTCTCGCGCACGAACTCCTCGACCTGCGGGGTGATGTTCACGTAGCCGCGCCGCTCGGGCAGCTCGAAGAAGAGCTCCTTGCGGGCGTGCCTCACGAGTGCTCGTGCCAGCGCTCGGGCTCGACGAGCGCCGTGACGCGCGGCCGTTCCCGGTTCTTGTACGGCGTGCCGCGGTAGCGCTGCGAGAGCCGGTCGATGTCGACGAGGCCCTCGTCGTCGCGCAGCTCGACCACGCGGCCGAGGACCGTGACCGCCCGGTACCAGTCGCCGAGGTCGATCACGGTGACCGCCACCCGGGGGTCGCGCCGCATGTGCTGCAGGCGGAGACGCTCGGCGTCCATGTTCAGGAGGATGCGGCCGTCGTCCCAGTCGTACCAGGTGGCCGCCGAGTAGGGGGCGCCGTCCGAGCGCACCGTGGCGACCACCGCCGCGTGCGGTCCTTTCAGGAACTCGACGAGCTCGTCGGTGAGCGGCGCGGGCGGCACGGCGCCAGTCTAGGCGTCCCCGGTGCCCTTGCGCGCGCGGCTGGGGGCCACCCGCGGCGGCTCGTCGGGCTGCTTCGGGTAGACCGGAGGCCAGGGGGCGTCGAGGAGCCCGGCGGCCCGGTCGCGCTCCCAGAGGGCGAGCAGCGGCTCGAGGGACTGCGGCGCCTCGTTCATCCCCTCCCAGGCGTCGCCCTGGGCCGCCACGCGCTCCGGCACCGTCGCGATGGTGAGCTCGTCGGGGTGGATCGTCTCGATCTCGTCCCAGGTCACCGGCGTCGAGACCTGGGCCCCGGGCCGTGCCCGCACCGACCACGTCCCGAAGACCGTCTTGTGCGGTGCGTTCTGGTTGTAGTCGACGAAGACGCGCTCGCCGCGCTCCTCCTTCCACCAGGCCGCGGTGATCAGCTCGGGGCTGCGCCGCTCCAGCTCGCGGGCGGCCGCGACCGCCCCCCGCCGCACGTCGTAGGAGTCCCACCGCGGCTCCAGCCGGACGTAGACGTGCAGCCCTCGCCTCCCGGTCGTCTTCGGATAGCCGGTGATGCCGAGCTCGCCCAGGAGGGCCCGGGTCTCCGCGGCCGCGGCGCGCACCTCCTCGAAGCCGACGCCCGGCTGCGGGTCGAGGTCGAGGCGGAGCTCGTCCGTGACCTCGGGGCGGTCGGCGAGGTACGGCCAGACGTGGAAGCCGAGGCAGGCGAGGTTCACCGCCCAGGCCACGTGCGCCATGTCGGCGAGCACGAGCGCGCGCGAGGTCGTCCCGTTCGGCGTCGAGACGATGGCGGTCTGCAGCCAGTCCGGGGCGCTCCCGGGGACGCGCTTCTGGAAGAACGAGCTGCCCTCCGCGCCGTTCGGGAAGCGCTGCATGAGCGTCGGCCGTCCGCCGGAGGCGCGCAGGAACGGCTCCGCGACGGCGAGGTAGTAGCGGACGAGGTCGAGCTTCGTCTCCCCGCGCTCCGGGAAGAAGACCTTGTCCGGGCTCGTCACCGAAACGGGGTGCCCGGCGATCTCGAGCAGCTCTTCGTCAGCCACCGTGCCGGGAACGGTAGCCATGCCTCAGCCGGACGGCAGCGCCGACACGTCCATGTGGGCGAGCGTCCGCTCGAGCGCAGAGCGTCGAACGCCGATCGTCGGCGCCTGACGCTGGGTGACCTCACACCGGGAGTCGAACCCTTCGAGCTTCCGAGGCGCTACATCTTCAGACTTCTGCGTGATGCCGATGCCTGATGACGATTTTTGTCCCCGGCTGATCACGCTCGGCGCAACCACACGCTGGGAGCAAGGTCGCCTTCGACGGTACGACGGACGCCCCCGGCTGTCAAGTCGGGCGCGGACCGGGAAGAGGTCCTTGACGTTCGTCGTCTTTGAACCAATGATGCTCGGCGACCCGGGAGGGCACAACATGGCCGTGCCGGCATGGGTGCACGTCACTGCGGCGGGAGGCAGTCACCCCGTGGAGGGTGGTCGGCGGTGGACGTCCGCCTGACCCTTCTCGACGGCTTCGAGCTTCGTCACGGAGACGAGCCCGTCGCGCTCCCGCTGGGATCTCAGCGGCTGGTGGCCTTCCTCGCCCTGCACGACCGCCCGCTGCTGCGCGTCCACGTCGCCGGCGCGCTCTGGCTGGACGCGACCGAGGAGCGCTCGTGCGCCAACCTGCGCTCGGCGCTCTGGCGCCTGCGGAAGCCCGGCTGCGCGATCGTCGAGGCGACGAGCACGCACGTCGGCCTCTCCCGGGAGGTGACCGTGGACGTCCGTGAGCTGGTCGGGGCCGCTCGTCGCCTGCTGGACGGCGTCGACGGGGCCGACCCGGCGGATCTCGACGAGGCCTGGCAGGCGGGGGAGCTTCTCCCCGACTGGTACGACGACTGGATCGAGACCGAGCGGGAGCACGTCCGCCAGCTCCGGCTGCACGCGGTCGAGCGGTTTGCCGAGCAGCTCCTCGACGCCGGCCGCTACGGACAGGTCTTCGACCTGCTGCTGGGAGCCCTGCGCCGCGACCCGCTGCGCGAGAGCGCCCACCGGCTCGTCATCGAGGCGCACTTGGCGGAGGGCAACTGGAGCGAGGCGATCCGGCACTATCGCGCCTACTGCGAGCGCCTGCGGGCCGATCTCGGCCTGGAGCCGTCGCCGCAGATCGCCGAGCTGCTTCCCGCCTCCACCGTCTGACCCGTGACGTTCGCGCATACGCCGGCGTGACGGCGCCGCGACGGGCGCCGACGCGATCGCGTGACGGCGCCCGTGGAGACTCGGCGCTCGATGGAGCGAGAGATCTCGGCGCACGCCAGCGGGAGGTAGGCAATGCCAGTTCAGACGACGTATCCAGGCGTCTACATCGAGGAGGTGCCGTCCGGCGTCCGCACGATCGTCGGCGTCAGCACGTCGGTGACCGCCTTCGCCGGTGCGGCCGGGCGAGGCCCGATCGACGAGCCGGTTCGCATCTTCAGCTTCACCGACTACGCCCGGGCCTTCGGCCCGCCGCTCGACGAGGCGCGTCCGCTCGGCCACGCCGTCCAGCACTACTTCGCCAACGGCGGGTCGGAGGCGATCATCGTCCGGGTGGGCGGCGCCGGAGCCGACGAGGCGCTCGTCACGCTGAAGGACGTCCTCTCGACCGGCAACGACGTCCTCACGCTCACCGCTGCCGGGAAGGGCGAGTGGGCCAACTGGACGGGCGCCGTCGGCCTGCAGGTCGAGGTCGACCGCGAGGGGTCCGGCAATCCGCTCGATCTCTTCAACCTGACCCTCCGCTACCTGACGGTCGACCCGGCGACGAACGCGCCCACGCTCAGCGCGGAGGAGAGCTACGTCAACCTCTCCATGTCCCCGCAGCACCCGCGCTACGCGCTCACCGTCCTGGGGGCTTCCCAGCTCGCCGTCCCGTCGCTGCCCGGGACGCTGACGTCGACGACCGCGGGCTCGTCCACCGGCGCGGACGCGCTGGCGGACCCGCTGACGATCGAGCCGGGGAGGAAGACGCTCCGCGTCTCGGTCGACTTCGGGCCGGCCGTCGACCTCGTCCTCTTCCCGGCCGACACGGTCCCGGTCGACAAGGGCCCCGTCCAGATTCGCAACGAGCTGAACGCCGTCCTTGCGAACGCGGGCCTCCTCGCCACGGCCTCCCTCTCGAGCAACGTGATCACGATCGAGTCGAGCAGCACCGGTATGAACTCCTCCGTCGTCGTGACGCCGGCGCCCTCGGGCGACCTGAGCGCGAGCCTGAAGCTCGGTCGGGCCTACGGCGGCGCCGAGGTGTCGGGCTCGGCCGACCGGCGTCCCGCCACGACGTCGGGCGGCGCGATCGGCTTCGCCGGCGGAGACGACGGCAGCGACGTCGGGCCGGGCGAGGTCGTGCCCAGCGGCGGGACGACGGGGATCTACGCCCTGAGCTCGCTCCTCTTTCCCCGCTTCAACCTCCTCTGCCTTCCCGGCCTCACCTCGAACGACGACGTGGCCGTCTCGAACGCCATCGCCTACTGCAAGGAGGAACGGGCCTTCTGCATCGTGGACAGCCCGACGGGCGGCTACCCGAGCCTGCCGACGAGCCCGCCGAGCCTCGGCAGCCTGACGGCGCTCGGCGAGCACGGGGCCGTCTACTACCCACGCCTCCAGGTCGTGGAGACGGCGCCGGGAGGGGTGAGGAAGACGCTCGACCTCCCCGCGTGCGGCGCCGTCGCCGGCGTGTTCGCGCGGACCGACTCCGAGCGGGGGATCTGGAAGGCGCCCGCGGGCCGGGAGGCGGGCATCGTCGGGATCAGCGGTCTCACGCAGCCGACGAGCGACGACCTCTCGGGCGTCCTCAACCCGCGCGGGATCAACGTCCTGCGGAGCTTCCCCGGGGCCGGCACGGTGGTCTGGGGAGCGCGGACGCTCAAGGGCGACGACACCGCCTCCTCGGAGTTCAAGTACGTGCCCATCCGCCGGCTCACCAACTACATCGAGAGCTCGCTCTACCTCGGCACGCAGTTCGCGGTCTTCGAGCCGAACGACCCGGACCTCTGGGCCCAGCTCCGGCTCGCGGCGGGAACGTTCATGCGCGGCCTCTTCCGCCAGGGGGCGTTCCAGGAGAGCGCCAAGCGCTCCGAGTCGGACAGCTTCTTCGTCAAGTGCGACGAGGAGAACAACCCGCAGTCGGAGATCGACCTCGGCCGGGTGAACATCCTCGTCGGGTTCGCTCCCTTGAAGCCGGCCGAGTTCGTGATCGTCTCCATCACCCAGATCTCGCAGCTGGAGGAGTGAGATGCCTCAATTCACCGTCAACGCAGAGCGCTTCGACCCGTACAAGTCGTTCATGTTCCGGATCATGTGGGACGGCCAGTACGTCGCCGGCGTCACCAAGGTGAGCGCCCTCAAGCGAACGACGGAGCCGGTCGCACATCGCGAGGGCGGCGACCCCTCGCACGAGCGCAAGAGCCCCGGCAAGACGACCTACGACGCGATCACCCTCGAGCGCGGCAGGACGCATGCGAAGGAGTTCGAGGACTGGGCGAACCTGGTGCACTCGCCTGCGAACCCCATCTCGCTCAGGAGCTTCCGCAAGGACATGATCCTCGACGTCTTCAACGAGGCGAACCAGAAGGTCCTCTCGTACAAGCTCTTCCGCTGCTGGCCTTCGGAGTACCAGGCGACGCCGCAGCTCGACGCCGCGACCGCCGGCGTCGCGATCGAGCTCCTCAAGCTCGAGATCGAGGGCTTCGAGCGGGACGAGTCCGTGACCGAGCCGACCGAGCTCTAGTCCCGGTCGGCGCTCGCCGGGGTGGGCGAAGGAAGGAATGCCGTGCAGGCGACCGAGGTGCTCCCAGCGCTGACCGGCCCGGAAACCGAGGTCGGCCAGGCGCTCGCCGTTCTCGAGTCGGCGGGCGTCGAGGACGCCGCCGCGCTGCCGGTCTCGCTGGGCGACCGCGAGCTCGTCGACCTGGCTCGGACGCTGGCCGGGGCGGAGCTCGAGCTCGTCGCCCGGTGCCCCCACTGCGGGCTCCTGAGCGAGATCGTGCTCGCCCCGGAGAGCTTCCCCGAGCCGGCTCCGCGCGTGGCCGTCCTGGGGCGGGGCGGGATCCGCGAGCCGACGTACGGCGACCTCCTCGACCTCCCGGACGACCCGGAGGCGGCGACCGCGGAGCTGCTGCGGCGCTGCACGGTGGGGGCCCCCGAGCGCGCTCCCGGCCCGGGCGAGCTCGAGCTCGTCGACGACGCCCTCTCCGGTCCCCTCGAGTTCTCGTGTGCCGGCTGCGAAGGGCCGGTCACCCTCGACGTCGACGTCCAGCAGGTGGCGCTGTCGCGGCTGGGCGAGCTGGCGCGGCAGCTCGAATGCGAGCTTCACCTGCTTGCGACCGCCTACGGCTGGACGCTCGCCGAGATCGAGAGCCTGCCCGACGCCCGCCGCCGGCGGCTGGCCCTGCTCGTGGGCGAGGGGCGCTGACGGTGCCCGACGTTCCGGGCGGGGTTGGCCGGCTGCTCGCCCGCGCGAGCCGCCCGGCCCTGGACCCGTGGACGGGCCCGCCGCCGCCGATCACCCTCGAGGAGATCCAGCCGGCTCCGGGCCCGGACAGCACGGTGCCCGAGCGCGTTCCGGCCCCGCTCGAGGCGCCGCCGCTCCCGGAGGCCCGTGCCGAGCGCACGGCGGCGACGGTCACGCCGGCGGCGGAGCCCGTGGCGCCGGCCGGCGGCCGAGCCTCGCTCGGGCCCGCTCCTGCGGCCGAGCCGGCGGCTGCCGCCCCGGCCGGGGCGGCAGGCGGGGAGACACGCCCGTCGGGCCGCCCTCCGGTCCGCCGCC
>DASPGT010000001.1:0-5034 GCA_035620475.1 Gaiellaceae bacterium | reverse complement strand
GTCGCCGATCCGGTAGACGGCCTCGATCCCCTCGGCCTCCAGGCGGTCATCGTCCGCGCGGAGCTCGTGGTAGAGGGCGTCGTCGGAGACGCGCTGCGCTACGAGGACGACCGCGTCCGCCTCCAGCTCGACCGGGTCGCCGAACTCGTCCGCGCCGACCATCCGCCCCGGCGCCACCCGACCGATCGTCGTCCTCCGGTGCATGCGCACGCCGACCTCGTGCAGCCGCTCCTTCAGGAAGACCTGCTCCAGGGTCTCGTGGGCGAACGGGGCCACGTCCTCCAGCGACGTGACGAAGTCGACGCGGAACCCGTCCGCGGCGAGCTTCTCTGCGAGATCCGGCCCCATGAAGTAGCCGTCCGAGTCGTAGACGACGACGCGCTCCCCAGGCGGCGTCTTGCCCGCGACCATGATCTGCTCCGGCGTCAGCACATGTGGGAGCGCGGCGTCCGCGCCCGCGATCGGCTCGTGCGTCTCGCGGTTGAGCCCGACGGGCGACCAGTGGGCGCCCGTGGCGACGACGACGATCTCCGCCCCGTACTCGCGCACGCCGTCGGCGTCCAGCCGCAGCCCGGTCAGCACCTCGACGTTGCCGAGCTTGCCGAGCTGGATCGCGCGCCAGTCGAGGACGCGCCCCCACTCGCCGCGCCCGGGCAGCTGCGGGATCCAGCGCATGATCCCGCCGATCTCGCGCTCGGCCTCGACGAGGTGGACACGGCGGAAGCCGCGCTTGCCGAGGACGATCGCGCACTCCATTCCCGCGGGCCCGGCGCCGACCACGAGCACGTCGCGGTCGCGGTTCTCCGCCGGCTCGAACCGCTCCGGGTGCCAGCCGCGGCGGAACTCCTCGCCGGCGGTCGCGTTTTGCGTGCAGCCGATGTTGCCGCCGGGGTCCGACTTCGGGATGCAGATGTTGCAGCCGATGCACTCCCGGATCTCGTCGAGCCGCCCGGCCTCGATCTTCGCGGGCAGGAACGGGTCGGCGATCGACGGCCGCGCCGCCCCGATCAGGTCCCAGGCCCCGCTCGCCACGATCTCCGCCATCCGGTCCGGGTCGGTCATGCGCGAGACGCCGACGATCGGCTTCGCCGTCGCCTCGCGCACCCGGCCCGTCCACTCGAGCTGCCAGCCCTGCTTGAAGAAGCGCGAGGCGCCGGAGTCCTTCGACCACTCGGTGGCCGAGCCGATGGCCACGTCCCACAGGTCGACGAGGTGGTCGGCGAGCGCGACGAACTCGAGTGCCTCGTCCAGCTCGACGCCGTAGGGGCTGAGCGCGGCGACGGAGATCCGCGTCGCCACCGCCAGCTCGCCGTCGACCGCTTCCCGCGTCAGCTCCAGGAGCTCGAGCCAGAAGCGGGCCCGGTTCGCGAGCGAGCCGCCGTAGGAGTCCGTCCGCCGGTTGTAGAAGGGCGAGAGGAACTGCATGGGCAGGTAGCTGTGCGCGCCGTAGACGTAGACGATGTCGAAGCCGGCCTCGCGCGCGCGGCGCGCGGCGGCGGCCCAGTCGGCCTGCACGCGCCTGATGTCGTCCAGCTCCATCGCCTTCGGCGTCACGAGCAGGTAGTCGCTGGCGAGCTGCGAGGGCGCGATCGCGGGGAGGCGCCACTCGCGCCGCGGGCAGTGCGCTCCGGAGTGGTGGAGCTCGACGCCGGCCAGCGCGCCGTGCTCGTGCACCTCGTCGCTCATGAGCGCGAGCGCCCGCACGTCCCCGTCGTCCCACAGGCGCGCGGAGATGAAGGGCGTCTCGTCCGAGTCGGGGCTGACCGCGCAGTACTCGGTGTTGACGGCCGCCCAGCCGCCCTCGGCCTTCATCGAACGGTGCCTCGCCTGCCCGCCCGGCTTCTGTACGCCGAACCCGGTGCAGTGCGGCACCTGGTAGAAGCGGTTCCTGAGGGTCTTCGGGCCGATCTGCAGCGGCTCGAAGAGCACCGCGTGGCGCGGGTCAGGCAGAAACGGCCTCGTGGACGAGCTTCTGGAAGTGCTGGATCAGGTGCTCGCTCGTGGGCAGGAGCCGGCCGTGCGGGATCATCCCGGAGGCGAGCCCGCGCTGCACCGAGGCGACGAGCGACGCGTCCTCGGCGCCGACCTGGTTGGCGAAGGCCATCATCTCGGCCGCGGTCTCGTCGGAGACCTCCTCGTAGAAGAAGTACTCCGTCGAGCCGGCGCAGCGCCCCGGCCCGGCCGGGCGCGTCACGTCCACGGACATGTTCCCCGGGCCCGGGTCGATGTTGAGCGTGAAGTTGGGGAAGAGCGTGTGGTACTGCGGCTGCATCAGCTCGTTCCCGTCCAGGTACGACGGCTTTCCGTTCCCCTTGGGGGACTCCTTGACGACGCCGAACTGGCTGGAGACGAGTCCCTCGGAGCGCAGCAGGTACTCGTCCGGGGTGACGTCGATCACCTTCGAGAAACCGGGGTGCGCGACCGCGCAGTGGTAGCACTCGAGGTAGTTCTCGATCGCCACTTTCCAGTCGCACTCGATCTCCCAGTCGTTGCGGACGCGGAAGCGCAGCCGGTCGACGTCGAGGCCGCTCTCGGCGACGTGGCCGGGCAGCGGGCCGAGCGCCTCGTCGAGCGGGCCGGCGTCGCGGTCCGGGTTGACGAAGACGAGGGGGCCCCAGGCCTCGGTCGCCACAGGGAGCATGGAGTAGCCCTCCGCGTCGAAGTCGGGCTCGCGCTCCGAGCGCGGCGCCTTTCGCAGCGTCCCCTCCAGGTCGTACGTCCAGGCGTGGTAGGGACACTGGAGCGCCTTGCGGTTGCCGTCGCCCTCGGCGATCAGGTGGCCGCGGTGGCGGCAGACGTTGACGAACCCGCGCAGCTCGCCCTCGAGGTCGCGGACGACCACGATCGGGATCTGCCCGGCGAAGCACGTGAAGAAGTCGCCGGGCTTTGCCACGCGGTCGGCCCGGCCGGCGTACTGCCAGGTGCGGGCGAAGATCTTCTCGCCCTCCAGCCGCTGGATCGCCGGGTCGGCGTACCAGTCCGCCGGGAGCGTCGCGCCCGCCGCCAGAGCGGCTCCCAGATCCGCCTTCATGACCGAATTCTACGCTGTGAGGTCAGCAGCCATCTCCTCGAAGGCGGCGACGAAGGCGTCGCAGTCCTCGAAGGAGTGCACGACCGACAGCGTCCATTCCTCCTCGCGGCCGGGCGTCATGAACACGCCGCGGTTCATGTTGTAGAGCCACGCGAGGTCGGCCAGCTCGCCGTCCTGGTTCTCCTTGTAGGTCTCGTAGTCGACGATCTTCGCCGGCGAGAAGGTCACGCAGCCCTTGGCGCCGACGCCCACCGCGTAGCCGGGCAGGCGATGGTCGTCGATCACCTTCTGGCAGCCGGCGAGAATGCGGTCGTTGAGCGCGTCGAGGTGCTCGTAGGCGTCCGGCGTGAGCACCTCGAGCAGGCTCGCGCGGGCCGCGGCCATGGCGAGCGGGTTCCCGTTGTACGTGCCCACCTGGTAGACGCTGCCGTTCTCGACGACCTCGAAGACCTCCTCGGTGCCGCCGATGGCGCCCGAGGGGAGGCCGCCGCCGAGCGTCTTCGCGAGCGTGACCATGTCGGGCACCACCCCGAAGCGGTCGGTGGCGCCGCCGGGCGCGATGCAGAGGCCCGTCTTGACCTCGTCGAAGATCAGGACGATGTCGTGCTTCCGTGTGAGCTCGCGGACGGCCTCGAGGTAGCCGGGCTCCGGGAGCACGACCCCGAGGTTCATCATCGCCGCCTCCATGATCACGCAGGCGGGCTTGCGCCCCTCCGCGATCAGGCTCTCGATGCGCCGCTCCATCGCGCCGGCGTCGTTGAACGGCACCGGGATCGTCAGGTCGGCGACGGACTGTGGGATGCCGGCGCCGTACGGCAGCGACTCGTAGTGGTCGCGGTCGCCGATCTCGTCGTACGGGACGCCGATCGAGACCATCACGTAGTCGTGGTGCCCGTGGTAGGAGCCGAAGATCTTGACGATCGTGTCGCGCCCGGTGGCCGCGCGCGCGATCCGGATCGCATCCATGGTCGCCTCGGAGCCCGAGTTCGTGTAGCGCCACTTGGGGAGGCCCCAACGGCGGGCCAGCTCCTCCGCGACGACGATGCCGTCCTCGGTGGGCGCCGCGAAGTGCGTCCCGTGCGGGTAGCGCTCGGCGAGCGCCTTGCCGATCGCCGGGTGGGCGTGGCCCTGCACCATCGAGCCGAAGCCGTTGTGGAAGTCGAGGAGCTCGTTCCCGTCCACGTCCCAGACCTTCGCGCCGGCGCCGCCGGCGAGGTAAATTGGCCAGGGGTCGCGCACCTGGTAGGAGGAGGCGACGCCCGCGGACAGGGTCTTGCGGGCGCGCTCGTACATCGCGCGCGAGGCGCCGGTGCGCTCGTCGAGCCGGGCCTCCTCGCGCTCCGTCAGCTCCTTGATCCGCTCGCGGTCGATCTCGACGACTGTCGCCTCGGTTGCCATCCTTGTACTCTAATTCCCGAGGGCAACCCTTGCTCCGGAGACGACCCGATTCGGCCCGGCGGGTCCCTGTGGGCAGCAAAGGTCGCCAACTTGTCGAACCCTGCGGCCGTCTGAGATTTCGTGACGTGCGGAAGCTCCAACTTGAAGGCGGGCGCGGAGCGTGAAACCCTGCCGTTCTCGCTGCGGCCCTCGATCGACGATTCCGAGGAGGCTTGAGGATGACGCACCATCCGAAGGAGAGATACAACGGCTTGAACAGGAGGGATTTCCTCCTCCGCTCGGCGGTGGCCGCTTCGGCGCTTTCGGGCGCGGGCGGCCTGCTGGCCGCGTGCAGCTCGTCCACGACGCCCGAGCAGCAGGCGGGAACGACCGTGGTCGGCTCGACGGGCGAGACGGAAGTCGAGCTGCTCGGCCCCGGCGGCCTTCCGCTCGCGCGACCCGACAAGCGGGTCGAGCTGCCTCTGTGGGAGGACCCGATCGAGTCCGGCCTCGAGCCCGAGACCGGCGGAACGTTCACCGTCTACAACTACCCGGACTACTTCTACAAGAAGCTCCTGAACGAGTTCGGGAAGGAGTACGGGGTCAAGGTCCAGTACACGCCGTTC